>JAYTCQ010000272.1:0-19153 GCA_043736395.1 Blastocatellia bacterium | reverse complement strand
CATGCAAAATCCCGCAGTTTCTGAATAATTCGCTTCAAATGTACTGGCGCCCTTACTGCGTGCGGGCTTCTGCATTTTATTTCTGCGGAGGCTTTTCGGGTTTCGGTTCCGGTTTAGCATTGTCATCATCCAGCAAAACCTTCACGTCAGATTCAAATTTCCGATAAAACTTAAAGCGGATCACATTGCGCGAATAACCTTTTTGCGCACGATTCAGCATGGAAACTTCGGCTTTGATAGGCAACAAAACTTCGGTGTCCAAGCCTTTAATTTTGACCATCTCGTAATCAATAATTTTATCGCCGCTGAAGGTGCGGTACTGTGCGGGCGGGTCTTCGACAGCCTGTTCAATGCGCAAAACATATTTTGAATCCGCATCAATCCAGATGCTGCCGCTGTGCGCCGCGATGAACGGCGGATCGTTATTGAGCGCCACACTCAAAGCAGAATTTTGTTGTTTGATGTGATAATCGTAAATCAACGTTTGATGCGTGCCGAGCTTTTCTTTGCCAGCAGGAATGAATTCCGTTTTCGTCGCGGGATCAAACAAATTATCCAGCGTCGAAGCAAATTCTCCAGCAGAAGAAGCTCCACCGACAATTTTTTGCAGTTTGTCGGCGGGCATTCCGTTCACACGAACCATTTTATAGGTTTCCTGTTTTCGATTGTAGGTCAGCTCAAAAACCAAATTATCGCCGCGCTGCCACGAACCGGAACCGTCCGTATCGACGAAGCGTTCGACTTCCTGCGAACAAATAAAATCCGGCAATTCGTCAACGTAGTCTTTGACCTTTTTGCGAACTTCTTCGATGATCGGATCTTTAATTTTGACAATGGTGGTAACTTTACCGTTGTTGTCGTTCAGTACTTTTATTCCTTCGCGGCGGATGGCATTGAGCAATGAAGGATGCGCACCATTGAATCGGAAGCGTCCCATGATTTCCGGAGTTGGTTCAAAATCAATGCCAAAGCGTTGAATTCGCGCGATGACATCGGCTTCAGTCATGTCGCGTCCGACGCTGCGGCGCAGCATGAGATTCAGATTTTGTACGCTCAGAGGTTGATTCGGAATCTCAGTTTGCGCGACACTGGAGCCGACAAGGACGAACAAGAAAAATAAAGTATAGAAAAATTTCATAACGTTCCCGGAAAAAAGAAGGGTGAAGTAAAGCATAGCATTAGTCGGCTCGGATTGGTAAAAGTCGTCGCCGCAATTTCTCACTTATGAAGATGAATAAAATCAAGCTGGGGTTGGAAGTCCTGCTTGAAGAAAAATTAGATTTATTGCGTGACCAGCGCGTCGGGCTGATTTGTAATCCGACGACGGTGAATCACAAATGGCAGCACGCGGCTGATTTATTTCACTTGCACCCTTCATTTGAGCTGAAGGCTTTGTATGGCCCGCAGCACGGAATTCGCGGCGAGACGCAGGACAACATGATCGAGTGGGAAGGCTTTCGGGATAAACGCACAGGCGTGATGGCGTATTCGCTTTACGGCAAAACCCGAATTCCCACCGCAGAAATGTTGCGCGATGTAGACGTGTTGGTTTTCGATGTCCAGGATGTCGGAACGCGCGTTTACACCTTTATTTACACAATGGCGCTCGCGATGGTCGCGGCGCATGATGCCGGAAAAAAGATCATTGTGCTGGATCGTCCAAACCCCATCGGCGGCAAAGAAGTCGAAGGAAATATTCTCGAAAATGGTCACGAATCCTTTGTCGGATTGTTCCCGATTCCGATGCGTCACGGAATGACAGTCGCTGAATTAGCGCTGCTTTTCAACGAAGAATTCGGCATCGGCTGCAACCTCGAAGTTGTCCCGATGCGCAATTACAGCCGCGATGATTATTTTGAAGAATCCGGCGCGCCATGGATTATCCCTTCGCCAAATTTGCCAACGGTGGACGCGACGGTTGTATATCCCGGCACAGTTTTTTTAGAAGGCACGATGATCAGCGAAGGGCGGGGAACTACGCGCCCGTTTGAATTGGTGGGTGCGCCGTACGCTGATTCGTACGACGTAGCGCATTATCTGAACGAACTGAATTTGCCTGAAGTCTATTTTCGACCGCACAGTTTTTTACCTACTTTCCAAAAATTTGTGGGTCAGATTTGCCACGGCGTGCAAATTCATGTGACTTCGCGGCAGAAATTCAAACCAGTGATTACGGGCATTGCGATCATCAAAGCATTTTTCGATTTATATCCAAACCAATTCTGCTGGAAAGCTCCGCCGTATGAATACGAAGTGGATCGTGTACCGTTTGACGTAATCGCGGGAACGCTGGAACTGCGTCGCCAAATCGAAGCCGGAGCGAGTTTGAAAGACATTACGGATACGTGGATTTTCGGCGAGAGGAAATTCGCGCAGATGCGGAAAAAATATTTATTATACAGATAGTTCAGAGTTACTCGTTGACGCGTGTACGAGTTTTCCAAAAGACGTACACGCGTCAACGCGTAACTCTATACAAAAATTATGAACCCAAAAGTACAAGAAGTCCTAAACGAGATCGAAGCCGCCAGAGCCAATGTTTACGCGGCTGCAAACAGTTTTTCGCAGGCACAACTAGATTTCAAACCGAGTCCCGATTCGTGGTCAATCGGCGAAGTCTTAAGCCATTTGCAAGTCGTCGAAAAAGGATTGCCGCGACTGTATTCGATGCTGATGGCGAAAGCCGCCGAAGCTGGTTTGACGCCCGAGACAGAAGGTTCGTGGGTGAAAAGTCTTGATGAATTTCAACTCGAAGTTGTAACAACAAAAATGCCTGCGCCGGAACGCGTCCTGCCGCAATTTGGAATTGAAAAAAATGAATTGATTACATCATTGCAACAATCTCGAAAGGCTTTGATTGATGCGGTTTCGCAAGCGGGAGATTTCGATTACAGCGGCGTAAAATTCCCGCATCCGTTCTTTGGCGAGATCAATTTTTATCAATGGATTTTATTCGTCGGCAAGCACGAAACCCGGCATCTTTCGCAGATTGAAAAAATTAAAAATGAGCCAGGCTTCCCGAAATAATTTTGAAAGATTTTGTGTTATAAAGTGCCACGCTGCTGTAGCGCGTGGCACTGTGAAGGCAACAAAACAGGGCTTTCGCCGAATATCAAAGAATAAATAATTAACTCCGAATCGCTTCAGCTAAAGCAATTCGGAAAAAGAAATTTTCATAAATTCGGCTCAAGCCTTATCTGAACATACCGTCTTCCACGAGTTAAAACTCGTGGCAATTCATCAAGCAATTTCTGATCCGCAGGGGAATAATCAATGCTCAGAAAATCAATTATTCCAATTCTTATTGCAGCAATTTTTCTTACAAGCTTTTCAATTTCAACTCTCGCCCAAGTGCAGGAAATCCCCTACAATCAAGGCTCCGCCGCAGCTTGGCAAGCGCTGCAAAAATTGCGTACGACCGCAACTGTGATGTTCACGCAGGCGCATCCTGATGACGAAGACGCGGGGCTTGTGACGTGGGTTGCTCGTCACGAAGGTGCGCGTACAGGAATCCTTTCACTCACGCGCGGCGAAGGCGGAGCGAATTTAATTGGCCCTGAACAATACGACGCACTCGGCATTCTGCGCACCGAAGAATTTCTCGCAGCGTGTCGTTATTACGGTGCAGATTTAATGTTCACGCGGATGGCGGATTTTGGCTACTCAAAACGCCTCGACGAAACGCTGGAGCATTGGGGCAAAGAAAATGTGCTGCGCGATATGGTGTTCGCCGTACGCACGTACAAACCCGACATCATCATTTCCAGATTTCACGGCAAAGCCCGCGACGGACACGGCAACCATCAGGCAGCGGGAATGTTGAGCTATGAAGTATTCAAAGCCGCTGCCGATCCGAAAATGTTTCCTGACACAGGCACTCCGTGGCAGGTCAAAAAAATGTATTTAATTACGCGCGGCAATGAGGCTTCGACGCTTAAAATTAATACCGGCGAATACGATCCGCTGCTCGGAAAATCGTTTCGGCAAATCGGCAGCGAAGGCTACGGCATGCACCGTTCACAAGCGATGGGACAACCAAAAATTCCCGCAGGAGATTTTTTCTCGACGCTGCAATTAGTCGAAAGCGCGATCCCAAAAGTCGAAAATGAAAAAAGTATTTTTGATGGGATTGATACGACGCTGACAGGCTTGGCGAAGCAGTATCAAAACGAAATTGATCTGCGACCGGAATTGAATGAAGCGGCGAATGCGGTCGAGATTGCAGTGAGTAAATTCAACGCCATGGAGCCTTGGACGATTGCGGAAGAATTGGCTTCGGGGATGCGGAATATTCAAAAAGCCATCGATAAGATTAAAGTCTCAAATTCCCAAACGAAAATTCATCTACGCTTCATTCTTGAAGCTAAAGAACGTGAATTTGATGAAGCAATGAAGGAAGTATTGGGTCTTTTTACTGAGATAACAGTTGATCCTACGACTCAGACTCCAAATGCAGGATTTACGCGTCTCCGCGAAACTTTTGCCGTAGCGATTCCGGGGCAAGAATTTAGTTATACGTTGTCGGTGGTTAATCCAAGTACGGTGAAAATTATTGAAGTAGGTCCAGGGATTACAGTGTCGGATAATACATTTCGCCCAATAGGTGTAGCCAAGCAGGATGGTTATGCGAACGGTAATCATCTGCTTCATTGGAACCAAAAAATCACTGTTTTCGAACAGGCGCACTACTCCAAACCATATATTGGGCGAATGGATGAGATTCGCGAGCATACACTTAATCTTCGCACTCGTGAAAATTTTGGATTGCCATTTGCTAAACCTGCAATAGTAGGGCAATTTCGCTATTTGGTTAACAATATAGTTTTCAAGATAATTATTCCCGTTCAGACCATATTCATTGCAAGCCCCTTCGGTGAACAACGTCGCCTGCTCACCATCGCTCCCGCCATCAATATCCAAATGACGCCACGCGTAGGAATCGTCGCGCTCAACGCCGCAAAATCCGAAGCTACCGTCAACGTCAGCGTCTCCAGCAATGCCAAAAATAAAGCTGATGGCAAAGTAAAATTGCGTGTGCCGGAAGGTTGGATCGTGACTCCAGGAGAACAAAATTTCAGCTTCGCACGTGAAGGTGAAAAAAGTAATTTCACCTTCACAGTAGCCATTCCGAAAATCGCCGCGAATCAGGATTACAAGATTCAAGCGGTGGCTGAATATAACGGCAAAGAATACACTGAAGGCTACGAAGTGATCGCGCATCGTGATTTGGAACCGAGGCATTTGTACCGCAACGCGACGATGGAAATTCGTGGTGTAGACGTTCAGGTTGCGCCGAATTTGCACATTGGCTACGTGATGGGCGTCGGCGATAAAGTTCCTGAAGCGCTCGCACAAATGGGCGTCAAAGTTTCGATGCTCGGCGCAAATGAATTGGCGACAGGAAATCTCGAACAATTCGATGCCGTAGTCATCGGCATCCGCGCTTCGGCTGTGCGCGACGATTTGAAGGCGTACAACAAACTTCTGCTCGAATACTGCGAACGTGGCGGCAATGTGATTTGGCAATATCAAACGCCGGAATTTGACGAAGCGGCGTACGGCCCATACCCATATAAAATGGGACGCAATCCGGAAGAAGTTTCCGAAGAAAATTCCAAAGTCACGATCCTTGATGCGGCAAACCCCATCTTGAATTTTCCGAACAAAATTTCTGAAAAAGATTTTGACGGATGGGTCGAAGAGCGCGGCTCCAAATGGTGGGGCGAATGGGATGCGCGTTACAAACCGTTGCTTGAATCACACGACCGCGAACAGCCGCTGCAAAAGGGCGGTATGATGTACGCGGAATACGGCAAAGGGACTTGGGTGTATGCGGGTTATGCGTTTTATCGCCAGTTGCCTGCGGGAGTTGAAGGTGCGTATCGGTTATTTGCAAATTTGATCAGCTTGAAGAAACGAACAAAATGAAACACAACATTTTTTGCTATAAATTTTCTGGGGCAATTTCTGCGGCTCTGCCGCCCGATGTGCAGAATGGTGTTGCCTTGTCTGCGGCTGCGCCGCCTGATGTGCGGAATGGCTCCGCCTTTCCGGGCGCTTGTCTTCTCTTTCCGGGCTACGCCCGTTCATTGGCGCAGCAAGGCTGTGATTCATCTCGAAATATTTTCTTCCATAAACAGACAAACGGGCGTAGCCCAAGCGGAGATCACCATTTCTGCGGAAAGGCGGAGCCATTCCGCACATCAGACGGCATAGCCGCACAACACATTACCGAAATTTTTATGGCGACAAATATTTTTCGCATAGCCATTTGCCTTTTTCTTTTAGCTTTGCCTGTCGCGCTCCACGCACAAGCCAAACCATACTTCCCTCCGGCAGGAACGTGGGCTAAGAAAAAGCCTGCGGAATTAGGGATGGACGCTGCCGCGCTGGAATCCGCCATCAAATTCGCTCAGTCACACGAGACGGAACGGGCGATGGATTTCTCTGATCAAGAGAGCACATTTGGTTCCTTGTTAGGTTCTATTCCCACGGAGCGTGCGCACACCAACGGCGTTGTGATTTACAAGGGATATGTGGTTGCTGAATTCGGCGAAACATCTGCCGTTGATCCGACGTATTCTGCCGCCAAAAGCATGCTCTCGACAATTGCCGCACTTGCTGTGCGCGACGGTAAGCTCACGAATCTGGATGACCCTGTCGCCAAATTGATCAAAGATGGCGGCTACGATTCGCCTCAGAACGCGCAGGTGACTTGGCAGATGCACTTGCAACAAGAGTCAGAATGGGAAGGCGAAATGTGGGGCAAAAAACATGACTTCGTCGGGCGCGTCGCGTTTGGTGCAGGCGAACGTAAGCCACGCGCGTTGCAACGACCGGGAACGTTTTATGAATACAACGACGTACGCGTTAATCGCTTTGGGCTGTCGTTACTGCGCCTCTTCAATAAGCCGTTGCCCGATGTGTTCCGCGACGACGTGATGAACGTGATCGGCGCATCGCATTCGTGGAAATGGGTTCCGTATCACAACAGCTACATTGAAATTGACAGCAAGCGGATGGCCTCGGTCAGCGGTGGTACGCGCTGGGGCGGTGGCATGTGGATCAACGCTTGGGATTTGGCGCGCTTTGGCTATTTGTGGCTGCGCAATGGGCAATGGAATGGCAAACAAATGCTGCCGCCCGCGTATGTCAAAGCTGCCATTACGCCGAGCAAGAACGGCCCGGATTACGGTTATTTGTGGTGGTTGAATACGCAAGGGAAAAATTATCCCGGCTTGCCGACGACCGCATTCGGTGCGCGTGGCGCGGGCAGTAACACAGTAACGATTTTGCCCAAACAAGATTTAGTTGTCGTGTGGCGCTGGCACGCAGGCAATGAAGCCGAATTCGTCAAGCGCGTCGTCGCTGCTATACGAAAAAAATGAGGTGATTTGTCTTATGGCAGTTTTCAATTGGATGCGACCAGGTCACGAATCATTGGTCATTCGCAATTGTTCATTTTTCAATTATTTGCCAGAAAAAAAAGCAGTCTTTCCTGCTTAACAATTCACAATTACTGCAATGCACAATGGATAATGACTGGTGTCGGTGCGCTCATTTACAAACCGCTTTAATATAAACGCATTTTCTAAGTATTGACGATATGGCAATCAACTACGGTCTTCTGTCTACCGTCTACTTTTCACGAATTAATTATGATTATCGAAACATTTCCCGTCGGATTATTACAATGCAACTGTACGATTTTCGGTTCTGAGCAAACGCGCGAAGCGATTGTGATTGATCCGGGGGATGACATTGATGTCGTGCTTGAACGCTTGAAAAAGCATAACCTGACGGCAAAATTTATTATCGCTACGCACGGGCATATTGATCACGTCGGAGGCTTTAAGCTTTTAAAAGACGCGACGGGTGCGCCGGTATATTTGCATCGCGGAGATGAATTTTTGTATGAAGCGATGCCGATGCAGGCGCGGTTGTTGGGGATCAATACGCCGGAGGCTACGGAAATTGATGGGTATTTTGAGCACGGCGACGAAATCGGGACAGGTGAAATAAAACTTGAGGCTTTGCATACACCGGGTCATACGCCAGGGAGTTTGTGTTTTCATACGCCGACAGCGGAGCGGCTTTTTGCGGGCGATACCTTATTTTTTGGGAGCATCGGGCGGACGGATTTGTGGGGCGGCGATTACGATCAGATCATTGATTCGTTGAAAACACGAGTTGTGACGTTGCCGGAGGAAACGATTGTGGTTCCTGGTCACGGGCCAAATACGACGATTGGGCGGGAGCGAAAATTCAATCAGTTTTTGCAGTGATGAGACTGGGAGCGCCAGCATCCTGCTGGCTTCGCGAGCGCGTGTAACGTTGTTCGCGTGATGTGGCGGGAGGATCAATTCTTCTTCAGCATATTTCTTTGCCACGCGCGTTTGCATCGCTGCGCTCGCAAAAAGCCAGCAAGATGCTGGCGCTCCCAGTTAATAATTGACAGCGCGGATTTGCGTTTGCTATCTTTGGCTTTACCCCGTGAGCGTCTCTTTTATCCCACTCTTGAAACTGGTTTTATCATTTCTACTACGATTACCAGCAAGGTGAGATACGCTCCCCCAACCAGCACGCAATATTTTTCGGGAAAGCTTGGACATTAACATTATGAGTCAAACAACAGCCTCCACTGCCGGATTGCAAGACGTCGTCGCGGCTCCCAGCCGCATCTGTTTCATTGATGGTGAAAAGGGAATTCTCGCCTATGGTGGGTATAACATTCACGATTTAGCCGAAAAATCGAATTTTGAAGAAGTCATTTATTTGTTATGGTACGGCAAATTACCAAATCAAGCAGAACTGGACGATTTACGAGCGAAACTTGTCGCCGAACGCGCGATTCCAGCGGAAATTGTTAGCTTGCTGAAATCTTTTCCGAAAGACGCCAAGCCTATGGACGCTCTGCGCACGGCAGTTTCTGCGCTGGGTTTATATGATCCTGACCGCAATGATAATTCTATCGAAGCCAACTGGCGAAAGTCCGTGCGCGTGACTTCGCAAATTGGTGCGGTCATCGCGGCTTTTCATCGGATTCGTCAGGGCTTGGAGCCATTAGAACCTAAGACAAATTTAAGTTTAGCCGGAAATTTTCTGTGGTTGCTAAACGGCACAGAACCCAGCGAAGTTGAAACAAAGGCTTTGGATATTGCTTTAATTCTGCATGCCGATCATGAATTCAATGCTTCGACTTTTGCGGCGCGTGTGACCGTTGCGACTTTGACGGATATGTATTCCGCGATCACTTCCGCGATTGGAACTTTAGCCGGGCCACTGCACGGCGGAGCGAACGAAGCCGTGATGAAGATGTTGATTGAAATTGATGACCCTGAAAAAGTTGACGCGCATGTCGCCAATATGTTTGCGACGGGGCAGAAAATTATGGGCTTCGGGCATCGCGTTTATCATACAGAAGACCCGCGTGCCACGCATCTACGCCAGATGTCAGAAGCGACGGCTGAGCGTCAGGGGAATCCGAAATGGTTCGCGATGTCCAAGCGCATCGAAGAGTTAGTGATTGCCGAAATGGATCGCAAAGGGAAACAGATTCGCGCGAATGTGGATTTTTACTCAGCTTCGACATATTACATGCTTGGAATTACGGTTGATTTGTTTACACCGATTTTTGCGATTAGTCGAATTTCAGGCTGGACAGCACATGTCATGGAGCAATTACAAAACAATCGCCTGATCCGTCCGCGTGCGGATTACACCGGAACCATGCCTTCGGTGGAATATGTGGCAATTGAGAATAGGTAAGCTAATGAACAACGTCGTAATGTACACCAAACCCGGCTGCCCGCACTGTGCCAAAGCCAAGAATTGGTACAGTGAAAATGGAATCTCTTTCACTGAGAAAAATGCTCAGGATAACCGTGATTTTCGGGCAGAAATGTTTACTTTTTCAAACGGTGACCCAACCGTTCCCGTCATTGTTGAGGACGGCAAGTTGAAACAAATTGGCTGGGAAGGCCGAGGCTGAACGGTACATGATTAATTCAGCCGTGCGCTGAGTAAGACGGAAAAATTTAGATCACAAGCTGCGAAAAATACGCCGCAACAAACGCGAGGGAGCTGGATTTTATTCATCCTCTGGCGTTTTTGTTTTGAAGGATGGGTTGAATTCCTCTGGAACCTTGCGTGAATTACCTGTGAGCGATTATGATGGCTGCATACAAAAAGTAACAGATGTGCATTCCCCCACCTGTTTAGCGGCAGGCGAGTGATCTAAGTTCGATAACAAAAAATATTGCGTTGAAGATTTTATTACTACCGAAAAGTTTGGTGTGTTGACCAGGAGAGTTAGGTTTATGAAGTGCCCCGCGTGTAATAGTGAAATTGCTGTTCACAGTGATTCGTGTGCCCATTGTGGCGCACCAGCTTATCTAGCCGTTGCGACCCAAAATCGTAATTTTGAACATTGTACTTATTGTGGGACTCGCGAAGAGTCAACCCTGAGCCGATGCAGTAATTGTGGTTTAAAACGCGGTTTCAAGTTGCAGGAATCTCCGGTGGGAAACTGCTCAAATTGTGGTGATTCCTGGCGCAATACGTGGTTGTACTGTCGCACCTGCGGCATTATTCGCAAGCAAGGATTGATTGAAGTCATCGCTCCTCTCTCCGTCAGTTTTCAAGCTTTAAAAAATTATCCGGTGACGACTTTTAGCGCACCGTCTTTACCGCTTCAGGATCGGTTTCTCGAACCTACCCTCATGCGTGTCCAACCACGCCAGGAAGATGAATTCAAGGAAACGTCATTTTCAAGTGATGAATTTGAAGTCCGTTCGGATGATCCAATGTTTTCTGCCCCAATGATGACTGAAAATGAAGTTGTTGGGCGAATGTTCATCAACGAAGGCGGGGACGATCATTACGAAAAAAGTTTTGAGACTGACGTCAGAAAATTTGAACCGTCCATTACGGTTTATGATTTGCAAAAAGAGAAAACATACGAAGTCGTCACTGAAAAAACAACAGCTGCGCCAGTGCCACAGAAAGAATTCATTCAAGTGGATGAACCGAAATCAGTAGTCACAGCGCCATTGTTAAAAGCTCCGGTAATTCACCCAGTTGAGCCTCCTCAAGAAAAAATAAATCCGGTCAAAGTCGCAGAACAGGTGCCCGCTCCAGTTGAAAATAAACCTGTCCAATCCGTGCGACCGTCGAAAAAAGCCCGTGGCGGAACGCAACCTCCCGTAGATAAATTTCTGGTGAAATTAATCATTTTTTTGATTGGCTCGATTCTACTTTTCGCCGGATTAATTGTTTCAGGCTATAAGATTCGTGATCTATTTTTTAAAGTTCCAGCGACTCCAACGGCGAAAAATTCTTTACCTGTATTGGCTCCGGCGCCGAGTAAGCAAGTATCGGAGCCATCCCATACTTCGCCCGAAATTGAAGGGATGGTTTATGTACCTGGCGGAACTTTTATGATGGGTGAAGACAACGATCCAGAAACAGAAATTGCTTCTCCAGCTCATCAAGTGACAGTTCAGTCATTTTTTATGGATCGAACCGAGGTGACGAATGCTGCCTACAGCGCATTTATCAAAGCGACGAAATATGCTGCTCCACCGCATTGGAAGAACGGGAAATTTTCAAATGAAATAGCCAATTATCCCGTTGTTAATGTGAGCTGGGATGATGCGAACGCCTATGCAAAATGGGCAGGGAAGCGCCTTCCGACTGAATCTGAATGGGAATTTGCGGCACGTTCTAACGATAGCCAGCTTTATCCCTGGGGAAAAAAATGGCTGGAGAACGCCTCCAACACAAAGGAAGCGAATCGCAATCAGCCCGTGGCAGTTGGTAGTTATGAAGTCGGTGCGACGGTGTCAGGACTTCAAGATATGGCCGGTAATGTGTGGGAATGGACGTTGAGTGATGTGACCAGCTACCGTGATCCGAATCTTGTCATTAGCTCCGGCAAAGTGATTCGCGGCGGAGCCTTTTCAACTGTGAGTGATCGTGCGAAGACCACGTATCGTGGTTACAACCAACCGGAGTCGAAAACGGATGCCTTAGGGTTTCGCTGCGTGAAAGACAGTAATTAGCAAATTGGAAAACTATTTTCGTCACTGGTAAAAAGCCTTTGCTGAAACTTCAGCAGAGGCTTTTTTGCGGGAGTTTATGGTGATAAGGCTAAACTTCAGCTGTAGCTGTTCCTGTTATGACTGTTTTAGCTCGCCGTCCTTGCCAGGCTCGCAGCCTTCTCCACGACAATGCGAAACCTGTCCAAACCAAGAAGATCGCACCCAGTGAAACGATGCCCGCAATAGTTTGACCAATAAAGCCACCGACTTCGCCCGTATGCGTAAAGCGGAGGAAAGATCGAATTTGCCTTCCGGCAGTCAGGCTCGAAAACGGCTCCCATTTTGTTACCTCACCTGTTTTACGATCCAGCATGAGCGTTTCCCGTTTTTGTGGCTCGCTGCCTGTGCCGTGATCTATTGTGAATGAAAATGGCGTATCTGCGTTGGATCGTGATAGAAGACTAAAAACTGAATTTCACTCCGGCCTGCAGCAGACGCGGCATACCCGGCATAATCCCGCGCCGCCGATCTACGATAAAAGTGTCGTCGGTCAGGTTTTTTGTCGTGACGAAAACCGTCGGCACAAACCGCTCAAACCCGCCGATGCGATAATTGAGCGTCGCATTCCAGACGCCATAGCCTGGAATCAAGCCGCGCTGTCCGTTCGCGGTCGGCGTGACTGTGTTCAAGTCATCACCGAATTGTTTGCTCACATAAACATACTCCAGCAACGCATCAATGCCCGTCGGATGCGAATACCCGAAGTTCAAATTGGTCAGGCGTTCCGGCGAATAAATCAGCCGCCTGCCGATGATGCTGGTCGTAGCGAAGCCGCTGACATTGGAAAACCGCGTGGCTCCGCGATACTCGGCTGTTGGGATAAACGTCAGCGCGACGCGCATGTAAAAGTTGTGCGGCGAATTGGCAAGTGTGCCGGTATCCACACGCCCCGCAAATTCAAAGCCTTGATGCAACGTTGCGCCCGCGCTCGTCAACGTCGAACCAACGCCGCCCGACAGGTTTGCGGGAACGATCTGATTTTCATAATCCAGGCGGAAGAATGCCGCGTCCAGCCGCAAGCCTTTCACCGGCAGCGAGCGCACGCCGACCTCGTAATTCCACGACAGTTCGGGATCAAGTTCGACCACGCCGCCTGTGCCGCTGATGATGTCCGCCGGACGCGGCGGCGCGAAGCCACGATGCGCGCCCGCGAAAAACGTCACATTATCTTTCGGACTGTAGGCAACGCCGATGCCGGGAATGAATTGTGTCGCGTCGGTCTTGCCGACCACGAACGGCGTGACGAGTTGGTTGGTGCGTTCGATGTTGACGTGTTCGATGCGCACGCCCGGCGTGACGGCGAATTTGCCGAACAGAAAGCGATGCTGCACATAGCCAGCGACAGCGGAATTCTGACGCTGATTGTCTTCGCTCGCCACGCCGCCGCGTCCATTCGGGCCAAGCGTGTTGTTGTTAAGCTGCACGCGGTTTTGCGTTTCGTGATGATAGCGGAAACCGAAATCGGTTTCGCCCGCGCGACTCGAAACTTTCAAGCGCGGATCAATTCCAACTGTGTTGTAGTTACGCAAGCGTCCTTCGTTGCCGCACAGAGTATTTAATTCCGCCAGCCCGTTGCAGCCGTTGTTGCCGCGCCGATTCGGACGCTGATCGGAATTGGACGATTGCCGCCACCAATCGCGCTGAAAGTTCGTCGCATACAGCGCTGTCGTGAATACGGCGCGGCCATTAATGGCGTTTGAATAAAGCAGCGAACCGCCCCAACGGTCGCCATAAAAGAAATCGTTCTTGAACGGATTGAAGCGCGGATTGGCGGCGAACTCCGCTTCCGTCAACCCGGAATACGTCATATTAGAATTTTCGCCGTAGTAATTGGCCTTGAACGACAATGATTGCCGTGCATCTTTGTCGAGTTGCGTGACGCTTTTGAAGAGCACGTCATTGAGCTTCGAGAACATGTTTTCGCGCGCGCCTGCGCCGCGTTTGTGCAGGAAATCCACCAGCACGCCCGTACGTCCCGCGCCTTCGCCAAAACTCGCGCCGATGCTGCCAAAGCCGTTGAAGTACCGTCGATTGCCGCCCGTCAGCGTCACGGAACCATGTACACCGTCAACTGGCGGCGCGGGCGTCAGGTAATTCAACAATCCGCCCAACGTGTTCGGCCCGTGCGCAATTTGCCCGGAGCCTTTCAGGATTTCGATGCCGTTATAACGTTCAATCGGCGGATGGTAATACGCATCGGTATCGCCATACGGCGCGTGTCCGAGCGGCACACCGTCTTCCAGCAATAAGACCTTCGCCGAACGATTCGGGTCGAGGCCGCGAATGCTGATTGAAGGCCGCAAGCCAAAGCCCTCTTCGTCACGGACGTACACGCCTGTGAATTTGCGCAAAGCTTCATTGAAGGTAAATGGGCGCGCGATGTCGAGCGTATGCCGATCCAGCACTTCGACCGAACCGGGAATGCGCTGCAACTCCTCCGGCGTCATCGCAATTTCCGTCGTGATGACGCTGACGTTTTCGGTCAAACTGCCGGGCCGCAGCATGAAGTTTATGGTGCGTCCGCTGGCCTCGAACGACACCTGCTGCGACGCGACAGAAAACCCGTCCGTCACGGCACTGACCAAATATTCACTCGGCTGTAAACCTTCCACGCGATAATTGCCGGAAGCGTCTGTTGTCGCGCTGCGCTCGAAGCCGGAACTGACACGACGCACTTTGACGGTTGCGCCTGCAATGCCTGCACCGGTTTGGTCGCGGACGGTGCCGACCAACGCGCCGGAATTGATAACCGATTGCGCGAGGGTAAGGGACGTAAAAAGTAGGACAATAAAAAGGTCGGCACAAATCGTGCTGAAAATGCGTGGAAACATAGTGGAAACTCCTGAGCGTAAAGACGCGTTCATATGCTAGGATGATTCCCGCATATTGCCCATGACGGTAGAACGGATTGGATGATTGCAACCAAAAGCCTTTGATGTTCGAGCATCAAGGGCTTTCTTCATTATGTCTTAACAAAATAAAGGGCATTTTTTACAAGCACGTCCTTTTTTCTTGTAGTTCTTGCAGCACTTTTCTTTTTTCTTATTTCGTATGGATAAATTGCGCATATAGGAACTCCTTCTCTTGTGAGTACTTGATTTTGAAAATCGTTTTCAATAAAGTGGGAAAATGATAACCGGAAGTTTTTTGGGTGTCAAGTTAAATGAAAACAGTTTTCAATTTCAAATGACGCCGGAGAAATATCTGGCTGGTGAGGTGGAAATGTTCAGGTATTAGCTGCGACTTTAGTTGCCATTTATCGAACGACTGGCGGTCATTCGTTCTAATTCTTCAACGTGGAGTTGTTCCAGGCGGATAATATCTTCGACCCAGAATCTGAGCAGCTGATTATTTTCTGCCAGTTCCCACACTTTGACGTAGGCAGCGAGGGCGTTTCGTTCCATTTCTAAATCCTGCAAAAGCATTTCGCGCAGATCCGTAGCTTGTTGGACGGGAGTAATATTAGTGGTAGGGATACCACCGAGTCCGATGATTTTATTACCGAGATTGAGCGCATGGAGATGAGCTTCTTTGCTGTTGGCATCAAAGAAGGGAGCGTATTGCATGCGGTCTTGTCCACTGACTAAAAAGTTATGTTGAGCGTATTGAATAACTGCGCCGTATTCCATGGATAAGACATCATTCATTGCGTTTAGTAATTCTTGCGTAGCCTGATTTGAGTTCATAAATATAATAGTTTTGAAAGCATTCAATTAATGATTGACTAAGCTAATGATTGACTAAGCAGAAACATACCTGCCGAGTGATTGCGTGTCAATTCAAGACGTGATTGAATGCGCAGGTCATCTGAATCATAATTAGAAAAGACCTGAAAATTTTAAGCAAGTATTTTTTATGGATAAATTTCGTATTGTAGGCGGCAAACCGTTACGTGGAACGGTCGCGGTCAGCGGCGCAAAAAATTCAGCTTTACCTTGTCTGGCGGCAACTTTATTGACGGCTGAAGCCGTGACTTTGCGCAACGTCCCATACGTTCGAGACCTGATCACCATGCGTCGGTTGTTGGAGGATTTGGGGTGTACCGTATTGGTTCCTGAACTTCGCACGCATTGCATCAGTGCCGCAACTGTGGATTCGCGCGAAGCTCCATACGAGTTAGTCAAAACAATGCGCGCTTCGGTTTTAGTGTTAGGACCTCTCGTTGCGCGTTTCGGCGAAGCTCGCGTCAGCTTGCCGGGCGGTTGCGCAATTGGTTCGCGTCCAATTGATTTGCATTTGAAAGCGCTCGAAAAAATGGGTGCGAAGATCGAAATGCATAACGGCGTGATTCACGCGAATGCTGAGCGTTTGCACGGAGCTGATATTGTTTTTGAAACTGTGACTGTGGGTGGAACGGAAAATATTTTAATGGCGGCGACATTAGCCGAAGGGACTACGCGATTAATTAATGCTGCCTGTGAACCTGAAATTACTGATCTGGCGGAACTGCTGATTAAAATGGGTGCGAAGATTGAAGGACTGAATACTTCAACTTTGACAATTGAAGGCGTAGCGAAATTGGGCGGAGCAGATCATCCGATTATTCCTGATCGAATCGAAACCGGAACGCTGATTATTGCGGCAGCGATGACCCATGGAGAACTTGAAATTACGGATTGTAATCCGTCGCATTTGATTTCAGTCATTGAAAAACTGAAGGATGTGGGCGTCATTATTGAGCAGGTATCTCCTTCATCTTTGCGCGTAAAAGCTTCAGAAAAGCTCCGCGCAAAAGATGCAACGACGGAAGTTTATCCTGGTTTTCCAACGGATATGCAGGCGCAGTATATGGCTTTAATGACGCAGGCTGAGGGCGAATGCTGTGTGACCGAAAATATTTTTGAAAATCGCTTTATGCATGCGAGCGAGCTGCAACGTTTAGGCGCGAATCTCAAAGTGAACGGACGGCAAGTGGTTATCCACGGTAAATCTCCGCTGACGGGAGCGAAATTAATCGCGTCAGATTTGCGAGCTTCAGCTTCGTTAGTGCTCGCAGCATTAGCCGCTGAGGGTGAAACCTGGATTGATCGCGTCTATCACATTGATCGCGGCTACGAAAAGATTGAAGAAAAATTATGCGCAGTCGGCGCTGAAATCGAACGAGTAAAAGGCTAGGAAGAAAGGGATGAGGAGAAAGTGCTGAGTGCTGAATAAAAGGATACTCGTTTCTCAGCACTCAGCACTTTTTCTTCATCCCTTTCCCCTCTCAGATGCCATAAAATGTAAGTTGCTGATGGCAAAAAGTGTAAATCCTTCCAATTTTTTTCCTCTTAAAAACTAAGAAATTCTTTCAGCCTGAATGATTCGTGTCACGGAAAGCCGTAATACAAATAACAGACAAAAGCGAAAGTGTAATTAAGTTCATTATGCGCTGTGCTTTGCAAGATTAACTTAAGCACTACTTTTTGCACTGGTATGTCTATTGCCATTGATTAGTCGTTGTTAATTTTAAGAAAGTTATTTGAGTAAAAGTGTTTTCCGATAATAGCTGGTTTTATACGAAAGTTGGAACTGGCAAGTGCTCACAAGCCTAAGTCATAAGTTGGGATGGCGAACTGAGCCTCCCGAAGAGACCTAAACTAGTGTTCTGGAACAAAAGGACAATCTGGTGCGAGGTTTCATTTCAGGTCAAGCTAAAAAGATTCTTTGCGGCTTATAACCAGAGGAAATGAGATGATGAAGAGTTTAGTTAGGATGCCGATGTTATTGAGGCTACAACACCAATTTAAGCAGGGCACAGTCTTGGTTCTTATCTCAGCAATGATCTGTGGAGTTTTTCCACAGAGTTCTTATTCAATCGCAAGTGCGGAAACTATTTCAATTTCGACCTGCCAAGGCAGCGATGCTGAAGCGATGAAGAAATTATCATCTTCTGTTATAGCCGTTTTGAATGGTACAAACCCCAGTAATTATTACGATTTGAATTCAAATAGTGTTCAAGTAATCGTACAAACGACCAGCAACAAGGCGGCAAAAATAGTAAGTAATGAAATTACCAAAGAAGGTGGAACGCCGATTTATTCATTTCGCTCCATTGACGGTTTGCTGGCAAATATCCCGCTTGATAAAATTGTAAGAATTGCTCAGCTTTGTGAGGTTGAGCGCATCACCTGTGATCACACCACACAGCAAACAGCAAGTCATCTTGAAACGGTGACAGGGTTGTCGAATTTGCGTACCTATAACTCCTCCAAAAATACTTTTTCTGGTGTTGATGGAACAGGAATTGGAATTGCGGTGCTTGATTCTGGGGTTGTGAAAAATCATAAATCAGTGCTGAATGCTTCGGGATATTCCAGAGTGAAGGCAGCTGTCACTATGCTGAATGTTCGTTCGGCAGTCTACGCGTCTTCATCGTTAACTTCTGGCTATAATCTAACGTCTCTTTCGTCTACCAATACCAATACCAAGCTAACAAGTGCTTTGGTCGCAGACGCTGTTGTTGCTTCCACGGCTACAAATCCTGACAACTATGGTCATGGGACATTTGTGGCAAATATTGCCGCCGGACGCGGAGTGAAGAATTCGACTTCGCTGGAATCAACGGGAGTCGCTCCGAATGCCAACATCATTGATGTGAAAGTATTAGACGACAATGGTAATGGTCGTGTCGCCGATGCCATCATGGGCATTGATTGGGTGCTTTATCACAAGGATGACACCGACAAAAAAATCCGCGTTATCAATCTTAGCCTTGGCGCGCCTTCCAATGAATCGTGGACAGTTGACCCTTTGTGCAGGGCGGTTCGCCGCGCAACTGCGGGAGGCTTAACAGTGGTGGTAGCAGCTGGAAATTATGGTCTTTCTGCCGACGGCAAAGAAGTTTATGGAAGCGTTACTTCGCCCGCTAATGATCCTTCTGTGATTACTGTTGGCTCAGTCAATACTCATCAAACAGGCTATCGAAGTGATGACACTGTCAATCACTTCAGCTCACGTGGAGCCACGCGAAGTTTTACAGTTACCAGCGATGGCACCAAGCAATTTGATAATCTTGTGAAGCCGGATTTAGTTGCGCCGGGAAATAAAATTGTTTCGGCTGAATCTGTGAT
>JAYTCQ010000271.1:0-6509 GCA_043736395.1 Blastocatellia bacterium | reverse complement strand
GAGATACCCATATGCAACAACCAAGAAATGTGAATGTCCAATGGGATTGGATTGGGCAAGGCTGGGAGATGATTAATAAACAACTGGGAAATTGGATATTAATCACACTGGTAGCAGGTGCCGTTTACTTCATTTCTCAACTGCCGTTTTATATTTTCGGGGGGCTTCTGGAATTCGCTTCGACCCGATCAAATACTAACGATGGTCTTTCAGCTCTAGTTTTTGGTTCATCAATGATCATGCGACTTTTAGAAATGATTGTCGGATGGGCAGCTTTGGCGCTGATTTATACGGGAATGTACAGTGCCGCACTGAAACAGATGCGCGGAGGGCAAATCGCTGTTGGCGATTTATTTTCCGGCACTCAATATTACGTTCAAGCACTAATCGCTACAGTCTTGATCGGAATCATGACTTTCATTGGTATTCTGTTATGTATTATTCCAGGCCTGCTCGTTGCCGGTTTAGTATTTTTCACCTATCCGTTAATCGTTGATCGTAATCTCAGCGCCATGGATGCCATCAAAGCCAGCATTGATGTGACACAGCAAAATCTGTTTTCCTTTGCTCTCTTTGCTATTGTTTGTGGCCTCATTGTCGTGCTGGGTGCAATTGCCTGTTGTGTGGGATTACTCATCACTTTTCCTTTATTTATTGCAATTGTCACCTGCGCTTATCGTGATTGTTTTGGGATTGACGGGATGGCATCGAATGAGTCTTATACACCACCGCCACCACCAAATTATGGAGGATATGAACCGCCGCCTCCGCCGCCATCATCCTGGCAATAATTGACAAAGAGCGAAATACTAATGGCTAAGTGCGGGAACAAAGTCTCGCGCTTAGCTTTTTCTTTTTATGAGTGTAGTAATTGAATTTGATAAGGTTTCTTACCGCTATGCCAGTGGTGCTCCTGTGCTGGATGATTTTTCACTGACAATTGAGTCCGGCGAAACGCTGGCACTGGTCGGGCGCAGTGGCATGGGAAAATCTACGATTCTCAAACTCATTAATCGCCTGCTCGTACCGGAAGCCGGCGTAGTACGCGTGGATGGTCGCGCCACGAATGAATGGGAGGCGATCAATTTGCGGCGTCGTGTCGGATACATTTTGCAGGAGGTCGGATTGTTCCCGCACTTGAACGTAGCCCAAAATATTGGGATCGTGCCCAAACTGGAAAATTGGAATACAATCAAAATTGATCATCGGGTTGAAGAAATGATGGAATTGGTAGGACTAGCACCAAAGACTTTTCGAGAACGCTTTCCGCGCGAATTATCAGGCGGTCAGCGGCAACGCGTCGGCGTCGCGCGCGCGCTGGCTGCTGATCCGCCAATCCTTTTGATGGATGAACCATTTGGAGCGCTTGATCCTTTGACACGCGTCGAATTGCATCGTGAATTTCAAAACATCCAAACGCAACTTCGCAAAACAATTGTGCTGGTTACACACGATATGAATGAGGCCTTTGCGCTCGGCACAAAAATTGGCGTGTTGGCAAATGGCAAATTAGCAGCGTTGGAGACACCACAGCAAATCTTGAAATCTGAGCATGCCGAAGTCAAAATTTTTCTCAGTGCTTTATCCGGCATTTCTTTTTCTGATAACTCAAATCTCAACTCGTGAATTTGAAATTTTTACATGCGTCTGATCGAATTCTGGCTCAATCATCAAACTGAATTTCTCGCGGCATTCACTCAGCATTTATTGTTGGTAATTCTCTCAACAGGTGTGGCAGTGATCCTCGGAATCCCGTTTGGCATCATCGCTTCGCGCTATAAAAAACTTGGTCAAACGTTGCTCGGTTTTGCCAGCATAGTGCAAACAATTCCTAGTTTGGCGATGTTCGGTTTTTTGATTCCATTGCCGTTAATCGGGGGAATCGGAGTGAAGACCGCGCTAATTGTTTTGATTTTGTATGCGCTGTTACCTGTCATCCAAACCACGTTAAGCGGCATTCGCGGAATTGATCCCGTAGTTCGTGAAGCGGCGCTGGCGCTGGGCATGAACGATTGGCAATTGCTCTTTCAGGTTGAATTGCCATTGGCGCTGAACTCCATCTTTGCTGGCATTCGCGTCGCGACCGTGGTGGGCGTTGGGACAGCCACAATTGCCGCGGGAATTGGCGCTGGAGGATTAGGCGAATACATTTTTCGCGGCATTGCTTCCATCGACAACGTAGTGATTTTAGCCGGGGCGATTCCTGCCGCCTTGCTGGCCTTGGGCGCAGATTTTTTGCTTGGCGCTTTAGCAAAAAACCTGGCTCCTGAACGCAGACAAGCCAAAAAAACCATTTTGATAATTGCCTCCGCAGCGGTTGCCATCGCCTTGACGATGATCGTAGCCCTGCGATTTGGTAATGAGAGCAAAGAAAATCTGATCGTGATTGGTGGTAAAGGCTTCACTGAACAATTTATTCTCGGCGAATTAATAGCGCAAACCATTGAGCGCAACACCTCACTGAAAGTCGTTCGCAAGCTTGATCTGGGAGATACGCTAATTTGCGAAACAGCCATCAATTCGGGTGAAATTGACGCTTATGTGGAATACACCGGGACGGCTTTCACGACGGTTTTTAAACAACCAATCATTAATGATTCAAATGAAATTTTACGGCGCGTGTCGGAAAGTTACGCAGCAACGGGTCGCGTCATGCTGCCGCCATTAGGGTTCAATAATACGTTTGCAATTTTGGTCAGAGGAGCAGATGCGCGCAAATTAGGACTCCGGACGATTTCAGAAGCGTCAGCCTATACTTCAAAATGGCAGGCAGGTTTTGGCCCGGCATTTCTTGATCGTGAAGATGGTTATCGTGGTTTGGTTCAGGCTTATGGATTACGTTTTGCCGCGGCTCCCAAAGCAATGAATTTGGCTTTGACGTATCGCGCTTTGGCAGAGGGGCAGCTTGATTTCATTGCGGGCGATTCGACGAACGGGTTAATTGATAAGCTTGATTTATTGATGCTCGAAGATGATCGCAAATATTTTCCGCCCTATCAGGCCGTACCAATTATTCGCAAGGAAGCGTTACAAAAGATGCCACAATTGAAAGCCGCAATTGAAAGATTGGCGGGGCAGGTTTCTGAAAAAGAAATGCGACAAATGAATTATGCCGCCGATGTCGAACATCAAGACCCAGCCGCAATTGCTCGCAATTTTTTGAATCAGCATCCCGAAATTGCTGCTCCCAAATAATATTCATTTCATTAGTTTTGAGCTTTTATTTTTTGATCGCCCGTCGTTTGAATAATCCCAATTCCACTACGGCATCGTGTAATTCCTGCCAGCGTTTTTGCTGTTGATTTGGTAAGTTTTCCCATCCTTTGCGAAAGGCCGCATCACTTTTCTGACGATCTTCAAAGGCAATTTCTTTTCCTGATAAAAAAGGAAATTGACGCAATGTTTCCTGCTCTGCTGCCGGCAAAGATTTCGTCACTGTCGCAATCAATTCAAGATATTCCTGCCGCTCCGCCGCCGATAATAAATTAATCCCGGGCTTGATAAATTCTGGAGCAAATTGCATTACCTCGTAATAACTGATTCCGCTGATCTGTGCCAGCCGATTCGTAAGATTAATTAAGGAATCGTTGCTCAACCACGGCTGTTCTTTGGATAAATAACCCTTAATTTTTTTGGCTTCCAACCCCGGATGCTCAAAGCTGTATTCCAATCTGACATTAATAGAAATTGGTTTTGAACTTTTGATGGCAGGAGCAAAGCTTATTTTTTTAGCTGCCTGAATCGCGGATTCCGTTAAGCCATCAGGCAAGCCTTTGATGACAGTAATATCTTTGACTTTGCCTTCCGCGCTGAACACAGCGCTGAGAATGACCTGGCCGGAAACTGCTTTTTCCAGCGCATCATCCGTGTATTTGGCAGTGGAACGCTGCGTTACTTTCGCATCGTAATCCCAACGTTGCGCGTTGCTGACAGTTGCATCTGGATAATCAACTCTGACCAGATTTCCTGTTCGCGAAGGCAAGATTAAAATCTGTGCAAAATTAGTTGTGGTCAAAAAACTAAAGACAAATGCGAGGGATAGAAGTTGTTTCATATTCTTTAAATTCTTACCAGCCCCGGCGAACGGACGATAGTGCCTTCGCTTATTTTTTTCATTTTAAACCTACCAAGAATCAGGAATGTCATTCTAACGCAAATCTCTTATATTGGTGACTATTCGCTATGCAGTAATGTGTTTCATTGCTATACTTTGCCTGCATTTGAGCGTTCTGCTCTTGAGTTCAGTCGTTGCATTTTCCGAAAAATTTTATTGGAGGTTTGTAATGCAAAAGTCTCTTCTTTCCGTTCTCACTTTTGTGCTCATTGGATCACTCGTGTTTACTCCGTTGAGCTTTGCGCAAACTTTGCCTGTCCCGGCAGACCCTCAACAAAAACCTCAACCGAAACAGGAACCAGCAGCGCCGGAAGAAGTCGTCCGCATCTCGACGCGCCTGATTCAGATTGATGCCGTTGCTGTGGACAAAGACGGCAAGCAAGTGACAGACCTCAAAGCAGAAGATTTTAAAATTTTAGAAGACGGCAAAGAACAAACCATCACAAATTTTTCTTATATTTCATTACAACCTGAAACGCCAAAACCTGTCAAAGCTGAGGCAAAAGCCGCGCCTTCGAAAATTGGTGCTCCACCAGTTCCCACCGCCATGATCAAACCCGAAGAAGTCAGGCGCACTCTAGCGTTGATCGCCGATGACTTAGGGTTGTCCTTTGAAAGCATGGTCTTCACGCGCAATGCGCTGCATAAATTTGTAGACCAACAAATGCAGCCAGGTGATTTAGTCGCCATCATCCGCAGCAGCGCAGGCAGCGGAGCATCACAACGCTTCACGAATAATAAACGATTATTACACGCGGCGATTGATCGCATTCAGTGGTACCCCTTCGGACGAAACGGAGTTAGCGCATTCGAACCAATGGGAGGTCGCAGCTCAATGGACGCAGTGAGAGCGTCAGCCGCAAGTTCTTCGCCATATCCAAACACTGTCAATATCAGAGTTGATGGTGTCATGACCAACGGTACGGCTGATGGTCAATTTTCAAATTCGCGTGAACAAATTTCTTCAACAGGAACCATTGGTGCAATTCGATATGTAATTGAGGGCTTGCAGGAATTACCAGGTAGAAAATCTGTCGTATTACTTTCAGACGGAATTCCGATTTTTCCCAGTGTTGGTGGAATTATGGGTAGCCGCAATACGGTTGATAACAGCAGTGTTGATATTTTCAATGCTCTACGAAATTTAACCGAAATGGCAAACCGCGCATCGGTTGTTATCTACACGATGGACACGCGAGGGTTGCAAACACTGGGAATTAATGCGAACGACGATACTTCAGCAACATTTGACGTGTTGAATGCGCAAGGTGTAAACGGCAATAATTCGCAAGCGGCTGCAGCTGCGTCTTCAAAAACTATTGTGGAACGTAAGAAACAACTTACATATGATAATTTCCGCACCCAAGATGGTCTGAATTATCTGGCAAGCCAAACCGGTGGATTTTTCTTTCACGATAACAACAATATTGCGCAAGGAATTCAAAGAGTCGTTGACGATCAGCGTGGATATTATTTGATCGGTTATGTGCCGGACGATTCGACGTTCAATGAACTGGGACGTCGGACGTTTCATAAGCTGCAAGTCGTCGTGAAAAATTCAAAACTTCGCGTCCGTTCGCGCACCGGATTTTTTGGAATTTCTGACGAAGAAATCAAGAAGCCGCTTGAAACCAGAGAACAACAAATCAAAGCGGCACTCGCTTCGCCGTTTAATTCCAGTGGCGTCGAAGTCAACATGATCTCAATGTTCACAGGCGATCATGAGAAGCAACTTGTCCGCACAATGATTCATGTTAATGCTCGTGATTTAACTTTTACGAAGCAGGAAAACGGCGACTACCTCACAGACGTAGACATCGCCGCGACCACGCATAATGAAAATGGCTTACCCATTGATCGCGGCGGACGTTCCTACACATTGCGCGTGAAAGGGACAGATTATGAAGCTGCGATGCGTGATGGAATTATGTATGCGCTGGATGTACCGATTAAAAACCCCGGCGCCTATCAATTACGATTGGCAGTCCGCGATGAAAAATCACAGCGCGTTGGTTCCGCTTCACAGTTTATCGAAGTTCCTGACATCAGAAAAAATCAGCTTGCGATTTCTGGAATTTCAATGAGTGGCGAGTATGAAAAAGGCGGTAACCTCGAAGCCTTGGTTCAGGCCAGTCCAGCGTTGCGAAGAATGCGACGTGGAATGATTATGAATTACGGGTACGCCGTTTACAACCCGAAACTTGATCCGAGTAATCGTACAAATTTGACGACACAGGCAAAATTATTTCTCGACGGGCAACAAATTTTTGTGGGTAAAGAAGCTCCCTTAACAACCCCGCAACCAGCCAAAACAAAACGCGTTTTTGCTGGTGGTTCGATTGATCTCGGAGCCAATCTCAGGCCGGGTCAATACGTCATGCAGGTCATCGTCAGT
>JAYTCQ010000270.1:0-17353 GCA_043736395.1 Blastocatellia bacterium | reverse complement strand
GTTGGATTTGCACCCGACTTTCATTCATAACCATCCTCGCTACGAGGAACTCAGGACTTATGGCTCCATTGCCGCCTGATTTTTGTCTGCACTATTGCTGAAGGGAAACACATGAAACTAAAGATTATTACAGTTTTGTTTTTATCACTGTGCCTGTTGCCCGCCTGTAATCAGAGCAGTGCACCAAAGCAAAAGACGATTGGTGTGTCATTCGAAACTTTGCAAACCGAATATTGGGTGGCAGGTTTTGAAGGGATCAAGTCCGAATTGAAAAAGCGCGACATCGCAATGCTGGAAGCCATCGCCGACGGCGATGCGAATCGCCAGCTTGAACAGGTGAACAATTTTATCGCCCGTGGTGTGGACGGCATTATCGTCGTTCCAAAAGACGCCAAAACAATTATTCCAATGATTAAAGCGGCGAATGTGGCGAACATTCCGATAGTGCTTTATAACCGCCCCGCCGATAAAACCGATGCGAAATCTGTTGCCATTGTCGCCGACAATTTTGAGATCACTAAGGCTACAGTGCAGTACATGTGCGAGCAGGCGAAAAAGTCCGGCAAGAAATACAAAGCCTTGTTGCTGATGGGCGATCTTGGCGACATCAATGCGATTGGTCGGCGCGATGGATTTGACGAAGCCGTGAAAGGTTACAGCGACATCATCGAAGTCGTGGCTCGCGTTCCAACGGAATGGAATCAGGAGAAGGCACTGGCGGGCGTGACGAATGCATTGCAGGCGCATCCCGACATCAATTTTATTTTTAGTTCGTCTGATTTTCTTTTCCCGTCAATTATTTCCGCCCTTAAAAACGCAGGCAAATACAAAAAAATTGGCGAAGATGGTCACGTCTTGATGGGCGGTTTTGATGGTGATGCGACGGCCTATCAAATGCTGAAAGACGGCTATCTGGACGCGGACGGAGTGCAGAATGTGTACTTCGAAAGCGAAGCCGCAGTGCAGGCCGTGCTTGATCTCAAAGCCGGAAAGACTGTCGCCGATGTTATCCGCGATCCGGGCTTTGTGATTCATCAGGGAAATATAAATGAAATGTCCGCGAAAACGTGGGGTGCGCAGGTGAACAAGTAGATAACATTTTCCATTTCAATTTTTCAATTGTCATTGCGATTTTGGCTAAGTGCAGTGCTTCGAAAAAGGTGAAATGAAAAATGATTGATGGAAAATGAAAACTGAAACGTTACTCAATCACCCAACAACTTTGCTCAACGCCTTATTCTCCGCTGAATATCAGGTGTTGGGTTTATGCCTGATTTGGTTTCTCGCATCAATTCCATTCACGCCCGGACTGACATCTGCCAACAATATCAGTAACATTTTTTCGAACTTACTCCCGCTGTTAATTGTTGCCACAGGATTAACCATTGTTCTGATTACGGGCGGCATTGATCTTTCGATAACTTCGATCATGGCATTGACCAGCGTGCTGGGAGCTAAGTTGATGAGCAGCGATCAGGGCTGGCTCGGCGGCAGTGCGTGGGCAGTGCCAGTTGGCATTGCTGCGATGTTATTGACGGGAGCTTCGATCGGTTGGATGAATGGTGCAGCGATTACGCGATTGGAATTACCGCCATTCATTGTGACATTGACGACGATGATGTTTTTCAGCGGATTGGCGATCTGGCTGACGAAATCCAAAACAATTTACAACCTGCCGCCCGCGTTCAATGCGATTGGTAAAGGTTCACTTTTTTTTATTCCGTATGCGTTGATCGTTACGGTTCTGATCGTAGGATTTTTGCACGTCCTGTTGAGTCGCAGTTTGCAAGGAGCGTGGCTGTATGCCTGCGGACACAACGCACGAGCGGCGGAAATTTCCGGAGTACCTGTCAGGCAAACGGTGACGCTGGCGTATGTCATCAGCGGGGTTTGCGCAGCAGTCGCAGCAGTGCTTTATACAGGGCGGTTGGAGACTGGTTCGCCGGTGCTGGGACAGCGATTGTTACTGGACGTGATCGGCGCGGCAGTCATCGGCGGTGCGAGTTTATTCGGAGGGCGTGGCAAGGTCGCCTGGACAATTTACGGCGTACTTTTCCTGACGCTGATTGATAACAGTTTGAATCTGGCCGGGCATTCGCATTTCACAATTATGATGATCAAGGGCAGCGTGATTTTACTGGCGGCTTTGCTGGATGTCTGGCGAATGCGCTGGCGATAATTTTAGGAAATTGATGAGCTATTTGTTGGAATGTTCACAAATCGGAAAAAGCTATTTTGGCGTGCCTGTCCTGCGCGATGTCAATTTGTCGCTCGCATCTGGGAGCGTGCTCGGATTGGTCGGGGAAAACGGCGCGGGCAAATCTACGTTGATGAATATTCTGGGCGGTGTCACACCATCCGACAGTGGAGTGATGCGGCTGAACGGAGAAGAATACATTCCCAAAACTCCGGCGGAAGCGACGCGACACGGTGTCGCATTTGTTCATCAGGAACTAAATCTTTTCACGAATCTTAGCATTGCGGAAAATCTTTTTATTTCTAAGTTCCCGATCAATAAATTTCAATTTATTGATCGCAAATTGATGCGGACGAAGACGGCGGAATTGCTTGAGGCGGTTAATTTAAATATTTCGTCTGACACGCTCGTCGAGAATCTTTCACCCGGCGAACGGCAGTTAGTAGAAATTGCTCGCGCACTCGGACAAAACGCCAGGATCGTCATTTTTGACGAGCCGACGACTTCGTTGACGAGTCGCGAAACGGACAGACTATTTGCGTTGATCGAACGGCTTCGAACGCAGGGCATCGCGATGATTTACATTTCGCATGTGCTGCCGGATGTCTTTCGTTTGTGCGACGAAATGCTCGTGCTGCGAGATGGTGAAGTAGTCGGGACAGGCCGAAAAGAAGAGTTCACGACGGAGCGATTAATTACGATGATGGTCGGTCGAAGTTTGGATCATCTCTATCCTCCGCACGTCACGACGCCTGCGGCTGAGGCTGTCTTGCAAGTCGCCAACCTCTCGCAACCGGGCGTGATCGAAGACATTAATTTCAATTTGCAACGCGGCGAAATTCTGGGCATCGGCGGATTAATGGGAGCCGGACGAACAGAACTCGCCCGTACCCTGTTCGGTCTTGATCCATACGGGAGCGGCAGAATTACGATTGATGGCGAAGAAGTCAGCTCGCTTTCTACTCGTGAACGCATTCAGCGCGGGATGGCTTTTTTGACTGAGAATCGGCGCGATGAAGGATTAATGATGGACGCCGCCATCAACGACAATATCGCACTGACCGCTTTGTCGGAATTCACCTCGGGCGCATTGATTGAACGAACTCGATTAGACGATGCCGTCAATCAAAAGGCAGCTTCGGTGCAGATCAAAGGCGGCGGAAAATTTACTCAACCCGTCAGAAATTTAAGCGGCGGCAATCAACAAAAAGTCGTGCTGGCAAAATGGCTGATGCGAAATCCTGTCGTGCTAATTCTGGATGAACCGACGCGCGGAGTAGACGTTGGCGCACGTTCTGAAATTTATCGCATCATCAATCAACTGGCGGAGCAGGGCACAGGAATTTTGTTCATTTCCTCAGAGATTGAGGAATTGATTAGCGTCTGTGATCGAATGCTTGTGATGAAGCGAGGCGCAATTGCTGCGCGCTTTAATCGATGTCAATTCAGCCGCGAAAAAATTCTCAGTGCAGCTCTGCAATCAGGTGAAACTCGTGATTGAAAAAACTGGGAACAATTTATCGGGGATCGTATTGCGCTATGCCGCGCCGTTGATGTTCATTGTCGTGCTCGTCGTTTTCAGCATGCTATCGCCGCAATTTTTGGCGGGCAATAACTTCCTCAACATTTTGAT
This sequence comes from Blastocatellia bacterium, assembly GCA_043736395.1. Classification (GTDB taxonomy): domain Bacteria; phylum Acidobacteriota; class Blastocatellia; order RBC074; family RBC074; genus JAFDVL01. The sequence continues at coordinate 13,523 of JAYTCQ010000270.1, read as the reverse complement.
CCAATCGGCCTCTACCGCCATCGTAGCGACTGGGATGACTTTTGTCCTTTTGACCGCCGGAATAGATTTATCAGTCGGGTCGGTGATGTTCGTTTCCGCCGCCGTAGCCGGAAAAATGGTGCTGAGCGGACAACCGTTGTGGTTGGCCTGCGCGGTAATTTTGGTGACTGGAATTCTGTTTGGCGCAATCAATGCGCTGTTCATCACACGGCTCCGTATCATCCCGTTTATCGTCACGCTGGCAACGTTATATTTTTGTAGAGGGTTGGGATTGTGGATCACCGAAACACGCGCGATGAATTTGCCGGAATCCATGTTGCGCATCGGCGCGGCACGCATCGCAGGCATTCCATTTCCGGTGCTGATGCTGGGAATTGTAATTGTAATCGCGCATGTGACCCTGACACGTACCTCATTCGGCAGGCAGATTTACGCGCTGGGGAATGATGCAGATGCGGCGCGGAAAGCTGGCATTCAGGTGGAGCGCATTAAATTTGCAGTGTACGTTATCAGCGGATTATGCGCGGCGATTGGTGGATTGGTTTCCATTGCGCAACTCGGCGCGGTCTCGCCTTCATTTGGCAGCCAACGGGAATTTGCCGCCATCGCCGCCGCCGTCCTCGGAGGCACAAGTTTGTTCGGCGGCAGGGGAGCCGTGTTGCCGGGAACATTGCTTGGAGCACTGCTCATTCAAACTATTGAAAACGGGTTGGTGATCGTGAATGCTGATCCATATCTTTATCCGCTGGTGATGAGCGCAATTATTTTTCTCGCGGTATTGCTCGATAGTTTGCGCAACAAACAGCTAAGGCATTCACAGCGGCGTACTATCAGACCCGTCAACTGACGCTCGTGAAAGGGAATGAAATGCAACTAACTGAACTAAGTGAATTACGTGCCGGATCGTTACGGGTGCTGTATGACAATGGCGGGTTGCGCTATATCAAATGGGGCGAATACGAAATTCTGCGGCGCCTTTATATTGCGCTCCGTGATCGCAATTGGGAGACGATTCCGTCGGTCATTTCAATTTTAGATTTTGAACAGGAAGAGCATTCGTTTCGCGTTCTATTTGAAGCGCAACATCGGGAGCGCGAAATTGATTTTGTCTGGCGCGGAGAAATTACCGGCGATTCCGACGGCACGATTCGCTTCAAGTTTGACGGGGAAGCGCGTTCGACTTTTCTGCGAAATCGCATTGGATTTTGTGTGCTTCATCCGTCGGAACTGTCGGGAAAATCGTGTCGCGTACGATATGCGAATGGCTCAGAATACTTGACAGAATTTCCGCAGTTAGTCGCCAAAGAACAACCGATCAAAGCGATTCACGACCTCGGCAGCATCTCACACGAAGTCACTCCTGGCCTATGGGCAGACGTTTCGATGAGCGGTGACTTGTTTGAAATGGAAGATCAGCGTAACTGGATTGATGCGAGTTTCAAGACGTATTGCACGCCGCTTCGAATTCCTTTTCCGTTGGAAGTTGTCACTGGAACTCGCATCACACAAACCGTAGAATTGCGGCTACGCGAGACAGAAAAAATTATTCAGCCGATAGAAAAATCTGCCACGAAAAGCATCGCTCTTACTCGGACTGGCCAAAGCTGTACCCTTCCGACGATTGGTTTCGGCCTTTCCAATTACGAAATGTCAACGCGTGAAACCGAACGGATGGCAAAGCTCAAGCCAGCACATTTACGTGTAGATTTAAAACTGACCGAAAGCGGATTTGACCAACTTCTTACTCGTGCCATCAACGAAGCTTCGCGACTTAATACAAAACTTGAAATCGTACTATTTCTCAGCGACAACGCTGAAGCGGAATTGCATTCGCTCGTCGCCATTCTCACGCAGAATCAGCCTCCAATTGTTCGCTGGTTAATATTTGATACGGATGGGAAATCCAGTTCGGCGCGTTCGTTACAACTAGCACGACAATTTTTGCAAGGTTTTGGCGCGCCAATTGGCGGTGGTACGAATGCGGACTTTTATCAGCTCAATCAACCAAGCCCACCCGCTGCATTGATTGATTTCGTGACTTTTTCGATGAACCCGCAGACGCATGCTTTTGACAATCTTTCGTTAGTTGAAGCGCTCACAGCGATCCCGCATCCGGTGCGCAGCGCCAAGCAATATTTCAGCAATCTGCCGGTCGTTGTCTCGCCCATCACACTGAAGCCACGCTTCAATGCAGTCGCAACGGGTTCAGTGATGAATCTCCTACCTAATCAGTTGCCATCGCATGTTGATTCCCGACAAGCGACTTTATTTGCAGCGGGATGGACACTCGGCGCAGTGAAACGACTCGCAGAAAGTGAAGCCGCCAGCGTCACGTGTTTTGAAACGACGGGCTGGTGCGGCGTGATGGAATTAGAAAATGGGTCGCCGTTGCCAGAGCTATTTTCATCATTGCCAGGCGCGGTTTTTCCGCTCTATCATGTCCTGGCGGATGTAGCTGAATTCGCAAGTGGCGAAGTTCTTGCGGTGCAATCAGGCGACGCTCTCAAGGTCGAAGCATTGCTCCTCAAACACGGCGAACGGCAAACCCTGTTGCTCTCAAATTTAACTTCTGAAACGCAAACCGTCACAATGGATGGCATCAATCAGGTTTCACAAGTACGTCGCTTGCATGCGCAGAATGTCGAAACTGCGATGTCTGCACCTGAAAACTTTCGCAGTCAATTTGAACCAGCCAATTTGGTTTATAACAGCATCGAATTGTTGCCTTATGAAATAGTTCGACTGGATTGGTAGTTGACTGGGAGCGCCAGCATCCTGCTGGCTTCGCGAGCGCGTGCAACGCCGCTCGCGTGAGGTGGCGAGGAGTTCACTTAATCTTCAGATTATTTCCTCACTACGACGTGTTTGCCTCGTTTCGCTGCCAAACGCGGCCAGCAGGATGCTGGCGCTCCCAGCGCGTCGTTTTGGGCTTTCCAACGAATCGCCGGTGGTATAATCTTCACTTGTTACGTCACTAACAAAGTTATGAAGCCTCCCCATGAAGTCACGCAATTATTACAGGCTTGGAGTTCCGGCGATAAAGCTGCACTCAATGAGCTGATACCTCTCGTATATGAGGAATTGCATCGCCGCGCCCACGCGTACATGCGCAGCGAACGCGTTGATCATTCGATGCAAACGACTGAGCTGGTGCATGAAGTCTATGCGAAACTGGTAGATTCAAATTCCGTCAGCTTCAATGATCGCATCCATTTTTTAGCAGTTTGCGCGACGACGATGCGCCGGATTTTAGTGGATCACGCCCGTTCCAAAAATCAGTTGAAACGCGGCGGAGAATATCAAAAAGTTTCGCTCGAAGATGCTCTATTGATTTCGGCGAGCAGTGATGCGATGGATTATGCAGCGTTGGATGATGCGTTAGTATTGCTGAGCGATGTGGCTCCGCGGAAGGCGCAAGTCGTCGAGATGAAATTTTTTGGCGGGCTCACCGTGAAAGAATCTGCTACTGTTTTAGGTGTCAGCGAAGACACCGTAATGGACGATTGGAAATTTGCCAAACGATTTTTATTTAGAGAACTTAGTAAAAATGACCCCTCAACAATGGGAACAAGTTGATCAGATTTTGCTGGCCGCAATTAACCTTCCGGCAGGTCAGCGAGAGCAATTTATTCGCTTAGCGACAAACGATGTAGCTCTTCAAAATGAAGTTTTTTCGCTGCTCAGCCACGAAGAAAATCTCAATGATTTTCTTGAAACTCCCGCGATAGAATCAGCCGCCCGCAACCTCGCACAAATGCAACAACAAGATTTATCCGGGACGCGGATTGGCAATTTTGAAATAAACAAGCCAATTGGCGCAGGCGGGATGGGAACTGTCTATCTTGCTCGTGATTTAAACCTCCATCGCGAAGTCGCACTGAAGATTTTGCCGCCGCATTTTGCATTGAATCCTGATCGCGTCAAACGATTCAAACGCGAAGCCCAAATGCTGGCGCGGGTGCATCATCCCAACGTCGCGACGCTTTTTGACTTTGATCGCGAACAGCAAAATCAGCCCAGATTTTTAGTGATGGATTACATTAGCGGCATCACGTTGGCTGAACGATTTAGTCAGGGGAAAATGCCACTCGCGGAAGCCGCTACAATTTTTTCGCAGCTCGCTTCAGGCTTAAACGCGGCGCACAAAACGCAGGTAATTCATCGTGATTTAAAACCTTCGAATGTAAAAATCACGGCTGAAGGTGATGTGAAAATTCTGGATTTCGGGTTGGCAAAAATTACCGAACGCGAAGCAACATCTGAAGATCCCCAAACAAAATTTTTAGGAGCAATCACGTCGCAAGGGACGATCACCAAAGATCGGGTGATGATGGGGACGCTGACGTATATGAGTCCTGAACAGGTGTGCGGCGATGATATCATTCCGGCTACGGATTGGTGGTCATACGGCGTTATGCTTTTTGAAGCGCTTAGTGGAGAACATCCGTTTCGTGAAAAAACGGATGCTGAAACTATGGCGGCAATTCTAGGACGTGAGCCAAATTGGAAATTGTTGCCGAAGGAAACACCAGCCAGCATCCGTGATTTTCTAATAATAGCTCTCCGAAAAAAAGCAGCTGAACGTGTGGTCAATCCGGCGTCTATTGAAGCGGCATTCAAGGCAAAACCGGGCAGCAATATTTCGCAGAATTTAAAGGTCGCTGCCGTGACAGCCTTGATTTTATTGGGTAGCTTGTTCGGCTACAGTTTTTTCAAATCAAAAGTTGCTCCGGTAATTCCTGCAGAAAAAACATTGGCAGTGATGAATTTTACCGTCCAAAATTCTAATTCGCAGGACGATCAATTGACTGCGCTGGGATTAGCCGAATCGTTGCGGCGTACGCTCAGTAATTTTTCCGATATTCAAATTGCCGAGAGCGATGACGCCGTAGACGCAAAATGGGCAGTCGAAAATCTTGGTGCGAATTTGATTCTGAGTGGAATAATTCGCAAATTGACAGACGCAGCAGAAATTGAATATGCAGTGAAAAACGCGAATGGCGAAGGCGTCTTCAGTGGAGTTGCCAGAGCCGAAAACCTGCAAGCTGCACAACAACAAATCGTTTCAGAAGTGACTGCAAAATTAAAAGGAAAATTGAATTCTGATGCAATAAAAAAATCTTCCCAGCCAATTGCCTCTTACAATAGTTATCTTAAAGCTCTGGAAATATTACGCGATACCCATACCTTAGAATCCGTTAATAATGCGATTGCATTGCTGGGACAATCGGGGAACGCCGCAGAAGTTCAGGCATTGCAAGCGCGAGCATACCTCGCTCGTTTCAAGTTGACGAATGATAAAGACTCGATCAATTCTGCCTTAATTTATTCTCATGCGGCGAATTTAAAAAATCCTGACTTAGTCGAAGTCCAGCAAACATTGGGCGAAATTCACTTAGCCAACAATAATGAACCGCAAGCTATCGCTGCGTTTCTACGTACAATTGAAAAATCTCCGAATAATTTAGAGTCATTTGTTGGGCTGGCTTCGGCGTACGAATACGCCAACAAGCCGGAAGAAGCGAAGGCAACCTTTCAAACCGCAATCAGCAAAAACCCGAATTTCTGGTTGGGATATTCTGAAGCAGGAGCATTTTATTACGGGCAAAAGAATTACGAACAAGCCCTTTATCATTGGCTTCGATTGAAACAGCTCTTGCCGCGCAATGTCAAAAATCTGAACAACCTCGGCAGCGTTTTATTGAAATTACAGCGTTATGATCAAGCAAAATTTCATTATGAAGAAGCGCTAAAAATTGCGCCGAATGCTAATACTTATGCCGGGCTTGGTTCAGTTAATTATTGGAATGAAAATTTTCCGCAAGCAGCCGAGGCATATCAAAAATCTATTGAACTTGCTCCTGACAATCCTCAGTTTTATGGCAACCTGGGTGATGCCTTGCGGATGATTGATGGACGAAAATCTGAAGCAGGACAAGCCTACGAAACAGCCATTACAAAATTGAAAAAAGTTACTTCACTTGATTTGGAGAGCGCAGAAACTGCTTTATTAATGGCAGATTGGTTGAGCAAAATCGGCGGTCAAGAAAAAGAAGCCAGACAATATTTTGAGCTGGCCATGAAACGCGAACCGGAGTGGGACGAAGTACCAATCACCGGAGTTTTGATTTATCATTTATTGGGTCAACGCCAACAATCATTGCAGTGCTTTCGCCAGGCGCTGGCGCTCGGTGTATCATCAGACGAAATTTTAAGTTTGCCAGATTTGAAAGAATTGAGAAGCGATCCAGAAATAAAGAGAATCGCTTCCGAACGAAAAGCAAAATAGACGGTGGCCCGGGATCGGTGGTCGGAAATATTTCTTCCGACCACCGATCACTGACCACCGAACACCTCTTAAACTACTATCGAAAGGAAAAAATCATGCTGGAACCGCAACGAATTGTTGTGTCCATAAATAACGGTGCGCCTCAGCTCGTGCTCGTAACTACTAACCAAAATGATGACCCGGTCGCAGTGTTGGAAAACACTTCGCCTCCTCGTTTATTCGTAGAAGACGAAGACGAATTGCAATGGGAATGCGGCGCGGGTGTCTCAAGAATCGAAGTCTTCTTTGATTCTGAAACTCCATTTTTTACAGATAGCTTTGTCGCTTCTGGTGTCGAAAGCGGAGCCGTCAGGTCGGGCGTACCGCTCGAAATTGGCTCATCGCGATTTGGTTCCTTCACGTCGTTTAAGTATTCAATTATTGTTACCCCGACCGAAGGCGACCCGATTCCGATTGATCCTCGTGTGCGCGTCCATCGCCGTTTTTCACGTAGAGAAGTCCTTTTTGATCGTCTATAATTAAGGAGATCCCCGTATGGCATTACACGCAAAAGTTAATCACTATCTCGAAGAAATTAAATCCAGTAAATTGCCTATTCCTCCACCCAGAGACACGAAGCCTGTCGTAGTCGAAGTGAAAGTCAGTCGGGCAATTCGTAAAAGTCATAAGATTTTTCAATTGAAGCCAATCACATTGCATCTGTCAGCCCGCGAAGAAATTCAGTGGAAAGCTGTTGATGGAGATTTGGAAGTTCGCCTGAACGCGCACGACTCGCCGTTTTGCGGATACTCGTTCAGGACTGGAAAAGGCGGTTCGTGCTTTTCAGGAATCCCATTGGCAGGTAAAGTGAAGAAAACAGCCTATAAATACACGGTGGTTGTCGCTACTTGTGAAGGCAAATTCATCGGGCAGGGAGAGGTATTTTTGAAGACGAGGCCGAAGTTGAAATTGGCTGAATAGCATCCAATGCAGAAGCCCGCACGCAGTAAGGGCGCCTTCGCATTAGAAGTGTGTTAGCTACTACGGAATTTTGAGAAGCGCACTGGCTACTGCGTGCGGGCTTCTGCATTGGACTACAGTATTCGCTCACCCGCTTCGATTGGTTCGACGAGGATTGTTTTATATGCTGACAATCGAACTTGCCCTACGCCGAATCCTTTTGGTTTCGTGACGAATTTTTTCTCGCAATAATTGACGCCGATTCTCGCACCGCCTGCGCCTTTCAAATTCGCTTGTGAAAACTTCGCGGCAAGCTGCGCAGCCTCGGTGATGCTGCGAACAGGGATCGGAATCGCTTTGCTTTTGTTACGCAAGATCACGTGAGAGCCGGGATAATCAGCCGCGTGAAACCACAGGTCAAAAGATTTAGCGACGCGCAGCGTCAGGTTGTCATTATCTTTGCTGGTGCGTCCGACTAAAATTTCATAGCCATCACTTGATTGATATCGCCGGACTCCACTGATTGGTTTTTGTTTATCTTTTGACGTAGAAGTCTTTGTTTTGATTTGCGCTGCGCCGCGCTGAATTGTTCCAACCTCATCCTTGAAATCGTTCAATAATTCAAACGTAAAAATACTTTTCAGTCGTTCAATTTGTTGATTGATTTTTTGAATGCTGGCTTCGACTTCGGGCAGTCTTGCGCTGATGGTTTCGATGCCATGTCTGGCTTTTCGGGCGGATTTAAAATAATGCTCGGCTAATTCTTTTGGGGTTGAAAATTCTTTCGCCGGAATCGAAAGCTGAGCTTGTTCAGGATCGTAATAATCTGTGACAGTGAACGAAGAGCCTGATTTTATTGCCTGATGTAGATTGGATAATAATAATTCGCCAAATTTCTGATGTTCCTCAAAGCGCGAAAATCCAGCCTGTTCCCGCAGAAAATTTCTTTGCAATGTTGTTTGTTTTTTCAATCGCGTATTAAGTTCTGTCGCCAACGATTGTTTCGTCTGAACAAAATGTTTTCGTGCTTCGATCAAATTTTGTGCGGCATCAGCGGCTTTGTTGACGGACTCAAAATTCGTACGCAGACGATTCTGGAGGTGCTGCAATTCGATGGAAGAACAGGTGATAGAAAACTCTTCGCGTCCGATTTCCCGTCGCAATTCCGCTATTGGAGCTGAGGAATAAATTGATGCAGAAAAAGTTTCGGCGATAAATGCTTCATCGAGTAATTCTTTCAGCGCAATATCAACTGGCTGCGTTTTGGCGCGTGTGGAAAACTCTTCGGCGAGTTGGGTTCCGAAACCGAAGAATGATGAAGCGGCTGTTGCTGTGATGTCTCCTTCGTGTTTTTCGATCAATGATTGCAACTGTTCGGGCGAACAATAAAACGGATCAAGTTTATCGGCAGGCAACGATGGTTCGGAATAAATCCCGGTATCGAAATTATGTTCACGCAGCGCAGCCAGGATGAGATTTTGTTCGAGGATGAAAACATTCGCGCTCCGTCCGGTGAGTTGAATGACAAGATTACGTGGTGTCTCGACTCCGTTTTCATCCGTAGATAGAAGCGAAATTCTTACCATCCGATCATAACCAAGTTTTTCAATTTCAGTGACGAGAGCGTTGCCAAGATATTTTTTGAAAAGGTCAACAAAGTGCGTATCAGTTCGGGATTCGGCGTAAAATTGCTTCGCATTTCGATGAGTCAAATGCAGCGCCAGCATTTGTGGATCAGTCGCAATATACAACCATCCGCTCTCACGCAAACGCGTTTCAATCAACAATCCAGTAGTTCCAAGCTGGATGATTTTGCCAAGTCTTTGATTGAGTAACAGTCGCTGAAGTTCAATTGTAATCGCCGCTAAAATATAATTTTCCATGCACGTTCCAAAACATAATCACTTAATGTTTACGCGTACAGTGTTAGCGGTTTTGCCATCTACAGTCAATACAATATCAACGTCACCACGTCCGATGAGGCTGCGCGGAAGTAGTACGTTGACCTGATCTACGCCCACAAAAAAACCGTGTGCGCCGGAATAAACTACGGTTGCGTCAACGCCTCCGATTTTTGCCGTAACGTTGCTGCGATTGCGAATTCCTGTGCCATAAAGTGCCAGAAATATCTGATCGGTCGCGACGCTCAGGTCAATTGGAATTCCCGTAAATCTTCGGAGTATCACATCGTATTTAGCAATCTCTTCAAAGGTTGAAGTCGTCCCGCGTACGCGTTGTGCCTGTGCGGCAGCGAAGCCTTGTCCGTTGGAATCTGCCGAGAAAAGTGCTGGAGCAATGCGCGAAATTTCTATCGCTCCCGTCGAAAAAATTCCAGCGCTATTCGAGACGATCACCGTGGCAGTTCCCGCCGCAAGTTCAGATGGGAGCAGATAATTTATTTGAGTAGGCGAGACATAAAATAATCCGGCGGCACGCTCCACACCGAGGCTGTCTTTGATGATGACGGTGGTTCCAGCGAGTGTCGTCGGTAAAGGTAATGACGGAGCCAGCAGCGTTTCCATTGCAAGGTTGGTTCCAAATAATGAAACAATCGAATCCGGTGCCAGAATTGCATTGGCGGCATAGCTACCTGCCGAAACTGAAGTCGCTACTAATTTTGCCCGCGAATAAGTACGTTCTAGTCGTGTCGCGTGATTTGCCTGATCGCGAATTTCAACGAAAATAGATGTTTCCCCACCAGTCAAATCAATTGGGATCGGCAGGTTAATAGAAACAGTTCCACCATTTGAAATGGTCGTTGATGCGGCAAGATTTGTCCCGGCGGGGAATGCTCCTACGGCGCGGTTCATGGTCACGATTAGTGAGTTCGGGCTTATTCCGCTTTCGAGATCGTAGGTTCCAATTATTAATTTTGAAAGTTTTCGATCCTTCGCCGCTTGCGAAACAGAGGGAAGCAGTGACAATGTCGGACGCAAATCATCTTCTAAAAATCCGGCATAACTTTTATAACCGAAATTGTTATTGATGACAGTAATATCAATCGGCGAGCCAATATCAATCCAGCGAACAATTTTCATCCGCTCTTCCCAGGTTAGCGTCAAACCAGACGAGGGCGGAGGCATTTGCTCTCCGGTGTAATCCAAATCGCAGTCATAAAAATTATACCCGAAAGGAATTGTGGCGGGATTTCCAGGTACAGTTTCGGTTGGGCGATCCTCATTACGTCTGCCGTCTAATCGTTTCCCAAAAATTTTCCAGGCGAGGAGGCTTTGACGGGCTTGACCGGCGCGGATGAATCGTGTGACTTGTGGCCAATACCAATCACCTTGCGGAGAAATCGAACGCGGCAACGGATTGGCGAGCGGGTCTTTGTGAATCGCTATCGTCGCATAACCCGATGGATATTGACCATCGGGGATGTAGTCGCTTGAACGGCTGAAGTTCACATAAGTGCTGTCGCTCAAATCCAATCCACCCGATTGCGCACCATTTGCTTGATGACACGAGACGCATTTCGCTTGAAATATCGGACGAATATCGCGGTAGTACTCTAGTGTTTTGAAGCGATCTGAAGATTCGGTAACGGTAGGATTTTGGGAGCCATCCACGTTGAGCAGCGGAGTTGTTTGAGATAAATCGCGGACGGTGTACGTTGCTTTCGCTGCTGCCGTGGATTTGAAATCCAGAGAAGGTTTTGCGTGAGCATGACAACCTCCGCAATTAACGCGTAGTTCTCCAGGTTGCACGCTATGCCACGTCTGCGCTGTATTTAATACCATTCCGTTGCGATCAAGCGTTTGAAAAGTAAATGGCACGTTGCCTGGAATTTTGGCCAGGAATGAAGTGTCTACATTGCCTTGGGCATCAAGGGTTCCTTCTTTGCGGACGGGGATTTCTCCCAGAATGCGAATCCGTTCATTGAAATTTGAAGTGAAACCACGTCCATTATTCGGGTAACGTAAATCACTTGTGGGCTGCATCGATAAAATACGAAGCGCATAAACATCCTGATCGGAATAGACTCCGGCATCGGCTCCCTGAAAAGTCCAATTGCGATTTCCGTGATTCAAATGCTGAAAAAATGGATCACCAAATAACGGCGAAGTGTCCCGCGAAATTAATGAAGAAGACCCAACTAAAGCCAGCGGTGTGCCTTCAGGTAAGCGTGTGTCGGCTTTGCCGTCATTGGCGATGCGTGGTAAATCTACGGGGGCTGGAACACCATAGATTGCCTGATACGGTACGACGGCACGCGCCGAAATTTCATTGTATGCCGGATCATTTTTGATAAGTGTTAACTGATCAGGGGAGCCTAATACCTGATCGTTTCGCATTGCGTAGATACCAGAATCGTAGAGCGGGTAATCCAGGCCGGCGCGTAGAAAATTCAACTTATGATTGGCGGCGCCGCGTGTGTAACTAACGAGAATCGAATTATTTGGCGCAGCCGATGGATGAGAAAATTTTCCGACGCGATTCTGATTCCCATTCGGACAAGGGTTTTGTGAAACCAAATCACCCGGAAAACATGGAGCAGGGAAGTCGTCCGCCGTCGTGAATGGAGTTAAGCGGGTATAGCCCCAGCGTTTTAAGCCAAAGTCTGTCTTCTCAGATTTACTTTCTGCGGGCAAGGGTTGAAAGACGGATCGCTGATCGGAGGGAGTCTGGACAGGAAAGCTGTACAATTCGCCAAAGCCATTATTGTTCAAATTGTAATACCTGCAAACAACAATATCTCCGTTCGAGGCCTGCGTCATGAAGTGGTGCGCAATGTCCGTATCTCCAAACCCGGAAAACGTATCGAAATTAGTTCCATCCGGCCAAATTGACCACAACATAAAACTGCGATCATCACGCGCTCCCATGTTTTCCCACGAAGTGAAAATGATTCTTCCATCCTTAAGCACAAACGGATGCATTGCTTCCGATAAGTTAAAATGTCCGATGGCATGTTGATTTTTTCCATCGCCATCCATGACCCATAATTGCATCGTCCGTAATCCTGCGTGAGCCTTGGGCTTATTGGGAATGTAATTGTCACGCGTCGAGGTATACACGATTCTCCCGTCTGGCAAAAATGCAGGACCAGTATTAAAAACGCCGACTTGAGGGCAATTCGTATCGGGACGCGAACAATCGTAATTGGCTCCATTGCCGGTATTTGGTGAAAATTCCTGATAGGTTAATCGCGTTACTTGACGAGTTGCCAAATCCATCCGGTAAATATCAGCTCCATCTCTGGACATTGCCAGATTTCCATAATCCGCGCGACGTTGCGTATTGACGTTCGTAACATTTGGGAAGAAACAGAAAATCACCGAACGGGCATCGTAAGAAATATACGGATCTATGATTGCGCCGTTTGCGCCTCCAGCAAATAAAACCTCTTCTGATCCATTGGGATGCAGCAACATTAAATCCGAATTCGCTTCTGGTAATAACGGAGTAAACGCTTCGGGTAGGTAGTTAACCACCTGATCGCCTTTGCGAGGGCAGCGCACATAAATAATGTCGTAAGTAACGGCAGGTTTGATTTGTGCGGAGACTCTTAAAATTTTTGTCGGCAAGAATGTGAAGTACAAGATGCACATGCAACAAAATATGAGGAGAATTATTTTTTTAAACATACAACGTTCTCAACAAAGCGGGGAACAATACAGGAAAGATCACAATTTTAGTGAGAAAAGGGGAAGAAATCAGTGGCTACTAACTCTAAAACAGGTTGTGGCGTGAAGGGGCAAAACTTTGGGAAAACTTCCCAATAACCGTTACAACTGTAATGCAAATGATTCTTCCGTAGGTGAGATATGAAAGGGGGTTGTCTCGTGAACAACGGGTGGATTTTGCCTCGTACTGGCAAACCTGTCAAGTGTTGCAGTCTCTAATCCTATATTGTTGAGTATCGCATTGAATAATCATCAAATGAAAAGGTAACGCCTCTCTACAGTTGGCTAGTAGATACGTGAGGGTGATCTATATATGGTTTAGTATATATGGATCAATATTGTATATGTGTAGGCATATTTACTATAGGCGGTTTTTCGTTTATATTGGGCTAATGAACACGAAGATTGAGCATGCTAATTCACTGGAGCAACTTGAAGCTTTATTCAAGGCCTTCTCCGATCAGACGCGGTTGCGGCTCATACATCTACTTGTGGTCGAGGGAAATCTCTGTGTTGGCGATTTAGTGGAAGTGATTGGCCCGAATCAGCCGAAAATCTCACGACATCTGGCGTATTTGAAAAAGGCGGGAATTGTTGAATCAAGGAAGGAAGGGCTTTGGGTCTATTATCGTCTGGTTCCGCAAAATTCAGATTCGATCCAGAAAATT
>JAYTCQ010000269.1:0-12858 GCA_043736395.1 Blastocatellia bacterium | reverse complement strand
GTTGGATTTGCACCCGACTTTCATTCATAACCATCCTCGCTACGAGGAACTCAGGACTTATGGCTCCATTGCCGCCTGATTTTTGTCTGCACTATTGTTGATTATGACGTCAACCGTGACATATATATCAGGTTAAGGTTTATCAACGTCTTTCTTTGGTTTATTATCTGGTTCGGGTGTTACTTCGACATATCCTTGGTTTAATTGCACAAAAAGAGTGATGTTAGTTTCGGTTGTTTGCCGGGCGATAATCTTGATCTGTCTTTTCCGCGAGGGCATAAATCCATTCGCTCGTACAATTAGATTATAAGTTCCTTCCGGCAGCGAAAGTTCAAATTTTCCGTCTTTGTCTACTTTCGTTTCGAATTGCTGAGAATTCATTCCAATGATAATTGTAGCATTTGGAACACCTGATTCTGATTGATCAAGAACTTGCCCTTTGAGCGTTCCTGTCTTCTGCGCAAACACATTTGGTGAGGCAATCAGCAGGCTCATCGCAATCAAGCTGAGCAGAATAAATTTATTTTTAAGTTTCATTGATTTTTACCTCTGGATGAAAATTTAGTATCAACAAATTTTACCGCAACATCCGCTTATCTCAGCACACCACTTTTTCCGCCTGCCGGATCAATCGTGTCTCATTTTCTGCCTAAAGAAATTTCTGATCCTGCAATTGCTCGACTCCCTTTTTCAAGTCAACCAAAGACGTTTCACGTCATATAAATCAAAGGCTGTGTCTACACCAACAATCGTCAAATTTTCTGCTTGTGCCTGTGCAATCAATAATCGATCAAACGGGTCTTTGTGATGAACCGGTAATCGTTCGAGAAATTCGAAATGGTCAAGCTCAAGAGGTAACAGTTGAAGTCTTGTTCTAGCTTGCTGAAATCGTACCAAGTTTGCCGCGGACTCTGTAAGTTTTAACTTCCCAATTGAAGCCTTAATGGATAATTCCCAAACGCTCGCATAGCTCAGGATTAACGAGTTGGTACTGTCTTCGAGAATTTCACTGGTTGCTTGTGGAAGGTTCACATACTGCTGACGACCTGCAAACCAAAGAAAGGTATGTGTATCAAGCAAAAGCTTCAAGGCATATACTCCTTAAAATCTTCCAACGGTTCGTCAAAATCTGGACTTATCCATACGATACTTTCACTTTGACCACCTTGACGCTTGGCTGGAACAGCTTCTATTACAGACTTACCAACCGAGATAAGTTTTGCAACTGGTTCATTGCTGGCAGTAATGATGATTTCTTGATTGCGCTTTAGCCGTCCAACCAATTCTTCAATTGACATAGTTTCGGTTATATCTATCGCGATTGCTGACATAATAAAAACTCCTTGTAAAACAACCCAGTAATTATACCCCAACATCAGCTTATCGGAGCACAGCACTTTCATCCGCCTGTCGAATTAATCGAGCCGCATCTTCAGCTAACAGAAATTTCTGATTCCGTAATTGCGCGACTCCTTTTTTCACGGCGTCAACATAGCCTGCATGATCCTTGTATCGTTCTTCCAACGACAAACGCGGATCGCCTTTCTCCATCCGTTCCGCTTTCGTTTTTGCGAATGGCAGAAAGCCTCCCGCGAAGCCGCAGCCGTGTCCTTTATAAAATCCTGAGCGCGTCACATTCCAGCCTAAATACGTTCCAAGCGGAGCCTGAAGTAGCAGCGAAGGGATGCCGCTCATTTCATTACCATCGGCGTTTACTTTGGGAACCAGCAATGGGAAATAACGTTTGATCGCGGGCGGCTGCGTCGTCATGACGCCTGATAAATCGGTATATTTGAATTCGCTCCCGAAATCATAATCGGGCAGCGCGTTAATCATGTTGTCAGGCAAGGGCGCATTCGGGATCGCAGGAAATCCCATCGCACGATGTTCGGGTTTCACGAGTTCGCCACGATCGAGGCGCGGGTACACGCTATCAGGCGGAGCAGAATTTTTCGTGACCCAATCGGTTAACGCTACCATCAATGCACGCATTTGATCGGATTGCGGATTTGGGTTTGCGGACAAATCGCATACGCCTTGCGCAGGCAAAGGCTCGACGCTAAATCCTCCGCGTCCGCCTCCGTGTGTAGTGGTCGGGAAGTAATAACGACGTACGTTTGAAGGCAATGGAATGTCTACGTCAGCATTGAATCCGAGCAAATTCGGCGACATGCGCAAACCCCAAAATTCTGCGGAGCCAAACGTCTCAAAAATCTTCGGACAAGTTTTTGTCGGACTACAACGATCCAGCATGCTCGCCGTTTTTCGTCCGCGAATTTTGTCTTCGTAATCGCCCCACCACAGCGGAGGTTCGCTGCCAGCTTCATATAAACTCGCCGCGCCGCCTGGGGTAGCAAAACGAATATTCATCGCTAATTGTCGTCCCGCGATATGATCGTTCACGCCGTCCCAGACGATGCGATTTTGTTCGTCTTGATTGAATCCGAGATGAATGAAAGTCTTGATGAGATTTCCGGATTGAGACACACCTTGCGCGATGGCATGTGTAATTTTTCCGGCGACTGGATTAATAAAATTGCTATCGTTTTTCGGAATCCGGCGAAAAAATTCATTGATGTCACGCGTCGCCGCGAAGCCGATCCCCAGCACTAACGGGTCTTTTGCGGTGTAGCTTAATTCGTAAAGATACGCCGGATCAAAGCCGTTTTTCAGACAAATTTTATTGCTGTCTGGTGTGCCTGGGAAAGCAGTTTTTTCGGCATCGCCAAACGCCCATTCACTGCTCGCAATGGGGATGATCATGCCTTCTTCTGATGCTCGTTTTGTTAACGTCGCTTTTGTCGTATCGAGGCTCGCGGCTTCGTGCGCAACGGGTAATGGCAGTGTATTCGTTCCCGCAGGCATATTGAAAAATCTTGCGAGGGCGGCTCCCGTGATGCTTAATCCATCGGGATTTTTCGCAATGGGTACGACGATCGTTTCCGCATTCGGACGCGGCGCAAGATCGCCCTGCCATCCACTTTGCAAAATGATGTAACCACGGTTCAAGAAAAATTCATCGCCGGATTCGCCTTCATTCCCTGAAGCCCCAAACGCAGGAATTGAAATTCGGTTGCCACGATTCGGTACGCCGTAAAGCAATACGCCATTCGATTTATTCACGTCAATCGGCTTCACCAGCGAAAACGTTGCGATGTATTCGACCATCCCGCGAGCGTTGCGCGGGGCGAATTCAATGTCCGTAATGATCGTGTTGTGAGAAT
This sequence comes from Blastocatellia bacterium, assembly GCA_043736395.1. Classification (GTDB taxonomy): domain Bacteria; phylum Acidobacteriota; class Blastocatellia; order RBC074; family RBC074; genus JAFDVL01. Next base: position 9,634 of record JAYTCQ010000269.1, on the reverse strand, counting down.
TTTTCGGATCAAGTTCGCCGTAGGCTTTTCCGGTCAGAATTTCGTATTGTCCGACGCTGCCAAAAGATTTTCCCTGAAACGCCGGAGATTGTTTTTGGTCAATAACGATGCGGGTTACGCGAGCTTCGAGAGAAATTGTGAGAAGGAAAAAAATAGCAAAAGTCAGTACCACCTGCGGTAGCGGGTGGAAGTTGCGTGGACACTCACCACCCGCTACCGCAGGTGGTACTGACTCAGACAGCTTTAACTTATTCATCAACGTATTCGACTCCTAATTCTTTCAGCTTCGCACGCAGTCCGTAAAATTCAATTCCCAATTCTCCGGCAGCTAATTTCGCACGAGATTGGGCTTCTTTTTCCAGACGTTTTTGACCCAGCTGCGCCACGATTTCCGCATCTTTTCTTTTGATAACAACGACGCCATCAATATCTCCGACGACGACATCGCCCGGACGAATGATTGCTCCCGCGCACACAACGTCCACATTCACCGAACCTGGTGTCGCCTTGACAGTTCCCTGTGCGGAAATTGCTTTCGCCCAGACCGGGAAATTCATCGTCGTTAAATCGGCTACATCACGAATTCCCGCATCAATAATCAAGCCGCGAATCCCGTGCGCCTGACACGAAGTCGCGAGTAGATCGCCAAACATTCCATCCGTTGATTCCGAAGTCGTCGTGACAACTAACACATCTCCCGGCTGGCAAACTTCCACCGCCGCGTGAATCATTAAATTGTCTCCCGGCTGACAAGAAACCGTCACGGCAGAGCCTGCGACTTTTGCCGAAGGATAGATGGGGCGCATATACGGATTCAACAATCCGATGCGTCCCTGCGCTTCGTGAATCGTCGCAACGCCCTGTTCTCCGAGGGTTTCGATGACTTCGGCATCAGCACGTTGGATGTTGCGGATGATTTTATGTTGCATAAAAGGCGTCGGGTGTTAGGTGTTAAGTGTTTTCTGACACCCGACACCTGATAGCTAGCACCTAAGTTAAAATATTCCCTACCTGCGGATAGACGCGTTGAAAAGCTTCCGCATAAACTATCGCCGGATTGCCTGAATTTCTTCCGCCTTGTGTGCCGCGCCGTTTGGCGGTGTCGGTGTAATAGTTCCAGAGGTGCGTTTGCGCGTCCATGCAATGCATGGCTTTCACTTTGGTTTCAAACACTGGCGTGATGTCAAAAATTACATCGGGAGTGAAGTCGCACATTTCTGATTGATGCGGTTCGAAATAAAATACCGGCGGCGCGCCCAAATGTTTATGTTCACTTGGATAGCCCATCGCCTGTGCATAAATCCGCGCATCCATCGTCAGCCGTGAAGTCGCCGTGTGATCGCCGTTATAAGGATCAACCGGCGTATGCGTTAACACTACCGTCGGCTGAAAGCTGCGAAATTCCTGCACTAATTCTTCGGTCAGCTGCGGCGTAATTCCCAGCGGATAATCGCCGACATTGAAGCAGCGAATCTCCGCACCCAAGACTGTAGCGGCTTTCGTCGCTTCTTCGTGGCGAATTTCTTTGACGCGCTCAATTGTCATGCCTTCTTTTTTCCAAAGCCCTTGCGATTCGCCGCGTTCACCGTACGACAAACACAGCACGCGCGCCCGCGCTCCGCGTGAAGCATACGAAGCAATAATGCCGCCCGCGCGCCAGACAAAATCTGCGGCGTGAGCACTGACGACTAATAATTTTTCGTTCGTTAAATCTTGATTCATAACTATTTTTTAGAAGAGAGCTGGCAGGAAAAAATAGGGCAGGAAAAATGATTTCCGAACACCGAACTAAATCTTCTTATTAGTATAGATTTCTTTTTTTCCTGCCCTATTTTTTCCTGCCAGTTTTATCTGTAATTAATGCACTAATCCTGCCGGAATCGTCGCAGCCATATGATTAATTTCTTTAACAGAATAGCCAGCATTTAAGAGCCTTTGCGAGAATTCCGCAAAGCCCGCCGCGACGCCGGGATTCGTCTTTTGTCCAAGGTCAGTCGCCAGCATCGTCCGCTCGACACCAACTGCTCGAATATTGACGAATACCGTTTCCCACGGACACTTATTCGTATGATATGTCGTGAAGCAATGCTCAATAATCGCGCCCAAATTTGCCAGTTCAAGTTGCTCTTCAGCCGTTAAATTCTGTGAAGGAAATTCCGCGTGTGTCACGATAATTCGATTCACGCCGCAAGCTTTTGCTTCTTTGACTAACGGGAAAATTTCGTGCCGTCCTAGATGTCCGGTAGCCAAAATCATGTCGTGCTTGGCGATTAATTCCAAACATTGCCGCGCGTCTTCCGCGATTTTCCCTTCCGCATTCAGGACGCTCATCGGCGGACGTGTAATGCCTGCGGCGGCGATTTCGCGTTGAATTTTAGCCCAGAACGGTAGCTTTTCATTGCCGCCATCCAACCGTCCCGCAGTTTCATTTGCGGCATCCACCGTTGGAAACCAAACAATTTTATTTCCCGAACGTCCGGCGATTTCGACCGCTACGGGATTGAGTCCGCCGACGCTGTGATTGAGCGTAATCGCGCCGTAAGCTTCAATGCCAGGAACAGCTTTCGTCACAACCGCAGCGCGTTCGGCAGTGGGAATATAGTGCGACTTCAGAACGAAGCCTTTCAGCCCATGCGACAAAAATTCTTTGGCTAAATCAAGATCATCAATACGCCGTTCAATCACATCAGGAGCGACATGAACCTGTAGATCATACGCCCCTTGAATCGCTTCCCAGGCATTTTCCGAAATGATCAGCCCTGTCTCATCGTTCGCTAATTCGCTCATAATTTTCCTCTTTTTTGCTTTGAATTGTTAGCACTATACTACAAAGAATTTTAAATACGCAAACGCAGTATATTTCATTTAAGAAATTGACTTTAAGTTTGGGCGCATTATAATGCATCTTGATATGACAAAACAAAAAGATAAAAATTCGCTACTTATCGGAGTCGGAGCAAGGGTTCGCGCGGTGCGGCAAAGCATCCATCTGACGGTTCGTGAATTCTCACGTCGGGCCGATCTTTCTCCTCGTTTTATCAATCAACTTGAGATTGGTGAAGGCAATATTTCCATCTCACGTTTAGCGAGTGTGGCGGAAGCTTTAGGAAAATCCTTGCCCGAATTACTTCCTCCTGATGAAAAAGATCGGTCGCTCCGCGCGCAGATTTGGCGATTACTCAATCAATGCTCAGATGAAGATTGTCAGGCCTTGCATCTGTGGCTGGAACAGCGGCTTGGCAATCAATCACAACGACAATTTGTTGCGCTGATCGGAATTCGTGGCGCAGGCAAATCTACCGTTGGCCCGCTGCTGGCAAAAAAACTGAAAACCGAATTTATTGAATTGGACAAATGGGTTGAAAAAGCTGCTGGCATGCCGCTCGGAGAAATTTTTACAACGCACGGAGAAAGCTATTATCAACGGCTTGACCGTGAAGCTCTGGCGAAACTTTTTACGACTTCTGGTGGATGCGTCTTCGCGCCCGGAGGTTCTATTGTTACTGACGCGGAAAGTTGGAGTCTCATTAAAGAGCGATGTACAACGATCTGGCTGCATGCTACTCCGCAGGAATTTTTGAAACGGATGACCCGCGCTGGAGAAACACGTCTCACGCAAAATCCCACCGTTATGGCAGACATGAAAGCGCTTCTGGCCAGACGTGAACCGCTTTATGCGGAATCTAAAGTGATGATTAAAACTACCAGTAAGACACCTGCTACTGTAGCGGCTGCAATTTTCGATGCCATTACGAAGAACGGAAAAAAATAAAATATGCTTTCCAATACGCGTCAACTTTTAATCGAATGGGGAGATTGCGACCCCGCCGGCATTGTCTTTTATCCGCGTTATTTCGCCTGGTTCGATGCTTGTACCGCCGGATTATTCGCCGCCGCCGGATTGCCCAAACCTGCCATGATCGCCAAATATAATTTGCTGGGAATCCCAATGGTAGACACCCGCGCCCGCTTCCTCATCCCTTCAAAATTCGGCGACGAAGTTTCCATCATCAGTTCGATTACTGAATTTCGCCGAAGCAGTTTTGATGTTCGCCATCAATTGATGCGCGGTGACACGCTGGCGGTGGAAGGCTTTGAAACCCGCGTCTGGACGGTGCGTGATCCTGAAAATCCTGAACGAATAAAATCGCAGCCAATTCCGGCGGAAGTGATTTCTCTGTTTAGGTAAAGTATAGTGCAGAGAAACGAGACGAAGCTATCTTACTTTTAAAGCGATAAGTGAAACTTCTAGCTTGATGCCAAGTGCTGTAAAAATTGAGAGCGCCTTTGGCGATAATGAAAACCCTCCCTGATCACCTTCAAAAGTATAACTACAAAAAACATCGATTTGAGCATCAGGTTTAAGTGCTTGTAGGTAGTCATAGTGAGAGCTTAAAAATTTAACAAGCCATCTAAGGTGTGAATCAAGTTTTTTCTTTTTATCGAGAGGTGCTTGAAGCGACCACATATCCTGACAATAGTTTTCCTGACATTTAGCAGGCTCACCTTCTTTGTGACGGTGAGTCGGTTCAATGCCCAGATGGCTTGTGATAGACTCAAGATCAAGACAATTTCCCATTATTCTTATTCCGGCGTGTGCATTCATCGCTTTTCCCCTTCAAGAAATTTTTAATTTAAATTTGCCCATAACAAAGTCCTTTCAAAGCGGCTTAGTTAGCTCAGATAGTCTTTGTAATTTACCTGATCGTTTCAAATGTAAAAATCGTCACTCAATCACTGTACTTTAACTCCACCTTTCACGTACCCTTTTGCGCATGACTCCATCCACAATATTAATTGTTGAAGACGAAGATTTGATGCGCGGCATCATCGCCGGATTAATTACCGATGCGGGCTATCGCGCGATTTCCGCTGCCAATGCCGAATCCGCGATCAGCCTGTTTACCGCGGAAGCCCCTGACCTCACCATTAGCGACATCAACATCGGACAGGTAGATGGATTGTCGCTGCTGGATCGCATCAAACAAATTGATCCTGATGCTTTGGTCGTCATGATTACAGCATATTCTTCCGTCGAGACCGCCGTCGCCGCGCTTCGTAAAGGTGCATTTGATTACATCACCAAGCCGTTCATCAATGAAGACATTCTGCAAACTGTCCGTAATGCGCTGCGGCAACGTGAATTATTTCGAGAAAATCATTTCTTAAAACGTGAGCTAAAAGGCCGCTACAATTTCGATAATATTATTGGTAGTTCCGACGCGCTCACGGGTATTTTTCGCCTGATTGAAAAAATTGCGCCGACCTCCAGCAGCGTTTTAATTCAGGGAGAATCGGGCACCGGAAAAGAATTAATGGCGCGCGCGATTCATTACAATTCGCCGCGTGCGGATGGTCCGTTCATCGCCATCAACTGCGGAGCTTTGCCGGAAAATTTGTTGGAGTCAGAATTATTCGGCTACGTCAAAGGCGCATTTACCGGCGCAAACGCTAATAAATCCGGGCTGTTGCGCGCTGCGAATGGCGGAACACTATTTTTAGATGAAGTCGGAGAAATGCCCGCTTCGTTGCAGGTGAAATTATTACGCGCATTGCAAGAACGCGAAGTGACTCCGCTCGGAGCCACCGAACCAATTTCATTCGATGCGCGAATTATCGCGGCGACAAATCGTAGCCTTGATTCCGAAGTGACCGAAAATCGCTTCCGCGAAGATTTATTTTATCGCCTCAGCGTTATTAGTTTTACCGTTCCCGCGCTGCGTGATCGGCGCGAAGATATTCCGTTGCTCGCGCGTTTTTTCATCAAGAAATTTTCCCAGGAATCCGGCCTTCCTGAAAAACGCATCAGCGATGAAGCGATGCAAAAACTTATCAACTATCATTGGCGCGGCAACGTCCGCGAACTTCAAAACGCCATCGAACGCGGCGTAACTCTCAGCGATGAACAAATCGAATTAACCCATCTTCCACAAAATGTCATCGAAGCGAATATTGGAACCAAAGATTTGACCGGGCAGATCATCACCCTTGAAGAACTTGAACGCCGCTACATTCTCGAAACGATGGCAGGTGTAGACGACGACAAAACTCGGACGGCGGAATTGCTCGGCATTGACCTTTCGACGCTTTATCGTAAACTGAAACGTTACGGACGGTAATACAAATCAAAAGGCAAATATCAAAAGTTAAAAGGCAAAAATTGGATTTGGAAGCAAAGCCTTTTTCTGAATTTCTTAAATCAAGTGCCGCCCTTTTGATATTTGCCTTTTACCTTTTGATTTTCGCTTTTTTTATATTTGCCATTTTTTACTTAAGGAGACTCTCGTGTCAGAAACCGGACTCAAAAAAATCACACGCGCCCTCATCAGCGTATCCAATAAAGACGGCATCATCGAACTCGCACAGACCCTGGCGCAGCACAATATCGAAATCATTTCGACCGGCGGAACTTCCAAAATCCTCCGCGAAAATAATCTTGAAGTCCGCGACATTTCGGACTTAACCGGATTCCCTGAAATGATGGATGGACGCGTCAAAACGCTGCATCCAAAAGTTCACGGCGGGCTGTTGCATATTCGCGCTAACGCCGAACATGTCTCGCAGGCGCAGGCGCACGGAATCGTTCCGATTGATCTCGTCATTATCAATCTTTATCCGTTCCGCGAAACGATTGCAAAGCCCGATGTCAAACTTGAAGACGCAATTGAAAACATTGATATTGGCGGCCCGGCGATGATTCGCTCGGCTTCGAAAAATCACAATGATGTCGCCGTCGTTGTAGAGCCGCACGACTACGCCAAAATCATCGCGCAACTCAACGCCAATGATGGAGCCTTGTCGCAGGAATTACGTTATGAATTAGCAGTCACGGCATTTCGCCATACAGCCGCGTACGACCGCGACATTGCTAAATTCTTAGGCGCAGTCAATCAGCCGAAAAGTGACGATACTCCAGATGAAATTAATTTGGAATTAACGAAATTGGCGGGATTGCGGTACGGCGAAAATCCACATCAGAAAGCCGCGCTGTATGCGATTGCCGGTAATAACGAACGCGGGATTGCCCGGGCGGAACAGCTGCAAGGCAAAGAGCTTTCCTATAATAATTTATTGGATTCTGATGCGGCGTGGAATTTAGCTTTGGAGATTTATTACGCGCAAGCCCGTGATGCAAAATCGCGCGGAGCTATTGATTTTATTGACTTGCCGCATACATGCGCAATTATCAAACATACGAATCCGTGCGGTGTCGGTATTGGCGCAACTTCGATGGAAGCTTTCATCAATGCCAAAGCGACTGACCCCGTTTCGGCTTTTGGTGGCATCATTGCCTGCACGAAAACGGTAGACGAAGACGGCGCCAAAGTGATGGCAGAACTCTTCGCCGAAGTCATCATCGCGCAGGAATTTACGCCCGAAGCAAAAGCAATTTTTGCCGCGAAAAAGAATTTGCGAATTTTACAAATGGGAGCGATTTCAGAGATCAAAGATAATTATTACGAGCTGCGCCGGATCAGCGGCGGAGTCCTGGTTCAGGAATCAGACAATGAATTAATTGACGAAGAAAAATTTCAAATCGTGACGGAACGTAAACCAACGCCAAGCGAAATTTCTGCGCTGCGATTTGCGTGGGCAATCTGCAAGCACGTCAAATCAAATGCGATTGTGTATGCCAAGGAAAATCAGTTGGTCGGAGTTGGCGCCGGTCAAATGTCGCGCATAGATTCCGTCAGATTCGGAGCGTTAAAAGCACAGCTCCCGATTCCTGGTTCCGTGCTGGCTTCCGACGCCTTTTTCCCATTCCGTGACGGCGTCGACGAAGCCGCCAAACACGGCATCACCGCCATCATCCAACCCGGAGGATCAGTCCGCGACGCCGAATCAATCCAAGCCGCCAACGAACATGGCATTGCGATGGTGTTAACTGGAATGCGGCATTTTAAACACTGAGCAGTTAGCGATTAGCTTTTAGCAATTAGCCAAACCATTCTGGCTAACCGCTAAAAGCTAATCGCTAATACCTATTTCAAAGGTCCCACCTCGCCTGACCGCGCAATCATTTTCAGTTCTTCGCCTTTGCGTTTGACGAAAATTCCGACCGGCCCTTTTCTGAGTTGACCTAAAAATGTAATGTCGCCGCGATCATTGATGATCGGGTTTTGGAAATTATTGAAGCCGTTGCCTTCATCTTTGCGATCCAGACCAGGCGCGATTTTCTCGTACAACGCAATCGCTTCAATCCCGTCTTTGGTCTTGAGGAAAATTCCTCGCGCACGTCCGGCGTAGTTCGCCAGGAAGACAATATCTCCGTTGGAATTGACCGAAGGCATCATGAAATCTGAAAAAGTCGCTTTTGATTCTGGGAGCGTATCTCCGCTCATCGCGACGACTCTTGTCTCCGTCGAACCAGCTTCACGAATGAATAATCCGCGTCCGGATTTCGATGGTTTCTTTGGAGGCAAAGCCTGACCATCGGCATCAAGTACTGGCGGTTCAATAACGTCGTCTCCGACAAATGCAGCAAAAACGACATCGCCTTTATTGTTGATTGCAGGATTGCGATTAGCGAATCCGATGAAATGCGTGCCTGCTACCGGCGATGGATTTTCCTGGACAGCAATTGGCTCGACGCCCGTTGCGCGGCGTACGAAAATCGCGCCGCCACCGCTCACACGAACGAAGAAAGCAACTTCACCTTTTTCATTAATCGCCGATGGATAAAAATGTTCAGAGTAAGTGCTGTCAGGCCCAATCGGAGTGCGCTGACTGCTGCGAGCTACAATTTTCAATTTGCCATCTTCGAGAATAAACAGACCGCGACCGTCAGGATCAGCATACGTTCCCACAAAAGCAATCGTCCCTTTGGAATTCATCGAAGTCGCGGCGAAACCAATATACGTCGCCGGATTATTCGGGATTTCCTGACCCATCAAATAAATACTTTTGATTCCTTCACTGGTTTTGGTGAAGATTCCTGATTGCTTGACCCCTTCGTTAACATTCTTTTCTCCGCCTGAAACTTTATAGGCTGGAGCCATCCGATCCAACGTCGCGCTAAAAATCAGATCGCCGTTGCCATTGGCGCTAACATTCCCCAGGCTAATTAATTTTTCGGAAAAATTCAGCCCCTTGTCAGCTCCTTCAAAAATCTTCCAGGTTCCATCCGGTTTGTAAGTAAAATAAGCCGAGATGTAATCGCTCATTGATTTTCCGGTTGCATAACGCGCGTGAAAAATTACGTCTCCGTTACTATTTAAGATTGGATAAGTGATCCCACCCAGCGCATTCTTTTGTGGCAATTTCGGAGCTTCCGCGACGGGAGCCTTAACGTTGGTTCTCGCCGTAATTGCGACAGGGCCATCCTCCGAAGCAGGTGGTTGTGCAGGTTGAGCAAAGGCTGCGCAGGAAAGAGCAGAAAACAATCCAAGTGTGAGGGTAAAGCGACGTGACATGATAATTGTAGACCTCCAAAGAGTAACGATTAATTTATTTCTGTGCGTTCTGAAGTTGAGTGATGAGGCGCGCACAAAAGGTGTAACCAGTTTTTACACGCTATTAAAGAACCTTTGTTCCAAATAATTTCCGGGGCACGGGGGTTCGGGGGAAGCGAAATTCTACCGCTACTTTTGGCGAATTTGCTGACAGTTTGATGGCAAAACTATGACGGCAGGTA
>JAYTCQ010000268.1:0-4406 GCA_043736395.1 Blastocatellia bacterium | reverse complement strand
TTTTTAATTGAATGCCGTCAAGATTGGGAGCCATATCGTGCTTCTGCGGATAGCTGTAAAAATAATCGTAGAGCACTCCCGTTGCATTCATCTCAAAGCCAAAATAATGATCCGCCGCAGGATTTGTATTGATGAAAATTTCTACGCAATCATCTTTGTAGACCGGATCATCACGCTTTTTATGTGTAACCGTAAGGTCAAAATCTTCGCATTCGTATCCAACATAAAGATTGTTTTCATCACGCAATAACTTCACCGAAGTGCGCTGTTTCTTTCCCGTTTGAAAATCCCAAGGAAACATCATCACAACCGGAGTCGCCTGCGCCCACGCTTTTTCTGTGAGCTTCCCATCCACTGAAATTTTGTCCTTTATGTTTTTGAGATTGTATTCGGGAATCGGTGGAAGCCCTGCGATTTCGGTATATTTATCTGACGGAATCGGAGGGACGAGGAGCGCTACAAAAAAAAGTGATAGGAATATATTCATAAAATTTCTCGGCAATTAATTGGAAGGCGGGAGACTCTGCTAAGAACTACTGTCTCCCGTCTTCCGTCTACTCTTCTGCTTACCAATCCACGACACTGCCATCGTCAGGATCATACGTTTCCTGATTTTTCCAATCGTGTCCGTACATATCATTTTTCTTCATTAACTCTTCATCCAGCTCAATGCCTAAGCCGGGGCCAGTTGGCAAATCTACATATCCATTGCGTACCTTGAACGGATTTTTGATGTAGCCTTCGCCTAAGCTGACCTGTTCCTGACACAGGAAATTTGGAATCGAAGCCGCGATTTGTAAGCCCGCAGCCAATGAAATCGGGCCGAGCGGATTATGTGGCGCAATCGAAGCGTAAAATGATTCAGCCAGTCCGGCGATAATTTTGACTTCGGTGATGCCGCCCGCGTGACATAAATCAGGCTGTAAAATGATCGAAGCCTTTTTCTCCAAAATTTCGCGGAAGCCCCATTTCGTGAAAATGCGTTCGCCTGTCGCCAGCGGTATGTGCGTAGATTTTGCCAAGTCCGCCATCACTTCGACTTCCTGACAATTCACGACTTCTTCATAAAAATAGGGGTTGTAAGGCTCCAGCGCTTTGATGAGCAGCTTTGCCGTACCGTGCGGAATCGCACCATGAAAATCAATGCCGAGGTCGCCGTCTTTGCCGACGAGTTCTTTCAACGCGGCAAATTTTTCTACGGCGTAATCAATGTATTCTTTGTTTTCGACAAAGCGCGCCGGACGATCTTTTAATTTCGCCGGGCCGGTTTTGAAGGCGGTGAAGCCTTCCGCTTTGCGTTTGATAATGTCATCTGGAGTGCGAGCATGAGCATACACACGAATGCGATCACGCGTCGGGCCTCCGAGCAATTCATAGACAGGGACGCCAAGTAATTTTCCTTTGATGTCCCACAAGGCCTGATCAATTCCTGACAAAGCACTCGTCAAAATTGGGCCGCCGCGATAAAACGCGTGACGATAAATCGCTTGCCAATGATGCGCGACATTGCGCGGGTCTTTGCCGATTAAATACGGCTCAATTTCTTTGATGGCTGCGATACAGGTGAGGGCGCGACCTTCGGTGATGGGTTCGCCGAGTCCAACTACGCCAGCGTTCGTGTGGATTTTTAAGAACAGCCAGCGTGGCTTCACCATAAAAGTTTCGAGCTTGGTAATCTTGACGATTTCTTTTGCTTTCGGCGTGGCGCCCTGACCTAGTACTCGCGGCGCGACGATTTCTTCGGAATGCGCTTTGGATTTTGTTTGCGCGTTGGTAGCAGTGACAGCGGCGGCGCCAAACGTAGCGGTCACCGCAGATTTAAGCAGGGAACGACGGGTTGTTTTTTGCACGGTACTTTCTCCTTGTGATGATGTAACGAAACTCTTTCGTAATTTTCATTCAGTCAGTAAAGTTCGAATTCAGAATTTTTTATTTTGCCAATTGTTGACGCTCACGAGTACGAAAGCAAGAGCGATGCAAGAATCAAAGGGAAACCAGATCAGAACATCGTATTGCTATTAGCAGCCTGCGCCGGGATAGTCTGAAGCACGTCCCAATGCTCAATGATCTTGCCGTTATCATCCAGGCGAAAAATATCAATGCCTGCCCAGTCGTTCTCTCCCGGCCATTGTTGATGGCAATGCAAGACGACGTAATTGCCTTCTGCAATCACGCGCTTAAATTCGACGTGCTTGCCAGGATATTCTTTCGCCATCCGCTCAAAATACTCAATGAAAGCTTTCTTGCCATCGGCTACGGCTGGATTGTGCTGTATGTAAACATCGGCTGCATACTGCTCGATAGCTTCGGCAGGTTTGCATTGATTGAACATCAGGTCGTAAAAAGTTGTGACCGTATTTTTGTTTAGCTCAAGCTTGTCCATTATAACAATTGCCCCTCAACACCGAAGTGCGATAGCGCATCATCTTTCTCTTTCTTCATTTGAAGCTCACATCTTCAGTCGGCGCAATCCTGTACCGGAAATCGCAGTGCGCATCGCCCTTCGCAATCGTTTGGGTGCGCGTTAATTTGACGCCCCAATTTTGCGCCATCCGATGATCAAGATTGCAGGCGGCATAACGTGTGAGTTCGGGAATCCCTTGTTGCCGAAAGTAATCGGCCACCGGGCAGCAAACAACATCAAAGGCAATGCCACTCTCCGACGGAACAGCTTCTTTGCGAAATGGTTTGGTAAAGAGCGCGAAAAACATCAAGTCCAGAATCCACTGAATTCTCGTTTGGAGCTTTGAACTCCGCAGGCGCGAGAGTGTGAATGAGACCATGTTTCCGGCTCCGAAAACTTCCCAATTAATTTCTTCGATAAGCTGGCTGGCCTGTTCCTGCGGAATGCCGTGTTCTCGCAGCGCACGATAAAGCGCGTTATCCCATTCCATGTAACGAAGGAAAAGATTGACACCGAACGAATGACGGGGTCGCGTTAAGCACAACTCCGATTGTAAGCGAACTGTTCTTTGCCAAACCCAATCGCACTCATCTGCTGGAATTGATGTCGCAAGATGTTTGCTGACGGCGCGACGAACGGCAATGCGCGGCAGTAACAGCAGGAGTGGAGAAAGAATGCTCATAGCAGCAAATTTTTTTCACTGGTCTTCATCGATCAGCTCGCCAAATTGCAAATTACTCATTGAAAAAATTCTTGATTCCTTGAATCGCCTGTCGTGTTCGCTCTTCGTTTTCAATCAATGCGAATCGGATATATTCATCGCCTTCAGCGCCGAAGCCAATGCCGGGCGAAGTCGCTACACCAGCTTTGGAGATTAATTGTTTCGCAAATTCGAGCGATCCCATTTTACGATATTGCTCAGGAATTTTTGCCCAGACAAACATAGTGCCCATCGGTGGTGTGACTTCCCATCCGGCGGCGTTTAAGCCTTTGCACAATACGTCGCGGCGCTTTTGGTAGACACTGGCAATTTCGGGAACTACGTCATCCAGGTCGCGCAGCGCAATGATCGAAGCGATTTGAATCGGCTGAAACATTCCGTAATCCAGATAACTTTTCAGTCTCGTTAGAGCGTAAATGACTTGAGCGTTGCCGCAGACAAATCCTACGCGCCAGCCTGCCATCGAATAACTTTTCGTCATCGAAAAAGTTTCGACCGCGATTTCTTTGGCACCTTCGACTTCAAAAATGCTGGGGGCTTTGTAACCATCAAAGACTAAATCTGCATACGCAAAATCGTGAATGATCAACCAGCCGCGATCACGCGCAAGGGCTACGGCTTTTTCAAAAAAATCTTTGGTGACGCACATCGTAGTCGGATTATGCGGGAAGCACAGCACTAAAATTTTCGGCTGCTGCGAAGGCGGGTATTCCAATTTATACAATTGGTCGAGCATTGATTCCGCGCCTTCGAGCACGTTGATTCTGATGAGTTCGCAGCCCGTGATTGTTCCAGCGAAAGAATGAATCGGGTAACTTGGCGCAGGGACGATAATGCGGTCGCCCGGCTCTACCATCGCCATTACTAAATGCGAAAATCCTTCTTTGGAACCAATGGTCGCAATGGCTTCAGTGTCGGGATCAATGTCTACGTTAAAGCGGCGTTTATACCATTTGGAAATTTCCAAGCGTAAATTCGGAATTCCCTGAGACTGCGAATAGCGGTGATTTTTAGGATTGCGCGCCGCTTCGATCAGTTTTTCGACGATAGGTTCCGGGGTCGGCAAATCCGGGTTGCCCATCGAAAAATCAATGATGTCTTCGCCGCGATGACGTGCCTCCATTTTTAGTTTGTGCGTGACGGCAAATACGTAAGGCGGAAGTTTTTCAATTAAAGGAAAGCGGTAATTCATAATGCAGGTTTCGGGTGACAGATTTTAGGTGTCAGCCTTTTATTCGTACGGTTGCGGTTGTCAGATATTCGTTCGCAGTTTATTTTGGA
>JAYTCQ010000267.1:0-22261 GCA_043736395.1 Blastocatellia bacterium | reverse complement strand
TTTAAGCGCATCGCAATTATGTGCGTGCTGGCAACAATTGGGCTTTATTGGTCGTTAGGTTTCACGTCAGACCCGATCACTGCCGAACAGCAGGCAATGGTTGAAAAAGCGATTTCGATTCTTGATGATAAAGGATTTTACGGGAAGGCTTTTTTGCTGCGTCGTGTAACTCGATTTCGCTCGACGGATAATTGGATCAACTTAAAATCTGAGCATCAGGTAGCTTTCGCCGCGACGAATTTTCCTTTTGAATACGTCACGCTCTATCCGGATTTCTTTACCAAAACGCAGGACGATACCGAACGCGCTGTAGTCCTCTTACACGAAGCCTATCACTTGATGGGCAAAGGCGAGAAAATTGCCTTTAGTGAAACGTGGAAAGAGAAAGAAGTTATCGGATATACCGAAGGAAAATATCACGGTTCGAAGGTTTGGAATAATATGGTGGAGTATACGAAGTTATATGCAGATGAGGCGTTTCAAGTTACGAAGAAATAGGTTATTTTAATTGAAGTATATTACAAACTATGAAATTCGAAAGATCACAACTAATAATTTTAATTTTTCTCCTGTCATTCATCGGGAAGGGTGTCTTTGCACAACAAGAGAGGGCTTTAGCTGATGGATTTGGACAGCTTGCTCTTGGTCAAACAACTTCAGAAGAGGCAATCAGCTATCTAGGTAAAATAGACTCAGAAACCACTGAAGGATTAAAGGCATCGGAATTACAGCGCTGGCTTACGCCAAAGCATAAAGAAAAAATATATAAAAAGTTACGATTCAAAAACGTAGAAGCTTTCCGGTTGATCGAGCTTTCATTCTTTGAAAATAAATTGGTCATGATTGATCTTGTGTTTCGAAAAGAATTTTCTCCCGCCAACCTCAAGAAAACATTTGGAATTGGGTTCGCCACTTGGAGCGTCGCATTTGGCACTTTTCCAAGCAAACCTGAGAAGCTTGATACACAAACAAAGTATGAGATCTTTAACCCGGATTATTACCGAATTGGAGCATCCGAAAAAACCTTCATCTTAGCGACGTGTCATTCTGAAATGTATAGCGATCCTGGAAAAGTCGAGAGGATTATACAAATTAGTAGAATTTTTGAAGCTAAATAGGCACTAAAAATTATCCAACTTTGCACCTATCATCCCCAACAACGGCAACAAAATAATTATCCCCGTAACGCCAAGTTCTTTTTCTCCAATCCAAAAAGTCATAAACAAATTAAAGCCTAAAATCCCCAAGTATAATCCCAACGGAAATAACTCTTTCAGCGGATAATTACTAATCCCCTTTTCGTGCTGCTTCATCCGAGCGTCAATCAATGCGAAGATTCTTAAGATCAGGGCACAGACAAAAAACCAGCCTAAAAAATTCGCTAGTGTAATTCCTTTATAACTTCCGCCGTTCGGGTAGTAATAAATTTTTCCTAAAAACCAACGCTCTCCAAGTAAGGCTACCGGGTCAATAATAATATCTAAATACATCATTAAGAATGAAGCTAAGAAAGTTACTGACCACGAATGTGGACTTATTTTTTTAGTTGTAGAAAGTAAGTTCACGGCTAACTGCCAACTTACATAGGATAAGAATGTAAATGATAGTGAATCCATAAACGGAACTCCGGCAATCCACAATTCTTTGTCTGTCGTGTTGGCGATGTAGTAATAAAGTCCAAACGGAAATCCGGTTCCAGCTACGGCGGAACTCCATTCGCAGAGAAATGCTACGGTGAAGGCGAGTACTGTAAATATTGAAGTTCGTTTGAGTCCAATGTTCGTGAGGGCGAAGAATAAATAGAGGGCGAAAAAGACAAAGACGTACGGACGATACGTGATTGTGCCGAATAATAATTCAAAAAAATGAAGCATTGATGATCCCAATATGAGACGAAAAACTATCTGACAGGATTGACGGGATGTACAAGATTTACCGACTGTCTTTGTGAAATCAATCCTGTGCATCCTGTAAATCCTGTCGAAAGAATATGATGCTGCGCTTTGGTTCTCAAGCGATTTTCTGTAATACTGTCGCAGTCTTTGCATTTATTATTTTTTAAGGATTGAATCAAATATGTTCTGTACTAACTGCGGTCAGACGAACCGCAACGACGCGCAATTTTGCACCAAATGCGGGAATAATCTGCATCCCGGCTTTACTCCGCCATCCGTGACGGAAAGTCCGACGATGCCTTTGCCGCCGCCTTCGATCACCGATGACAGCCCTTATCAGCCGCCGATTGGCGGCAGTTATCCAAGCCAAAATATTCCACAATATACGCCGCCCAGCTTTGCGGATTATGCGCCACCGTTGCCGGGTTCTGCCAGTGGACGCGCAATTGCTTCGCTCGTGCTTTCCATTATTTCTGTTTTTACCTGCGGCCCTATTTTAAGCATTCCTGGAATTATTCTAGGAAAGTTTGAAATGGATGCGATCAAATCAGGTACTGCTTCAGCTGGTGGGATGTCCTATGCCAAAGCGGGATTTTGGATCGGCATTTTCAGTACAATCCTATATTGTGGCTCTATGATTATTTTCGGACTGTTTGGCATGCTTGGCGGAGTGTTAAGCGCGATTACCGGAGGATAATAATGGATCGGATCGCTGATCAATTTGTCTATTCCTCGCGTGATCGCTCGCAATATTTCGCATTAATTGGTGTGACTACAACTATTCTTGGAGTCGCGCGAATCCTTCATCCTTCCGAAAATGGAGTTGGTACGCATCAGCAATTAGGCTTGCCTCCTTGTTTTTTTCTGAGCTTCACCGGCTTCCCTTGTCCGGCGTGTGGCTTAACGACCAGCTTTGCGCATACTGTCAGATTTAATTTTTACGAAGCATTTATCACGCAACCCTTTGGATTATTCGCCTGCCTCGCGACAGCCTTTTTAATTCCATTAAGTTTTTATTTGATGAGACGTCGCGTTGCGTGGATGAGCTTTATTACCGCCCGCGGATCAAATGTTGTTATGTATTCGACGATTGCTTTGATGATTCTGGGATGGATTTATAAGATTCATCTCATGCGATAATTTTCGTTGTGATGAAGCTCTTCTACCGCTATACTTAGGGTGAGTCGAAATCCCCTTTAGATACTATCCCCAAATGATTTACTTATTGCGCCTAACGCCGTTCGCTTCTTGCCTTCATAAAATAGCCTTCCTCATCTTCATTGCTATCTTTTTCCAGGGTCTATCTATGTCCAGTTATAGTCAGGAAATTTTTCCAAAAACACGTGCCGAATCCAGCAATTATGAAGAGACCAGCCGCTATGAGGATGTCCTGGTTTTCCTTAAAGAATTACAACAACAAACAAACCTTTTACGCGTTGATTCTTTCGGTACATCTGAAGAAGGACGCGACTTACCATTAATTATTATTTCGAATCCGCCACTCGCCACAGCTCGCGCGGCTCATGCTTCAGGTAAGACCGTCGTCTTAATTCAAGCCAATATTCATGCGGGTGAAGTTGAAGGCAAAGAAGCAGTGCTTCAACTATCGCGCCGCCTTGTCACAGGCGATCTCAAAGCCGTGCTGAACAAGGTCGTAGTCCTGATCGCTCCGATTTATAACGCTGACGGAAACGAAAAAATTAGTACCGATCATCGCCCTGAACAATACGGCCCCATCGGCGGAGTCGGCACCCGTGAGAACGCCAAACGTCTCGATCTCAACCGCGATTACATGAAAGTTGAATCGGTCGAAGCCAAAGCTTTGATTGGATTATTTAACCGCTGGGACCCGCATTTAATTGTTGACCTGCATACCACGAACGGCTCTTATCACGGCTATCATCTGACTTATGCACCGATGCTGAATCCAAATACGGATTCACACATCATCGCCTTTCAGCGCAAAGTTATGCTGCCATCCATCACGCAGGCGATGCTTAAAAATCATCATTTTCGGACTTATTATTATGGTAATTTTGCGACGAAAGACGCCTTGAATTACGAAGTCGAAAATTTTACTCACAAAGAAGACAGTCAGGAAAAAGTCTGGCGGACATTTGATCATCGCCCACGCTTCGGCAATAACTACGCGGGTTTGCGCAATCGGTTGACGATTTTGTCAGAGGCGTATAGCTATCTCAATTTTCATAGCCGTATCCAGGTCACTGAAGCTTTTATCGTAGAAATTTTGAAGTTTTGTAATATCAATAGTGACTCAATTACGACGCTGGTGAAACGAGTAGACGAAGACACCATCAAACGCGGAATGAACGGCGCCAATTCAGAAATGGGAATCGAATTTGAAATTAAGCCGTCACCCAAACCCATTGATATTTTGGTTGGAGAAGTCGAAAAAATTACAAATCCGCGTTCCGGTAAAGAAATGACCAAGATGATCGAGGCCAGTTATACCCCGGTAAAAATGTTGGAATATGGAACCTTCGCCGCTAAACGTAATGCGGCGGTGCCACATGCTTATATCTTTCGTAATGATCCTAGTCTGAAAGTAATCATTGAAAAACTGAAGATCCACGGCATCATCATCGAAGAATTGAGTGTCCCGCTCGTCACGCAGGTACAAAGTTTTGTGATAGATAAAGTGATTCGCTCTGAACGAGAATTTCAGGGACATCGCTCCATCAAAATCTCCGGGCATTCGCAACTGGAAAAGGCTGAATTCCCTGCCGGGACAATCATCATTCGCAGCGCGCAACCGCTGGCAAACCTGGCTTTTTATTTACTTGAAGCCGAAAGCGATGATGGTTTTGTAGCGTGGAATTTTCTGGATGACTATCTAAAAGAATCACGAAAATATCCAATTCAAAAATTGCTGATGCACACAGGATTTGCCAGCAAGATTGTCCGATAACGCAGGGTTTGATAAAGTGTGCAATAGACATGAGCAGGTCTGTAAGTGCTTCATGTCTATCACAACTTTTTAGTTCACAACTGGAGAAAATCTATGAGAATGCAACGGCTGATCCTCGGCCTTTTTGTGACGGTGCTGTTATCTGTTTCAAGTTTTGCCGATACGGTTTATCTGCGGAATGGCAGTGTGATTCAAGGCAGCTTTTTACGCTTTGAAAACAACGAAATTTTTATTCAACTAACAGGAGGCGGTGACCGTGATCGTGGACGCGTCCTGCGCTTTGCGATCAAGGAAGTGCTGCGCATCGTGACGGATCGTGATCCTGATGGAACGATCAGCAATGCGACAGCCGCAAACACTTCAGGCCGCCCACCGGCACGGACAAATTATGATTCGTATCCAGCCGTGAACGTTCCGCTTTCTTACGATTGGATCAATTCCAATATTCAGGTCACACAGGGGCAGCGCGTCCGCATCGAAGCCACCGGGACTGTGACCCTTGATGGACGCGACAACTCTTCGCCTTCGGGTCTGGGACGTCGTGATCCGAATGCTCCATTACCTGAAGAACCCGATGGAGCCTTAATTGCTTCGATTGGGAACGATATTAGCATCCCTATTATGATGATCGGCAAATCAAAATCCACGAGTGCAAACTCCGGTTTCACCTTTCAAATGTGCCATGCCAACCCGTTTCAGAGGCAATGAAAATGGCTTCACAACGGTGTGGACGCGCATTGGAAATACGAACGAATACAATGCCGAATGGACGAACGGCAAGCGCAGAATCACTGGCGTCATCAGTGTCGTCACAGAAGGCAGCCGCGTGACGTTCAGACGTGTTTCGAGTAGTGATGGCGTGCTGGCAACGTACGAAGGAAATGTTGGAGCTGACGGCACTTCAATTTTTGGAAGGGTGACTTATCCTGGAGCAGCAGCTGAATTTTCAGCTACGGCGGAGTGTTATTAACGACCTCGAAAACTACCAACTATACATTTTCAACTACCCATTATGCTGCATTTCATTGCAAGATAGTGGGTAGTTTTTAGTTGGGAGTTGGTAGTGTTTCTCATAAATTTATCCCACCAAATACCGACTCACCATCCATTGCAGTGCACCGCATCCAAAGATAATAAAAATCGGATTGATTCGCGCTCGCATCATCAATAAAAACGCTACTGTAGCAATTCCGAAACTGACGGGAATATTATTATAACTAAGACTTGAACTCAGCGAAGCCCGCGCTAAGCTGTATCCCGCTGCCGCCAACATGCCAACCACCGCCGGAGCAATTCCCGACAAAAAAGATTGCACCAAATGATTCGCGCGAAACCGATTCAGCGAAGTCCCCGCCACGACGGTCATCAAAAATGAAGGTAAAAATGCAGCGATGGTTGCAGCGACGGCTCCTATAATTCCTGCGACTTTATAGCCGATAAAGGTCGCCGTAATCATCACTGGCCCAGGCGTCATTTGTCCAAAGGCCATCCCGTCGGCGAATTCCTGCGGCGTCAGCCAATGATTCATTTCAACGACATCATTTCTGATTTGTGGAATCATCACGAACCCACCGCCGAACGTAACTGCTCCGATGCGCAAAAACATTGTCGTTAATTGCCACGTTGCTAACAGTTTTGACAAAATTGAAGTGATGAATGGAATTAAAACCAACAACGGCAAAGCCCAGGAAACGAATTTATCAGAATCGAATTTAGATTTGAATTCAGCTTCCGATGCAGATGTTTTCGTAATTTCTCCCGGCATCGGCAATGACACTTCGACGCGGTGCTCAATGTGATATTCTTCAGGGTTATCAATCACATTCGCGGCATGTTTACGAGCTTTCTTTTCGGCTAATAAAGCGTGCGCTTTTTCGCGGCGTTCGCTTTTTACCCGAGTGCGTACGCGCTCACGCATTTGCTTTTTGAAGGATTGAATAAAGATTCCAATCACACCCGCCACCAACACGATTTCAGCGATGCTGGTATTCGTAAAAATCAGGATGAACCCAACCGCTACACCCATTTCCAGATGCCATTGACGCTGCATCGCCGTCTTGCCAATTTTGAAAACAGTCGCCGCGATTAATCCCACGACGGCAGCATTGAAGCCCTGAAAAACACGTTGCGCATCGGGAAGTTGAAAGAGGTAAGAATGCGCAATCGTCAGCGCGATCATCATCAAAAACGAAGGGAAAATAAAACTTGTCGCGGCAACTAACGCACCACGAAATCCGGCAACTTTTAATCCAATGTAAGAAATCGCGTTGACCGCATTCGCACCCGGTAGACTTTGCGCCAGCGACACCGCATCAAGAAATTCTTCATCCGTTAACCAGCGTTTTTGCTGCACAACGAGACGACGAATTTGCGAGATGACGGCAATGCCTCCACCGAATCCGGTTGCACCAACTTTTAGAAATGGATTGATGAGAATCCGCCAATCGGATAATGGCGCAACTTCTACTTTCTCTGAAATTTGACTGAGAATGAACTCGCGTGCCTGATCAAAATATTGGCGAATTCGGTTCATAAAAAGTCTGACTTAATCAAGACACATTGCGAGCTAGCGGAATTAGTTAGGTTGGATTATCTGCGTTTGCGCCAATTTAATTAAGAGCCGTAACGCATCGTTGACCGATTTAGGATCGGAAAAAGCCCGTGCCACATCTGGTTCCAACCGAACCAAATTTGTCCCCGATTGATAGCGTTCAACATACTTACCTCGCACACGCCCCGTTAACTGAGACAGATCATATTCAGAGCGCAATTCGTCAGACTGTTCATCATTGGTTTTCTTCATAATATTTTCTCTCGCCACGAGTTGGTTCGCGAGCACTGATTATTCGGATCATCTGACCATCATCGGTATGAGATACAAACAATAATCTTCGTTGTTCCGACGTTCCAATAATAATAAAGCGACGCTCAGCAATTGAATGGTCAGGATCATCATAGGTTTCAGACAGCGGATCACCAAACACCGTAGCCGCTTCTTCAAATGAAACCCGATGATTAACCAAGTTACTGGCAGCCTTGCTTGAATCCCAATCGAATTCCATAAATAAGTATAGAAGTTTGCAATTGCTATTTCCACTTTTCCTTAGAAATTGTCAATTAGCAACCCAGCCTCACGCCGCTAATTCTTCAAAATCCTCAATGCTCGGCAATTCCTGCAAATCTTTTAATCCGAATTGAATTAAAAAATCTTTCGAGGTTCCATACAGCATCGGTTTGCCGACAGTTTCTTTGCGGCCTTTCGTCATAATCAGTCTTTTTTCGAGCAGCGTTTTAATCGCCGACGTAGAAGTCACGCCGCGAATTTCTAAAATTTCTGGAACCGTCACAGGTTGCTTGTAGGCAATCACGGCAAGGGTTTCCAGCGCAGGCAATGACAGTCGCGCCGAAGGTTTCGACTTTAAATATTTGCGGATGAATTCGTGATGTTGCGGACGCGTTGAGAAACGCCAGCCTCCGGCAATTTCGCGCAGCTCTAAACCGCAACTTCGTTCATCGTACTCATTCGATAATTCTTCCAGTGCCTGTTTCAAATCTTTAGGATCAATGTCGCCTAAAATTTTCACCATCGCCGACAATGGCAACGGCTCATCCGCAACAAATAAAACGGCTTCGATAGCGGGCTTCAATTCGGCCAATGAAACAGTAATAACTTCATCATCGTCAATTGCCTCTGCCGCAATCGTAGATTCCAATTGCTCTGCCAGCTCATCAATTGATTCATCTGTCTCAGGAATCGGGTCGTCGCCAGAAGCGAGTTTGGCGAAAATATTTTCGTACTCGCTGGCGACCGATTCTTCGTTAATTTCTTCGGGGTTATTTGTATTCGTACTCATTATTCGTTAACAGCCAATTCAATTTCTTCGGAAAGTTCCATCATCGGAGGCGCATTGTCACGCAGTCGCGCAATGATGTCGCCAAAAATTTGTGCTTGCGTCAGGTGAATTTGTCCGCCTTTGACCATTTCCAGAAACGCCAGAAACGTCAAAATTAATTCACGCTTGGAACGTGCTAATTCAAAAACTTCGCGAACGTTGATTTCTCCGCGCTCACGAAGCATGGTGCGAATTTGCTTGAGCTTCGCGCTCATGCTCATCTCTTCACGTTGAATTTCAAATTGCTTGACGACTTTCGCACGATCCAGAATTTCTTTAAAAACTCGCAGCAAATCTACAACTGTAGCGGAAATTTCAGGATTATTTTTGTCAGTCTCGATAGCACCACGCGTATAACAAGCACCTTCGACTTCGGCTTTTTCGTAGAGCATATTCGCGGCGGCTTTAAATTTTTGATACTCCAATAACTGCTCAACCAATTCAATGCGCGGGTCTTCATTCAAATCTTCTTCGCCCGCAATTTTCGGATCAGGCGGCAGCAGCATTTTCGATTTGATATAAATCAACGTCGAAGCCATCACCAGAAAATCTCCGGCCACTTCGATATTTAATACTTCAAGAAGCTGGATATATTCGAGATATTGTTTCGTGATGCGCGAGATCGGAATATCGTAAATATCAATCTCATCTTTTTTGATGAGGAACAACAACAGGTCAAGCGGCCCTTCAAAGGCTTCGATCCTGACGTTGTAATCATCGCGCCGAGTGTCATCTTCGACAACTAAATCTTCCTGCGGTTGAGGCTTTTTTTTCGGGGTAGTTTTTGCCATTTTAGTGGTCAGGAAAAAAGAATTTTGTGAATAAAATTCCTGCTCAATTGCCACTAGGTTTAACTAGTGGGTAAATTAAAAAGCACAAAGGCTTAAGCCAAATTTTAAATTGATCTTTCTTCCTCATAGCTTCAGCTGAATTTATAAATTCGGCTAAAGCCTCAGACATTCTCCACTAGCTAAAGCTAGTGGCAATTCATATTTTGAAAATCTTTTCTACCAATTAATTTTCATTGCCGTGCGCACTTCATCCATTACGCGCGCGGCTTCTTCACTCGCTTTTTTAGTGCCTGCGAGCATGATGTCGCGGACGTCGTCCTGATGTTCGCGGTAATAATTTAAACGTTCCGTGATTGGAGCCAGATATTCAATCAACGCATCCGACAACGCTTTTTTGCGGTCTACACAACCGATGCTTGCGCCGCTGCAATCGGCATCGAATTTGTCTGCCAACGAACCCGGAACAAACAACCGATGCATTTTGCAAACATCGCAATCGCCGGGATGACCGGGATCCGTCCGCTTAATGCGCGTGCGATCCGTAATCATTTTTTTGACCTTCGCCTGAATGCTTTCCGCCGTTTCGCCCAGCTCAATCGTATTGCCATAACTCTTTGACATCTTGCGTCCGTCGAGTCCGGTCAACTGCAAAACTTCGGTGTGAAGCGCACCCGGTTCAGGAAAAAGATCACCATAAAAATTATTGAAGCGACGTACAATTTCGCGGGTCAATTCAACGTGCGCCGCCTGATCTTTGCCTACCGGAACGTAGTCGGCTTTGTACATGCAAATGTCCGCTGCCTGCAAAACCGGATAGCCGAAAAACGCATAATTCCCGATGTCTTTATCGGTAATATTTTCGCGCATTTCCTTGTAAGTCGGCACGCGTTCCAACCATCCGAGCGGCGTCAACGTCGAAAAAATTAAATGCAATTCGGCGTGTTGCGGAACCAGCGATTGCGTGAAGATCGTACATTTATTCGGGTCAAGCCCCGCCGCCAACCAATCCGTCACCATCGCCAACGTATTCTCTTTGATCTTGGAAGTGTCAGCGTAATCCGAAGTGAGCGCGTGCCAGTCAGCCACAAAAAAATAGCACTGATAGCTCTCCTGCAATTTGACCCAATTTTTAAGGGCACCTTCATAATTGCCTAAGTGCAATTTTCCGGTCGGGCGCATGCCGCTGACAATTCGTTTCATAATAGAAAAATTAATAAATGCTGCAAAGCCAATCAAAACTGACCATTACCGACTAAAGCAAATGTCTGGCCCAACTAATAATCGGACTGACAATTGAGCTAAACACTCCGGTAAACATAATGGCAATGAGAATGTAGAATCCGAAGGGACGAATTTGATTGTAGGCTTGGGCGGCCTGATAAGGTAATAAATTCGACATCATATTACCGCCATCCAGCGGTGGAATAGGAATTAGATTGAGTACGGCCAAGACGATATTTAACCAAACACCCGTCCATAAAAACTGTCCGGTAGCCTGCTGAAATTCTCCCAGCGAAGCCCCTATCGGTGAGCCAACAATCTTGCTTAAAGCAAAAAATACGAAAATGAGCAGTACATTTGTCAAAGGCCCCGCCGCCGAAGTCCAGAAATCCCCCCACCTGACATTACGCATTTTCGAAGGATTCACCGGAGTGCTTGCCCATCCCATCAACATCCCGCCCGCCAGCAACATGACTAACGGGAAAACTACCATGCCCCAAGGTTCTCTTTGAATGTGCGGCAACGGATTCAGCGTCAATTGCCCGGCGTCTTTACCAGTTGAATCGCCCCACCAATTGGCCATCGCAGCGTGCGCGGCTTCGTGACAGGAAGTCGAGAAAAGAAAGACGACAAAAGTAATTGCGACCCTGCCTAAATCAAAATTTTCCACGTTTTCGGCTCCTCATTTTGGATTACTTATCCAACAAAATTTAGACCAATAATCAAGGTAGCACGCGCATCAAAGCAGTGTCAATTCAAGCATTCTGCCCTTGAATCCAATTAATTCTGTGAATTGAAATTTTCTAAATGGCGAGTATTTTCAGAGGAATCCATCCAGATCATTTTCGCCAGCCACAAAGGCTACGCGAAAGAGTACGCAGCCAGACTTAAACTGCCAAGCTCCCAACTGCGATGCAAAGTTTCTCCGTGAAATTGCCCATTCGCATTGGCAGCCGCGCCGAGCGCGACAAAGAAAGGCAGAAAATGTTCCGGCGTCGGGTGCGCCATTTTCGCTTCCGGCAATTGCGCGAACTGTAATAGATTCGCGGCTTCCCCGCCCTCCACTTCATCCGTCAACCACTGCTCAAATTTCGCCGCCCACGCTGGTGTTTCCGACTCTGGACGAATCGTATACAAATTATGGACAGCCGTACCTGAAGCCATAATCAAGACACCTTCACTTCGCAAAATTTGTAAAGCCTGCCCGATGGCATAATGCGAATTGGCATCGTTATTCGGTTGCACGGAAAGCTGCGCGACAGGAATGTCAGCGTCGGGATACATCAACCGCAACGGAATCCAAGTACCGTGATCAAATCCACGATTCGGTACGGCATCGCATTCAATATTTGCCGCAGATAATATTTCCTGAATCCGCAGCGATAATTCAGGCGCGCCCGGAGCCGGATATTTCATTTCGTACAACGCCTGCGGAAATCCCCCAAAATCATAAATCGTTTCGGGATGTTCGGCGAGGCTGACAGCAGGCTGCGCCGTCGTCCAATGCGCAGAAATGCTGAGAATCGCCGTTGGACGCGGCAAAGAATTCCCAAGCTGCGCGAGAAATGCCGCCACCTGAGAATTTCCCAGAGCAATCATTGGTGAGCCATGGGAAATAAAAATTGTCGGTTGCATAAATTTTACTCTCAGAAAATCAAAAGCTTCTGCCTTCGCTTAGAGCCGCCCGCATTGAATTTCAAAAAACGTTGCTTGATATATTTTGATCATTGACCTTCGTCGGAGGCTTTGTTTTTTTAAGTGGATTATTAATCCTGATCGGTTCCATCGCGATGACGAAATACCATTGCCTGTACGAGTCCGCGATCCTGAAAACATTGGGTGCAAAGCGAAAATTGATTATCATGATTACCCTGCTGGAATATGGCGTCATTGGATTACTGGCAGGAGTCATCGGATCACTTACCGCAATTTTATTGAGCTGGTCAGTTAGCAAATACGCACTGGATATTGCCTGGACTTTTGCGCCGTTAATTAATGTATTTGGTGTAATCCTGACGTTGATTCTAGTGGCATTAATTGGTGTGCTTTCGAGTTGGGATGTGATGATTAAGAAACCGTTGGGGATTTTGCGAGCGGAGTAAGAATATTTTCAGTTCGTAGGCTTTCCGTTTCGAAATTTTCATTGTCGCTGAAGGCGACTGACAATATAGCCTGGCGAGAATCGCTAGGTAGTGGCAACCAAGTCCATCGCTCGCTGAAGGCGAGCAACAGCGTCGAAGAGTTATAAATTGCCTTGCCTCCGAAACATCCAACCATTTTTGTGCGTCGCCTTCAGCGACGGATTGCGGATACGACCTTTCCTAGCGATTCTCGCTAGGCTATATTGTTAATCGCCGTTGGCGATAAAACAAAAGGCTCTTCTCACCCTGCGATAAACATACATCACTGCTTATGCCGCAATCATTATTTAAAATATTGGCTCATATCGTTTTCTCTACCAAAAATCGTGCCGACTTAATTGTGCCTGAAATTGAAAATGGTTTGTTCGGATACATCCACGGAATTGTCGAAAACAATAGCGCAAAATTGATTATTGCGAACGGCACTGAGAATCACATTCATTTACTGGTATCTCTACCTAAGAAAATTGATGTCCCTGAATTGATTGGTGATATTAAGCGTGACAGCTCCGTCTGGATGAAAGATCAGAATACGAGTTTCGATAATTTTTATTGGCAGAAAGGTTACGGCGCATTTTCCATCGGACAGTCTCAGGTTGAAACTGTGGTCAATTACATAAAAAGACAAAAAGAACATCACGCTAAACAGGATTTCAAAGATGAATACCGGTTGTTATTGAAGAAATATGAGATTGAATTCGATGAGCGGTATGTCTGGGATTAATCTATTGCTCACCTTCAGCGACAACAAAAAAATCGCTACGCCAAAATCTTCTGCACAACCTCACCATGTACATCCGTCAACCGAAAATGCCGTCCCTGAAATTTGTACGTCAGGCGTTTATGGTCAATACCCAATTGATTCAACAGCGTCGCTTGTAAATCATAAACACTCACCGAATCACTCACGGGATTGTAGCTGAAATCATCGGTTTCTCCGTGGGTGAATCCTTTCTTGATTCCGCCGCCCGCGACCCACATTGAGAAATTGCGCGGATGGTGATCGCGTCCGTAATTGTTGTCCATCAGCTTGCCCTGACAATACACCGTCCGCCCGAATTCTCCGCCCCAGACAATCAATGTATCGTCCAGCAATCCGCGCTGTTTCAGGTCTGTCACCAACGCCGCGCTCGCCTGATCGGTGCCTTTGCATTGCAGCGCCAAATCGCGCGGCAGGTCTCCGTGCTGATCCCAGCCGCGATGATAGAGTTGGATGAAACGGACGCCACGTTCGGCTAATCTTCGGGCTAATAAACAATTCGCCGCATACGTTCCCGGCTTGCGCGAATCTTCGCCGTAGAGAGCAAATGTTTTTTCCGGCTCCTTCGATAAATCCATTAAATCTGGCACGCTGGATTGCATCCGGTAAGCCATTTCGTACTGCGAAATCCTGGTTTCAATTTCAGGATCACCGTACTCGGCAGATTTTATTTTATTGAGCTGTCCAACCACATCCAACATTTGACGCCGGGTAGTTTTGTCTACGCCGGGGGGATTGTCGAGATAAAGTACCGGAGTCGCTCCGCCACGAAGTCTCACACCCTGAAAATTTGACGGCAGGAAGCCACTCGACCAAAGCCGCGAAAACAAAGGCTGATCAGTGTTAATCGCGTTCGCCGTCGAAAGCAATACGATGTACGAAGGAAGATTTTGATTCTCGCTGCCGAGTCCATAACTCACCCACGATCCCATGCTCGGACGACCGGGCTGCTGAAATCCGGTTTGAAAAAACGTAATCGCCGGATCGTGATTGATCGCGTCGGTCTGCATCGTTTTGATGACGGTGATGTCGTCTACGACTTTGGAAGTGTAGGGCAACAATTCGCTCATCCACGTGCCGGATTTTCCATGTTGTGCAAATTTGAAGATAGATTTCACGCACGGAAACGCGCTCTGCCCCGAAGTCATGCCAGTGATGCGCTGTCCGTTACGAACAGAATCAGGCAATTCAGTTCCGTGTAATTTTTCAAGCTCCGGTTTGTAATCAAACAAATCAAGCTGTGAAGGCCCGCCCGATTGATGCAGAAAAATTACGCGTTTGGCTTTGGCGGCGAAGTGCGGCAGCCCTGTGAGTCCACCCGTTTTCGCATCGCGGACTCCGTCGGACTGCGCAGCAAAGCCATCATTTTTGAGCAATGATGACAGGGCTGCGATGCCAATACCTTTGGCTCCGAGGCCGAATAATTGGCGGCGCGTGAGATGAGCTTCCAGTTCCTGTTTGATGTTCATAACTTAATTCGCTTTATTATTCTGATCTCGAGTAATAATACACCCAATCAACTAAGCTTGCCTATTGATCGGGTTACTAAAATTTTCTTACTTCGGTATCAACATAATCGAACTCTGCGCCGCTTTATTCACAGCGGCTTTGCTGAACGGGAAAGTCTTCGGCGTCACGTTCCGCCAATCTTCCAATTGATCTTTGTAATGTGAATTCGTCGCATCGCCGGATTGTCCGAGCGGGATGCCGTGCTGCGAATTATCCAGATTTGAAAGGTCTACAATCATCCGCATTGAAACGGTTGGCCCGACGTTTACGGTTGGCCCAAGTCCGCCCGCATAGCCGTTTCCAGTTTGCCCGAACGCTTCAATTTTAAATTGTCCGCCGATCATCGGAGCCGCTGCCAATGGATGATTAAATTTCACTTGTACCGCATTTCCGAATGTCCATTTGGATTCATCAGCACCAAATTTTTTCGTGAGATTTTCGCGTGATTCCGCCTCGCACGCCTTCACAAATTCCAGCCAGTTCGCAGAGCTTTTCGGTAACCATCTGGCAGGCCATTCGGTGACGATGCGATCCAGCAAGTAATGTTTATTTGTCCACCGATACTGCTTTGATAATTCGTCACCCAGCGCGGCTGCGAAGATTTTAGTTGAAAACACATCGCGCATTTCATGCACCAGTAACGCGCCATGCGAATCCGCTGTCACGTGACCATCCCATTCCGCCAACAGTTTGACGCTGTCACCAAATTTTCCCTCAGCTTTAATGCCTGCCAGTTTGACCACAGCTTTCGCGAAAGTCGAGCCGCCAATCGCGAAGGTATCGCCGAGCGTGGCGCGAAAATCTTCAATCGTTATTTTATTCTTTACACCAAGCAAATCGTTGATGCGTTTTTGGCGATATGGAGCCGACCACGCGTGCGTCAAATGATAAGGATAGTCACGCCCTACCACACGAGAATTCGCCGTAGCGATCATTCCGGAAGGCGGATTGTATGAACGCGGCAATTTTTCCCACGGCACAAAGCTCGTCCATTCGCCTTCATCCGTAGCCCCGTCGTAAGGCACGCTGCCATCGCCAGTCTTGCGAATCGGAATATATCCGGCGGCGTAATATCCAATGTTGCCGTCTACGTCGGCGTAAATATTATTTTGCATCGCTCCGGCGTATCCCCTCAATGCCGCCGTGAACTGCATAAAATTCTGGGCGCGATTGACATTGTAAAATACGCTGACAGATTCGCGCTTCGGATCAAAAATCGTCCATTGCAGGGCGTATCGTTCGCCTTCTTTTTCAAGCACGATAGGGCCGTGTCGAGTGATGACGACTTCCATCATCACGCTTTCAGTTTCAGGCTTGGTCGCGACCTTGCGCACCTTAATTTCTTCGCGGCGAACCTCGGCGTCTTTCCAGCCATTTGGCGTTTTATATTTCAAAGGATTTGTCGCATCAAAAGTTTCTTTGTAGAGGTCTTGCACGTCCGGCCCAACGTTCGTCATGCCCCAGGCAATACGTTCGTTGTGACCAATAATAATGCCGTTAAGACCGGGAATCGTCACGCCGCTAACGCGTACTCCCGGCGCGCTCAAATGCGACAAATACCAAATCCCGGGAACCGATGGAGCCAGATGCGGATCGTTGGAAAGCAGAGGTTTTTTCGAGACCGTTTTCTTGCCACTGACTACCCAGTTATTGCTCGCCGCTAAATTTTCCGCGCCGAAGCCGATCCGGTCTAACGAGCTTGTTTTATTCGCATCATCAATCTGCGCGAGCGCCGCTATTTCAGAGCTAACGCGAACCACGCTGGCGACGGCTTTTTTCACAGCCGCATTTTTCTTATCACTCCCGACGACAGGCGTATCGAGTGGGGTAAACTCCGTCAGTAATTCGTCACGCATTTCTTTTGGCAAATGCGCGAATGTTGCTCGCATCACATCCGTCGTCCAGGTGCTCGACAAACTTTCCGCCATCAAATAACCAATCACGATGGTATCCGAAGCCGTCCACGGACGCGGCTTGTAGCTCAGAATTTTGAATTCGCGGGGCAGCGTTTTTTCATCGCGTGAAGCGATAAAAGCATTGACGCCTTTGACGAAAGAATCAAGCGCCACGCGCGATTGCGGAGGCAACATCGCGGCTGATTTTTCCGACAAAGCGGCAAAGCTATAACGTCGTCGCCGCTTATCTTCTTCCAAAACAATTTTGCCGAATATTTCCGACATTTCGCCACGCGCTGTCCGCCGTAAAATATCCATCTGCCAGAGGCGATCTGAGGCAGTCACGTACCCTTGCGCGAAATATAAATCCTGATCATTTTTCGCTTCGATGTAGGGAATGCCGCGCTCATCGCGTTGCACCGTGACGCTGTCTTTGAGGCCTGCAATCAGCAGCGTATTTGGATCAGGCGCTTGCGCGAAAGACGACAAAAATAATGTGGAGAGGAATACGAAAGTACCAACGAGGGATTTAATTTTCATGTGTGAAGCTCCGGTTGAAAAATTTAGTAAAGCTAAACATAACTCACGGCGCAAACACGAGCAATGAAACTGCAGCGGGAACTGTCAGTTCCCGCTGCAAATTATTTTCAACTTAATTGACCTTCACACGACGGATGAGGACGTGAGAATTTCCCAATCTACTATGCTGTTGCTATTTTTTCTGCTCGCTTGGAGGCAGATTAATAATAAACGGAACCGAAGCAGGATGCGCACTGTCCTTACCTGTCGCCACCAATTGAGGTCGGAATTGACCATCAATCTCCAACACAAAACGCACAGACGTGACCTTCTTATCCACTTTAAAGTCGAAGCCATCAATATCATCGTTGGTGCGCGCATTGAAAACGATGCGATTGTCGCCATCTTTTTCGATCTTATCCTGTTCTCGCGTAGTCACCACTGGAGCGCGTCCGCCGCGTCGGTAGACACGTCCACGCGGACCGACAGCTACGCGCGGTGCCCGTCCGGGGTAAAGCACTCTTGTTTCGGATTCGACGTCAATGCGCTTGAGGGATTTAAGGTCGCCTCCCTCGGCTGTTACTGCGCCGGTAAAATGCCGCAGCTTGCCCATCGTTGTCCAGCGGATAGACCATTTGTCGCCCTCGCGCCAGAGGTAGTATCCCAAATCCACACCTTCTGCAAAAACAGGTTTACCGTCAATTTTTTCGACTTGGGCGTGCGTTACGCTGACAGGAAGCATCAGCAGAAATGTCAAAATAACCAATGTGGGAAGTAATCTTTGGGTGAGAAACATAAGCCTCCTTAATAAACTAAATTGATTGTTTCGCGGCTTTCAGCGCCGCCAGTTTTGTGAATTGCAACAACACATTGAACCGTGCTCTGGGGGAGGCATTTTGGTTTGAGGTTGCACCCATTGCAAAACGCTATGAGAGCTTTGATTTTCTTGTGTGAAGTAAAAAATTTAGGGGAGAACCAAACATAACTCACGGCGCGAATACAATCAATAATTTTGTAGCGCGAACTAACTGTTTCCTCTACAAAGTTATTTCACTACGTTCAATTTCACCGTGACGTCATTCAACTGCTGACAAAGCGAGAGATCAATCTTATGATTATTCAATTCGGCTTCTCGTCGAAATTTAATTCGGAGTGCAGCATCCCACGCGATTGGTGAAGCTGGAATTTCTTCCGAAATTTGCGGATCAATCGGCTTCGCCAGCAACCAATACGAACCTGGAGCTACGTGAGAAAAACGAAACGTACCGTCCGAATTTGTAGTCACTTCGGCATAGCGCAACACATCATCTCCCGCGTCTTTTTCCGCCGGAATCAAATGTATTCGTAATTTATTTGAAGTCGTCGTCACACGTCCACTGACGCTCGCCGCGCCTTCCGTTAATTTCACCATGACATCTTTAAGATTTTCTCCGGCTTTAAGCTGCAACCCATTTTTATTCGGATCAAGCGGCGCAGTCGCTGTTTTAGCAGCGGGCGGAACATTAATGGATTTTACAAAATAATTTTCCTCTGAAAGATTCGGAGTCAGCCGATAATTCCCGGCTTCTAATCGCCGCTGTTTGAATTCGCCTTTCTCGTTCGGCGAACTTATTTGATTCGCCGACTCAGGCATTTGATCCGCAGGAATGCCTGTCCGCCGCACGCGTAATAATTGCTCGCTCAAGCGCAACGCTGAAGCAGGCGCGCAAGTTTTGGGACGATCTTTTTCGGGTAGCGGTTCAGCTTCAAATTTTCCTGCAATTGATCCAAGAGGAGCCAGTGTCAAAGTGATTCCATTCAAATCTGCCCCTTTGACGGTGAGCCGACGTCGCTGGGAAACGTATCCCGCCTGATCGCTCTCACCCCAAAAATTCCCGCGCATTGCGTACGCTACATATTCGCCATCCGCGACCGAACGAAGTACCGTTTCATTAGTGCCCTCGGCCTCGCTTGAAGCATCCAATGCTGCATGTGTTCCACCGGGGAAATGTTCAAGCATGACCGTCTTGGAATTCATAAAGCTTATTCCGCCTCCGGTAGAATTTTGATCAGATTCTCCACCAATAACTTTAATTCGAATGGTATGTCCAGTCTCGGCACGGAAGCGAATATCAATGCCAGTGACTTCATCGCCAGCGGCGACTGAAACTTCACTGGCTGCTTGTCGCGCCACTCCTGGAAAATAGATTGGAGCATTTTCGCCCAGCGCATTTGTCTGTCCCATCGCAAAACCGAAAGGATTTCCCGCCGTTTGTACAATATATTTTCCCGGCAATAATCCATAAAGACGATAGATGCCGCGATCATCCGTTTTACGCGGCATCATGATATTTTCGTTGGAAGAAATGACTTTCTTTCCTTGATCATCTTTTACTCGCACCGCCTGCACATTCATTGCGACAATCGCTTTGCCGCTTTCATCTGTGACGCGTCCGGTAATGACTCCGCCTCTGATTAAATTCAAAGTGACATTTGAACCGATGCGATAGAATTGCTTTTGATTGGACGGAATCACAGGCTCCACCAACACAGAATTTCTTGCCTGAATAGAATATGCTTTTGCCGCCAGTCCATCCGCATGAAAAACGCCTTCATCGTCGGTCGTGAGCGTAGTCAGATTTCCACCGCCCTGATCAAAAATCATCACCGCTGCGCCGGACACCGGTTGTCCGTCATCTCCCATCACACGCCCTGAAATTGAGCCTTTGCTTGGCTTTTCTGCGGGAGGCGTTTGCGAATAAACTGCACTCGAAATACATCCTAAAAATAAAAAATACAAAAGAAAGTTTTTCATACATTAATTCCCCTTCCCTTTGAAATCCAAAGTGAGCGAAACCTTCGCCTCGTTGTTGTGCGGGATAGTCACAGTTTGAGTAGCGGAAGGAAATTCAGCCGTATTCACCGACCCCGGTTTCATCGGAAATGCATTTACTTTTAATTCATAAACACCAGCAGCTAAACCTTCAATTAAAAAACGTCCGCGCTCATCCACAGGTACACCTTTACCGCTACCAGGTTTTTCTTTTTGTGAAACCGACGCCATGATCCGGTATTCGTTTACAGTCGGCGCATTCGCAAATATCACCTGTCCACTTAATCGCCCTGAGGAGTACGCGACAACCAAACGAACTCCGTTAATTTTCTCGCCCGATTTGGCTTCGATTCCGCCTTCAACCGGAACGCCGTCGCGCTCAATCCGAGAGAGCGAGAAATTTTTGAGGTTGGGAGACTGAAACGTATTCAGCATGATCTGGATTTTCCCCGCCCGTAATCCACGTAATAAAAATCTGCCGTCCGCTTCAATCTTGCCAGGAGCATTGAATGAAAATCCCGCATCCGGTTCTTGAGAAGCGGATTGAGCATAAGCATGGATCGTCAATCCCTGAAAAGCTTGTTTGATGGTGGGATCATCAACTCCTTCTAAAACAGCAAATCCACCAATGCTGACGCCGTCAACCATCTTAATTTCCAGATTGGAATAATCTTCATCTTTGAGTTCAAATTTTACGGATTTCGCAAAGCTGTCCGAATTACCCATTACCGGGAAAACATTCGTCATATACTTTCCAGGAACTAAACCACTTTGCTTAAATTCGCCGTTGTCATTTGTGAAGGAACCACCAAATGACATCCCTGAGATCTGACCTTTTTCATTTAGTGTTGCTAACCCAACGCCTACTCCCTTCACAGGCTTTCCAGTAGCTTCTTCAATGACACGTCCGCTGACAGTGAAACCTTTTTTCATTCGAGGCAAACGAAAATCAATATTGACGGCTTCATTGTCGATAGTGACTTCTACGACCTGCGCTTTGGTTTCATCCTGAACGCCCGGATACCAAGTCTGCTTAAATTTCGCTCCGCCCATATTCAGCGAAGCGTCGCTTTCCGCTTGTCCCGCACTCACTAAATATTTTCCCGGCTCTAAACCGTAGCACCGATATATCCCGCGATCATCACTAATTTCCAGACTATTCACTGGCTGTTTTTCACCTTTTTCATCAAGGCGCTTCAATTGTAACGTCAATTCAGGGATGGGTTTTCCATTTTCTTCCATCAAGCGTCCGGTGATGATTCCGCCGCGTATTAAATTGAAATCTAATTTATCAATCGATTCATTATCGACAACATTGATGAGGCTGCCGCGTTCCCATCGATTTTCATTTTTTTGTTTACTGACATATCCCGGAGCCGAAACTTCTACGCGATATTTCCCTGCCACCAAACGCTCAAAGCGATAATTGCCTGCTGCATCCGTTGTGACTTTTTGCCGCTTATCATCCTTCATCGGATTCGGATTATCGCCTGAATGCAGCACTACATTAATTCCCGGCGCCGCCTGATTTTCGATGGTGATTTTTCCGGTGATGACACTGGTACCGGATTTGGCTGGCGTCTGTGCTCCAGCGACGTAGCACAAAATTAACATCCCAAAAACTGCTAACAAATATCCAAAGTGTTGCATTCTGCCCCCTTTGAAAATGAAAATTAAATATACAGTAAGGCTTGAGAATTTTAGTAATACGACGTTGGAAGTGAAATTTCAAGAGGACAAGATTAAATGTCAAAAGGAAGGAGGTGGAACCGTGAGATCAAAGGAAACAGTGACGATCTGATCACACCTTTTGAACTGCGACCAAATCCGATACTTCCCCGGGTTTGGGAAAAATGTCTCGAAAAAAATCGTGGGGGGTGATTGCCCTGGCGTCAA
>JAYTCQ010000266.1:0-5618 GCA_043736395.1 Blastocatellia bacterium | reverse complement strand
CTTTTTCTCGACGAGAAAAAGGATTTTTGCTATGCCCGAAAAGTCGAGCAGCAAGTAAAGATAAGAATTCTATCTTTACTTGCTTTTTTCTATGCACCGCGTACTCATACTGTGCTAACTGGCCTCAAATAACTGAGGCATTTACTTTTATCGTTTCAATTTATGGATACGATCTGCGCGCGTCTCCAGTGATTCAGCTTCGGTGTTTCGACCAGTTACACGATAAAGTTTTGCTAAGTTCTCAAGGATTGTAGCCACATCAGGATGACTTGGGCCAAGTGTATTCTCTATGATTGCAAGCGACTTCTTATAGAGTGGCTCTGCCTGTGTGAACTGACCTTGAGCGTGATACAGGAGCGCGAGGTTGTTCAAGCTTGTAGCTACATCAGGATGGCCCGGGCCAAGTGATTTCTCTCGGATAGCAAGTGAGCGCTTGCAAAGTGGTTCAGCCAGTGTGAACTGGCCTTGAGCTTGGTACAGGAGCGCGAGGTTGTTCAAGCTTGTAGCTACATCAGGATGACCTGGGCCAAGCGCTTTCTCCCGGATAGCCAACGAGCGCTTGTGAAGCGGTTCCGCCTGTGTGTACTGGCCTTGGGTTCTGTAGAGTTCCGCGAGATTGCTCAGGCTTGTAGCCACAGCAGGGTGATCTGGGCTAAATGAACTCTCTTTAATAGCGAGCGACCGCTTGTACAGCGTCGCTGCTTGCGTGTATTCGCCTTGAGTTTGGTACACTGCTGCGAGATTGTTCAGAGTCGTAGCTACATACAGATGATTTGGCCCTACTACTTTTTCTATGATTGCAAGCGACCGCTTATAGAGCGGTTCAGCCAGTGCGTACTGGCCTTGAGCTTGGTAAAGGAGCGCGAGATTATTCAAGCTTTGGGCCACATCAGGATGATCTGTGCCAAGTGCTTTCTCTCGGATAGCCAGCGAGCGCTTGCAAAGCGGTTCAGCTAGTGTGAACTGGCCTTGAGATTGATACAGCACAGCGAGATTGCTCAGGCTGGTAGCCACGGAAAGATGATGTGGGCCAAACGCCTTTTCTGTGATAGCCAAAGACCGCTTGTAGAGCGTCTCTGCTTGTGCGTACTGGCCTTGACTTTGATACAGTGTGGCGAGATTGTTTAGACTCATTGCCACATCGGGGTTATTTGGCCCGAATATTTTCTCCTTGATAGCCAGCGAGCGCTTATAGAGTGGCTCCGCCTGTGCATACTGGCCTTGAGTTCTGTAAAGGTCTGCGAGATTGTTTAGGCTTTGGGCTACAGACGGATGGTTTGTCTTTTCCCAAATCGCAAGCGAGCGCTTATAGAATGGTTCCGCCAATGCGTACTGGCCTTGGGTTTGATACAGTAAACCAAGATTGTTCAGGCTTGTGGCTACAGACGAATGATTTGGCCCCGCCGCCTTTTCAGCTACAGCAAGCGCTTTCTTCGCCACCACTAAAGCGCGATCATATTGCCCCTTTTGATAAAGTGACATCACCTCTTTATTCAGGACTTCCCATTCTACGCCTTGTGCGTTTGCTTCTGGATATAGTCCTATCATTGCAATCACAAACAGTAACGCGGTTATAGTTGGTCGCCTCATAATGTTTTCTGGTAAGGAAGTGGGGGCAGTTAACTGTAATTAGGTTTTGTCAGGTCTAACACAGTGGCAAGGGTTTCGTTTGCTACATTGAAGTTGTCAATCTGAGATTTTAGAGTAGCTACATTTTTTACACCGTGAAATAGATTATTGCGTAGTCTGTAAACGATATAGAAAAGTGCAAGAACTTTGTCCTTAACATCTGTAGTTTTATTTTTGAGTACTGATTCGGCTAATTCTCTTGCTTGTCTTTCTCTTGTCCCTTCATTGCTAGATTTAAGGCTATCGAAGGTTGTATTTGTTACGCCATTTGTAATGTATCTATTCTGAAAATATTCGAGAAATCGGGCAAAATCGGATTCATTAAGGCGGCTTTGCGTGAAAAGATTTTCTATGAATGTTTGAATTGTGTGAATGCTAGCTGATTTGTTACATCCAATAGACTCAAACATATTCCAAAGCAGAGCAAAGTGAAGAACGCTCTTAATATCTTCTTCCTTGATTCGTGATCCGGTACTGTCAAAAAATGTATTTATCCATTCGATAACGTCAAACTCTGTCTTTTCGTGATTCATATTGACTCCTTTCTGGCGTGATTGGAAAATTGATATTAAATCAAGGTAGTTACCAAACCAAAGAAAAATATTTTCTCTTAAATCCCAACGAAACGGTTCGATTAATTTGTGAACGCGGTCGGAAATAAGCAGTATGCTGCCTTTTAATGATTCCAGCTTTCTATCGTAGTGGAATTATCTATCCGCTTACTATTTATGCCTCATAGTTATTTTGCAGCAAAATCAACTGCAATCACTTCGTGCGCAAGAATCGTCGGCACAGTCACCAATAAATATTCACCAGATACTTCCGCAGGAATCGGCTTCCCGCTCACCAGTAATTGCACCTTTCCCGCTTTTTTATCACGCGGCAAACGAACGCGAACCTTCTGTTCACTAATCGGAATCAATTCACGGATCGGTCCTTTCATCAACATTGGATTCGTCAGATTCACCAGATGTACGGTCATTGAATTTTTTTGTTGCCAGACCGTCACATCAATCATCCCCGCACCGGTCACCGTCACGAACGGTTCTTCATTCAATGCCCAGCGCACAGCGTTGCTGAGCAATTTGCCGTGATCGGGGGACATCACTTCCCAGAAGGTGCGGTCAATATCCCACGGGAAATAGACTACGCGAGCGTTGCCGATTTCGCGCAAGTGGACGCCTGCGATGCCGGAATTTTTGACGCGCGGATAGACCAATTCCATCGGCAAATCGGGATAGGAAGGAATAACGGTCAGAGGCGTTGCCGATTTTTCTGTGGCTTCGGCGTCTACGCGGGAGACGCCGTTGATGATGCGTCCGGCGTCTTCGAGGCCTGTCAATATTGGGTGAAACTTACCTGCTGCATCTTTTTCCAATTGCAAATATGAATTTTGCATCGGGCTTTCGAGGCTGCCTTTGAATTTCGCGCCGAACAAATCCGCTAAGCCAAAATCTTTTCTTCGCACACCCCATTCGTCAAACAGCGAAGTCTCATGCGTAGCCACGATGCTGCCGCCACGCTTCACATATTCGCGTAATTGAGTGCATTGCGCTTCTGACAACGCCGCAATATTTGGCAAAATCAAAACTTTAAATTGATCGGTGTGCGCGGCGTCCAGCAATTTATCGTGCACCATTTCAAACGGAATGCGTGCCTCGACAAGGGCATGATAAAAACCTTCGGTGTGATCTTCGACTTTGGCTTGGGCGCGGGAGCCGCCGTAAAACGTAGCGGTTTGCTGCGAATAAACCATCGCTACGCGGGCGATTGGCGTTTCATTGCGCAAATATTTTTCGGCTTTGTAATGCCAGTTGTAAATGTCTTCGACGACTTTCAGCCAACGCTTGTCATAAAGCGTACCGGAAAATTTTGTGAACCACGGACGCAATCCGTTCGCGGTTCCTTCGGCCACCCACATGCGAATTTCGGCTTCGCTTTGCACCGAATCTTTCCAACGATACGGTTCCTCTACGCCAACGCTGAAAATGCCGCCAATCGCTTTGCGCCCCATCGTAGCGCGATATTCTTTGCCGTTCTTGCCATTTTGTAGCGGAGTCGCCAATCCGCGCCGCGCCTGCTTATCAGAAAATAATGTAGCTGAAATATCGCCAATCGTTTTCATATCCAACGAACTCAATGCGCCGCCGCCTGAATTGGCAATGTAGCGCGCCTGCGGATTGATCTTGCGAATTTCGCTGTCCCACAATTTCCAGACTTCAAATAATCGTTGCTGTTTCCATTCGATGTAATTGCGCTGCGCGGGGTTTTGAGGATCGTTCGTGCGCGGCAAATCCATGTTGTACGCCGCTTTAAAATTCCGCTGACAATGTTCGCAATAACACATGCCCGAACCCGCCCAGCGATTGCTGAAAATGCCATCGGGTTTATACATCGTCATGATTTCTTTATGAACTTCGGTCATGTATTCAAAATTGTACGGCCCCAGCGCGCACGTCACCCACAACTCCGGCGCAGCCCAATGCCGCCGCTTTTTGCCTTCAGCATCAACCGCAATCCAATCAGGATGCGCGTCGTAAACATCCTGATGCACCGCGTGCGGATCAGTCCGCGCGAGCACCGTCATATTTTGTTTGCGGCATCCGGCAAATAATTCGCCAAACGGATCGGAGTCTTTCATCCACGCGCTGCGATAGTGCATAGGGATTTTTGTCGGGTAGTAGGCGACTGCTCCGCCTGCGCTCAGACACGCAGCATCCGCGTGAATCCGTTTGAAATAATCGAGCCAAAATTTTGGATCATAGTTTCCCGGATCATTTTCAACTAACGTCAATTGCGCCCACCGCATCGGACGATCAAACCATTCGTCAACATTGGTTGGCGGCGCAGCGATGAGGTTTGTTGATAAGGTCGTGGCGGCAGTTGTAAGCGCGGAATTAATGAGGAATTCGCGGCGTGAAGTTGAGTTTGGGATTAATGTTTTCATTGTTCTCGATACCAACCATGTCAATACACTTCAGAAATTTTCCGAATTCGTTATAGTGTCCGCAGATGAAATCCACCGTCTACGTTAATGATTTCGCCCGTCGAAAAAGGTAAGTCACCTCGCGCAATCGCAGCCACCGCGCGTCCAATGTCGTCGGGTTTCCCCCAACGTTTTAGCGGCCACGCTCCATCTTCGATCAGCTTGTCATATTTTTCCTGGACGCCTGCGGTCATATCCGTAGCGATCACGCCGGGGCGGATTTCGTACACGTTGATGCCGTACTCCGCCAGCCGTGCGGCATACAGTGAAGTCATCATCGCCAGGCCCGCTTTCGCTACACAATAATCGCCGCGATTGACGGAAGCGGTGTAAGCCGAAATCGAAGTAATCGTCACAATGCGCGGGAGTCCAAAATCGTTGATGGAATTATTTTTGACCTGTTCGATCATTTGTTGCGCGACGATTTGCGTGAGGAAATACGGGCCTTTCAGATTGATGTTGATGAGGCGGTCGAAAGATTCTTCACCAGCTTCTAAAATGTCAGCGCGGACGTTTGGCGCGACTCCGGCGTTGTTGACGAGCAAATCAATGCGACCAAATTCCGCCAATGTTTCCTGCACTAATTTTGTGCGATCTTCGGCGATGGAAATATCGGCGCGAACGATGATGCCTTCGCCGCCAGCTTCGCGGACGAGCTGCAAACATTCATCGGCAGCGGTGGCGTTGCCAGCGTAGTTGATAACGACAGCGTGTCCGAGCTTGGCAAGTTCGATGGCAATGCCGCGTCCGATGCCGCGTCCTGCGCCCGTGATTAATGAAATTGGTCGAGTCATAAATGGAGCGCAAACTTTCCAGTTTGCGTTGTGTTCATTACCTAAAGCCCTAATGTTTAGACCGTCATTTTCTTGAAGAAATAGTCGCCAACGGCGACCAACAATATAGCCTATGGTGAAGGCGTTTCGCCGAAACCATAGGTTCATGATGACAGTTCAATCCGTCGCTGAAGGCGACGAACAAGCAATGTTAAGGATGTTCGTCGCCT
>JAYTCQ010000265.1:0-20502 GCA_043736395.1 Blastocatellia bacterium | reverse complement strand
TGCGCAAATAATCCAGGATCAAGACATTGATTTCCTCTTTATCAAACGGGGTGATGGCTTCTTCGTATTCGTGCGAATCGCCGATGGTAATTTCTCCGCGAGAATGTTGTGATGCCATCACATGAATGCCATAGCGAACATATTCCGGCATCTCATTTTCAAATCGTGTTCTCAGGTAGGGTAGGGAAGGACAATCCTGAAAATTTTTGTAATGACATAGCGTCAAGCCTGCCGCCAGCATCGGACCAATTTTCACGGCGTCACCGAACGCCTGTGAACCCATCATCTGCAATTTGACGCGATACAACCCACTTGCGGCAAAGTTATCTGGATACAGCGTCTGAAAATCTTCGCCTGAACAAACATAAAGATTATTGGCTTTCCAGGCTTTTCCACCTGCGACGACAGTTGGCTGATCGTATACGGAGACGGCGCAGTTGAAGCAGAATTGAACATTGTAAGTTTCATGCAACCACTCAGGGAGAAGCGCAACAACTTCTTGTGGATTAATACAAATTTCCGAAGGACTCCACATGCCGCCCTGAAGATTATCCGGGTTAATTACTGGAGACATTCTGTGAATTTCCTGAGCATTAATCCATTCACACTCAGTCTCCGGGGCTTCGTTGATGAATTCCTCAAGCACCGCTGTTTCAAGATCGTGATAGGACAAGTGTAGCGAGCCTGTCATTTCATACCATAACCCACTATCGCGCAGCACTTGAAGCCAGATGGCACGGCTCCGAAGTGCGATTTCACGGGGTATTCCAAGCGGCTGCCCAATCGGCCAGAGCATTCCAAAATTACGAACGGAAGCTCCCATCGCCCGTGGGTTTCGCTCAAAGACAATGACGCGCCTCCCGCGTTTGGCGAGCGCGTAGGCGTGCGCAAGCCCCATAATTCCTGCGCCAACGATGGCGTCATCAAAAAGCTGTGTCACGAAATACTCCTTGGTTCAAATGATTTTATTTTGATGGTCCGCGTTTGATTTGCAAAATAAATCCACGCTCCGATCAACAACGATGTCGCAACGAATGTGATTGCTCCA
This sequence comes from Blastocatellia bacterium, assembly GCA_043736395.1. Classification (GTDB taxonomy): domain Bacteria; phylum Acidobacteriota; class Blastocatellia; order RBC074; family RBC074; genus JAFDVL01. The sequence continues at coordinate 19,454 of JAYTCQ010000265.1, read as the reverse complement.
GCCAGAGAGATAAAAAAAGTAAGAAAATTCTGATCCGTTTTGATCAGGTTTCGTCCTAGCATAACGGCGGCATATCCCAAATAACCAAAGGAATCTGCGAGGTACATTAAAAATCCGATGTTGCCTTTAGTATCCTCAGTCATTGCGATCAAGCGTTCAAAAATGGTTGTGTGTACGGCAACATAGGGAAGATACAGTCCAAGTCCAATCAAAACCATAAACGAAAAGCCATCCAGCCATTCGTTGCGCAAGCCCAATAACGAAAGGCTAATCAGCAAGAATCCAAACAATGAAACACCCATTGCGGTAAAAAATGCCCGACGATTATTTCTGACTACTACTGCCAAGCCATTGATGACAACAACACCGAACATGACAAAAATTTCAGAATTTACAAAGACGGACGGTTGTCCTGTAAAGCCCAGCCCATTCCAAATTTCAGACGCAAAATCTGCGCGGATGCTGCGTAAAATGGTAAGCAAAAGATATACGCCAATCAGCAGAGTCAAGCCTGTTGCATATTTCCAAAACAAACTTTTTCGTTCCCGATGCGTCATCGGAATACGTTTATTACGGTGAGCGATGTCAATTGAAGAAGGTGGAGGAATCAGGGTCAGCATCCAACTGAACATGAGAAGTGGCAGTGCGAAGACTAATCCTGCGGCGAAAGGCATCCAGAATTGAGTCACCCCGCTGGCGAGCAAAAACGCGCCTACGGATTTCGTGACACCATCCGCTAAAATAAAACTCGCGCACAATCCTGCTGTCAAAATTTCCGTGACACGGCGTCCTTCCAGCCAGCCTAACACTAATCCAAAGACCATTCCGAGTGGCAACCCGTTCAAGAATAAGCAAAAGAAATTCCAGGGAGCAGGGATCAGCGCAAACAATAATAATGATACTTGCGCGATTCCGATAAACATCCATAACGTTCGAATACGCCTTTCAGGCTTCATCTCCGCAATGACGCGGACACCAATAAATTTTGAAAGCGTATATCCTAAGACCTGTGCAGTAACGAGGACAGTTTTATATCCAAATCCCCAGAAAGTAATTTCTTCATAAGTTCCAGCGGTGAATGGTTTGCGAAATCCATACATGCAAAAATACGTGCCGAGGGCTGCAATCATTGCCCAAATCGAAAGCCCTACCGGATTCTCAGGAAAGGCTTGATTGTCAGAGGTAGCCGGAGTAATGAGACGCAAGTTAGGTTTGCTTTCTAAATTTTCATTGGTAGTCACACTCCTCCAGTCAAGGTATTTCACTATTGTATAAAAGTTATGAATAGAGATAGTTAGCGAATTAATGTTTTAAGTAGTGGTTGATAAGTTTCCAGCTCTGCAGTAATCAAATTTTTTATCTTTGCGGCGTCGTCGTATTGCCGCAGTCTTATTGCTTCTTGACTAAAAGGGAGTTGAATAAAATTTTCAGCCTCCAGTTTCGTCATCACTCCACCCTGTAATCGCAAACTAAGTTTCGAAGCTTCGGATAATTCATTGAGATAACTCGGAAATCGCCAACATAAATATCGTTTGGCCTCGACATGCAATCGAATTGGTTCAATCACAGTTGCCGGGAAAAATTGTTCGAGATAGCCCGCTCCTAATTGCTGATGGCTCGTATTGATGCCTTGTGCGGCAATGTCTTCGCCGTGGCTATGCAATAAATGTCCGAAATCATGCAGCAGGCAAGCGACAATAAGATGTCTCTCCTCGTTGGCTTGTCTCGCCAACATGGCACATTGCAGAGCATGTTGGAGTTCGGTTACTTCCTCACCGTAATGGCGATGACCCCGTGCGTGATAGAGCGCAAAAATTTCTAAAATGATAGTTGCCTGGAGCATCTTGGTTAATAAGTTATTGCTATCATTACTATTGAAACAAGACCATAGTATGCTAGTTGCTTTCACTGCGTGTTAAGCAAATCCTAAGTCTTTGATAAATATTCTCTATTCGTAGAGCTATAAGTTGAAAATGGAAGTACATTTAATTTAACTTGAAGTTTACTTGTATTTTAGAAGTTAAAATTATAATTATTCTTAGTAATCTCACGTGTTTTTCGATACCCGAATCTAAATTCGAATTGCAACTTTTCTGAATTGTTGTAATTCGCTTTTTTAGTTTGTTATCGTTCCATTAACTTGTTTTTCTCCCTGCCAGCTTTACGTTTGCTGCAAATTTACTATGCGCTACTTCCAAAACTTTATGCGGATTAGCCTGCTTTTTCTGTTGTTGTTCAGCAATTATGTTTTTGCACAACACGTTGTTTTCGGGCGCATTGAGGATGCCTCACAAGCGCCTGTCGCTGGCGCAATTGTCACCGTGCAAAGCCTGACAGGCGCAACGCTGACAACGATTTTAACCAATAACGACGGGGCGTTCACGCTCACCAATGTTCCTGACGGAGTTTTCAAGTTGACTGTTGGCGCGAATGGATTTCAATCACGTCAATTGCCAATCACCATTCGCGGCGGCACCGCTGACCTCGCAACCATTCAATTAAGCATCAACGCGATGCGTGAAGTCGTTACCGTTACCGCACAGCGCGGTGCATTCGAATCTGTCGAACAAAGCGCACAAATTGTCTCGATTAAAAATGAAGAAAGTTTGCGTGCGCGTCCGCTCGCTACGCTTGGTAATGCGCTGGAAGGTGTGCCGGGCATTCTTGTGCAGCAAAGCTCGTATGGGCAGGTTTCACCGTTCCTGCGCGGGCTGACGGGCTATCAGGTTTTGAATCTGGTGGATGGCGTCCGCTTCAACAACGCGACGTTTCGTTCGGGGCCGAATCAATATCTCGCGTTTATTGAGCCGAGCCAGGCCGAGCGCGTCGAAGCCTTGCTTGGCCCCGTCAGCGCACAATACGGCAGCGATGCGCTGGGCGGTGCGATAAACGTGTTGACCGCTGTGCCTGCGTTTGTTGATTTGTTTACAGGTGAGTTGCAAACGTTTGGCGCAAGCGCAGATGCGAGCGGCGGCGGTCAGGCGAAACTCACCTTCGGCACCAAACGCATCGCGTTACTGTTTGGTGGTTCGTGGCAAAAGCACAACGATTTGCGCGCGGGGCAAGGCGCAGATTCGCGCAATGTGTTGCATCGGTTCTTCGGTTTGTCCCAAACGCAGGTTCGCAAATTGCTTGGCGCACGGCAGCAGGACACGGGCTTCACGCAATACGGTTGGCACACAAAAGCCGCGCTGCGCTTGAGTGAAACCCAAAATCTTTCGCTCTGGTATCAACGCGGCGTTTTGGAAAATGTGCGTGGATATAAAGATTTGTGGGGCGGGCTGGGGCGGATTCGCTCAGATTTCGCGCCGCAGGATTTGCTCTTCGGTTATGCGCGACACGAATGGTTGAGGCTTGGTTTCATTGATTCGTGGACAAATACGCTCTCAGTCAATGCGCAGCGTGACGGTTCGATCCGGCAAAATTTGCGGACGACAGATCGTGTGACGACGGATGATAATATGGTGACGGCGTTTGGCTTTGCGTCGCAGGCGACGACACATTTTGGAAAACGCCAGGCAGTAGTTTTTGGCGGTGAAATGTATCGTGAATTGATTCGCGCCAGCCGCGTCGAATTTGATCCAACCACACACACGAGCGTGCAACGACGTGCGTTGTATCCAAGCGGATCGCGTTACACAACGGTTGGATTGTTCGCGCAACACAGCGGCGATTGGTGGAGCAATCGCTTGCGCACCAATATTGGCGGACGTTTCACGCGCATCGGCGTGCAAACATTCGCCGACCGCAATCGCGCACTTGGTGTGGCGAACTCTGACGAGAGCTTTCAGGATTTCACCTACAACGCCAGCGTGACGTGGCGCGTCACGACGAAATTCAATTTGCACACGCTGACCGGACGCGGCTTTCGTGCGCCGAATTTGAATGATCTTGGCGCGCTGGGGTTGAATGATCTTGGTTATGAAATTCCGGCTTCGGCTGCGGTTGCAACGAATGCGTTGATGGGGTTGAGCGACGGCGAAAACGCTTTGTGGAGTGGCAAAAAAATTGAATCATTGAAAGCCGAGAGTTTGCACAATTATGAAATTGGCGCGAGCTGGCAAACAAATAAATTTTATGCCCGCGCACAAATTTTTGACGCCGAATTGACGCAGCCGATTGTGCGCCGCACGCTCTTATTTTCTGCAACGAACATCCCCGCTTCACTTGCGGGTTTACCTGTCGCAATCATTGCGCCGACCGCCGGGCAACGCGCACAAAACGTAGTCACCGTGGCAACTGCACTTGATGCGCGTGCGATCAAGGCTTTCGTCAACGATGGCGCCGCAAAATATTACGGTATAGACGCACTCGCTCGTTACAGCTTTACGCCGCGTATTTTGCTCGAAGGAAATTACAGTTACCTTGTCGGTCGCGAACTCAATCCGAATCGTTTCATTCGACGTTTGCCACCACAACATGGGCATTTGTCGCTGCGCTATCAACCTACGTTTTGGCAAAATCGTATTGCCTTCATCGAAGCCAGCAGCGATTTTGTCGGTATGCAAAATCGTTTGAGCGGCGGTGACATTACCGACGAACGCATTGGCGCGAGCGTACGCCGCAGCGACATCGCGTCGTTCTTTCGCGGTTCATTGATTCGTTCTCATTTGAGTGCCGGAGCAGATGGCAATTTTGGAACTGCGGATGATTTATTTGCGGCTACGGGTGAAACCTTATTGCAAATACAAAACCGTGTTCTGCCAATTGGTTCGACAATCAACGGCGTACACATCAACGATGACAATAGCCGTGCGCCGGTGTTTCTGAAAACAGCAGGTTACGCGACGCTCAATTTACGCGGGAGTTTGCGTTTGGCTGAAAACGTACATCTGGATTTGGCGACGATGAATTTACTCAATAAAAATTACCGCACACACGGTTCTGGATTGGATGCGCCGGGACGCAATATTTTTTTGCGCCTGAGAATGTCGTTCTAGCGGCTTTGCATTTGCAGCACTTTGAAAATTGGCAGTTCGCTTGAACCGGGAGTGAATGTGCTGGTTTTCCCTGAATGACAAGGCTTTATACTCGTGTCAGGGAGGAGAAGTTCAAAGTAATGCTTCTGTTATCATCGCAGATGATCACTGAGGGAGTGTTTTCAAAATTCTTCCCGTTTTATTAACTACAGCATTTTTGAGATGCGCGTTCAGTGCGGTTTCCTGAGTTGCCACTCTTTTTCGCGATGGATAGCAAGAAAATGACCTTCCGAATTGAGTCCCAACGGGACGGTATGTAATAGCCCAGGGTGGAGCCTTGCGTAACCCTGGGTAAGCTCGGAACGTAACAACAGCCCTGAAGGGACGAGATAAAATCAGATATTTATGCCGCCCTTTCAGGGCTTGTGCAAACATCGCAACGCTTCCCAGGGTTACGCCAAGCTCCACCCTGGGCTGTTGCATGCCGTCCCGTTGGGACTCTGTTTGGAAGGTTATTTTCTGGCTTTCTATTGTGGCGATTTCTCTTCCTGAACATTCAATCTAAATCCGTTGTAGTCGTCCCTGCTTGAAAAAGCCCTTTTCAGGGACGGTTATTTACGCTACCATACTTTACATTTAGTAGTACTAAATGTAAAGTATGGTAGCTATGATTCAAAGACCTTTTTGGCAAAACCGCTTAGCGGAAGCGTGGAAAGAAGCTCCAATCGTTTGGTTGTCCGGCGTGCGGCGTGTTGGCAAAACAACCCTCGCGGAAAGCCTCGGAGCGGATCAAGTTTTCTATGTGAACTGCGACCTGCCTTCGGTGGAAGAACGACTCAACGATCCAGTCTTATTTTTTCGTGGATGCGAACAGCCAATTGTCGTCTTCGATGAAATTCATCAGCTCAGTGATCCAGCACGAATCTTGAAAATTGGCGCGGATATGTTTCCACATTTGAAGATTTTGGCGACTGGTTCGTCCACGCTGGCTGCCAGCCGAAAATTCAAAGATACCTTGACCGGACGCAAGCGATTGGTGCATCTGACTCCGGTTTTGTGGGACGAATTATCCGCGTTTGGCGCAAGCCTGCAGCAACGATTATTTCACGGCGGCTTGCCAATTGCGTTGCTGGCGGAAACAAAAAAACCTTTGTTGTATCGTGAATGGATGGATTCATTTTTTGCTCGTGATATTCAACGCCTGTTTGGTTTCCGCGACCTGAACCGCTTCAATGCGTTGTTTGAGTATCTGCTCAAGCAAAGTGGCGGTCAGTTCGAAATCGTAAAAACCGCGTCGGCTTTGGGCATTACACGCCCGACAGTCGAAAGCCATATCAGTGCTTTAGAAATCACGCACGCGATGACCGTCGTCCGACCTTTTCACGGCGGAGGTCAGACCGAAATTGTTAAGCAACCGAAAGTGTACGGATTCGATACTGGATTTGTTAGTTACGTGCGGGGCTGGGATCCGCTTCGTCAGGATGATTTTGGCATCTTGTGGGAACACTTTGTGCTGGAGCATTTGCAATCCCACTTCCCTGAAACGCCTGCGCAATATTGGCGCGATAAAGCGGGGCGCGAAGTAGATTTTATCTTACCGAGACGACGCGATGCCGTTGATACGATCGAATGCAAATGGGATGCGCGCGCCTTTGACAGCTCCGCCCTTCAGGTCTTTCGTTCTCATTATCCCAAAGGACGGAACTTCCTGGTTACACCCTCGGCTGACCAAGTCTACACCAAACGCTTCGGCGAGTTGGAAGTAACAGTTTGCACTCCATCAGCTTTGCAAAGTTAAATTTTCGATCAGGCGATTTACAATGTACTGTCGAAATACTAAAAACGTTCGCGTCCAAGTGATTTCAGATTCGTCTCTCTGACCTGCTGTTCGTCGTTCGTAGGGACTGGAAATTAATTCATGTCCAGATGAAGAATTTTCTTGGTGATGGGTGGGAGTTATGTTACTTAGGAAATGCCAAATCAAATGTAGTTTTCAGCCCGACTCAGCGACGCCTCGCGCTAAGATTTTTTCAATACCATGTACGGACTCGGTTCGGGCTGACGTGAAAATAAAACTTTCCAATAATGGAAATGCGGATGTTTCCATTATTAGTAATTAGTTTCCAATAATAGAAAGAAGGTTCAATTATTGGAAATGTGTTCATCCACATAATTCATGTTATGCGCTTACCCTTCAAATTAGGGGGAAATATGAAAACCAAATTTCGGACCTCAATTCTTTTGGTAATATTTGCCTTTTTTTCAGTGACTCTTGCCGCACAGAAAAATGAAGAAATCTCGACCAAGCATCTTGGTACATATAAAAAGGCAAGTACAATATGGAAAAATTTATTGGTTCCTCGCAAATTAAATCAAACGCAACTTTTGAAACTAGCTCAAGAACTCCATAAAACTGAACCGACAATAAATTTCCGTTTATTTGATGATGACAAACAATTTCAGTCATTTATGGATTGGGACATAAATTACCCAAATCCAGCTTATCCGTGGCCTCAAAAATGGGTTAAAGAGCATCACGTCGCAAATATTCAACCTATGGCATACGATACGAGCGGTCCGAAATGGGCTATTCTAAAAGGTTATACATCAGAAAAGATTGCTGATCTTGAGTAATCAAAGCGCGCATAACATTCATTGTTGCGAAGCGCGTCAATCGGGATGAACTTGAAAAATCCAATCCTGCAACGCGCTCGCAAAACTTATTGTTAGGAATTATTGTTTATTCGGAGTCATTTCATGGCAAAAGATCAAATACAGAAAATCATTGATATTCTCCCTCAATTAACAAATTTTGGGATCGGTATTTATGACGATGGCCGAAAATTAAGCAGGGAAGAGTACAAACGGAAATTTGATGAAGAACAAGCCACTCTACTCAACAGCTTAGACGACTTTGTCAAGGCTTGTTCTTGGTTAAATCAAATAAGTAAAATCAAAAGTATAAATAGACACCGTACGAGCTATGGTCTGAAACATGTCGCTGAAAAGCACATGGGTTACGTTACAAATGGTGTTTTTATCGCCGCTGCAATTCACTGTGGTTTCAAATATAAAATCAATGATGGGTCACCCAACGTAATGTTCAATATGTCTGAGAAATCAATCAAAGAAATTGAAAAATAGTCTTACTTAAAAGTTATGATTGGAATATTTAATAATCCTGTAGTCGCAGTAGAAGTTGGCGGTTTATTTGGCCACGCAGCAGAAGATATTCGTGATCGTGCAAATACGTCAGCGCAAGCTGAAAGTCAAGGTGAACGTGCAACACGAGAAGACAGCTATACTGATGAATTTATTTTTCAAGTGAGAGGTACAATCAGCCGAAGATTGGATGAGGTTGCTCGTCGACTTTCAAACACAGGGGAAAGGGTTGAAATTAACTTTTATCCAACTAATCTCCCTGTTTCTGATGAGACGCAGTACGGAGCAGATATTGGCATTCGACTCACTCTTCGGACTCCAGATATAACTTTAGTTAAAGGGATTCTTGTACAATGCAAACGCATGTATGGTCCTCCAACGTCCCCTTCATATCCAGAACTGCGAGGTCGAGGCGAAAAGCAAGCCAAAGATATGCTTCGCATTACACCTGCTTCCTTCTACATGTTATTTAACTTTGGCAACCAAGCAGATTTACTCAACTATGCCTCAATCCCCGCAGGGTTGGTTTGCCCAATGGATGGTGGTATTACGATACCAATCAATAAAAGTACTAACATTGGATCAAGCTGCCCTGTTTGGAGTAATTCAGCCGGCAGTATTTGGGACATGGGAATTGCAATGTTGCCTGCAACTAGAATACTTGCTCTTTCAGCGAGTGCGTCTGCTAGAAAAACTAATATTCCTGTTGATGTGACTACAATCTTACGGGGCTGTTTACCATTGGGGGTATTTGTAACTGATCTTTTAGGTGCCTGTTTTGTGGGTGACGTGCGAGAGGAAGTTATTCGTATTGTGACTCCTCGTGTATTGCGCGACCAATCATTTGCTGTAACTGGCTTAACAGATACTTCGTTTAATGGTTTTGGGGTTCGTCACTACATTGACATAGTTATTTCTTCTGAGAGAAGAGGCTTGTAACTCAGGCCGTCAGCTAACATTCATTATACCGGAGTCGCGCCAACAGGTGTTGTGGTCAATGCCAAATTTACAGGCGCGACCCGGTGAACGAATTGTTAAGAAATTGACCGCTACCACCCACTCAACTTCACCAACTCCACCGCACCCGTGAGCGGAAATCTCTGTTCAATCGCATAGCCAATCGCCGCGCTGGAGTGCGTCAAATCTCCGGCACTGCCTTCATCAACACTTCCCACGTACAGTGTCCCAAGTCTTTGATGCTTGTCGTTACCCAAATCTTTGCACGATTTTAGTCCGCGATAGCGGACGATAGCATAAAGCCTGGGGTGAAGCGCGGCGCGAACCCCAGGAAAGCATCAAAGGGAATGAGCAAGCCCGCGAAGGCGGGCGACAGAGCGGGGTCAGCAAACTACCAACATCTGTCGCCCGCTTCGCGGGCTAGTTCGTTTTTCGCTAATGTTCCCAGGGTTCCGCACGAAACGCGCTTCACCCTGGGCTTTATGCTGTCGCCCGACTTCGCGGGCTGAAAACCAAATCGCACGTTCCATGCAAAGATTTGGGTAATGACAAGGTTTTTGATGAGACGATGACAGATATTGTCTACGAATAAATTCCACTCACCCAGACGATTGAAAATTCGTCCATTGACCGGATTGATTCTGTCCTGAAATGTGAATCTGAATTTGGCGGCAATGAACTTGCTCGACAAAAATTATCGTACGCCGTTTGTCTACGCGGTTGCGAATCAATTTGCGATAGATGAATGAAGGATTCAGGCTGATCTGGAGGATTCATTGAGAATTTCTCAGAATAAGCAGGTGAGCGAAATAAAACCAGTATAGACAGGATGGACAAGATGAACAGGATTTACAGGCGACCAATCTTCATCAGTGTTTCTTATCATCTTGTTAATCCTGTAAATCCTGTCTAAGCCTGATTTAATTAGCTTGAGTACTTACCTTTGTCATGGAGAAGAAGTTCAAAGCAAAGAAACTGTTATAATCGCGGATGATTGCTGAGGGCGGGATTTCAAAATTCTTCCCGTTTCATCAATTACGGCAATCACGGAATGCGATGAAAAAAGATCGAAAGAAAACCATCCTCGCTGAAAAAATAAGCTCGTCGGCGCTGAAGCAAATAGACATTGCGCGAGGGCAACTTACGAATTCAGATCAGCAGGCGGATTTTTCTATTCACGAAATGCGGCGGTGTTTGAAGCGACTACGTGCATTCCTGCGTTTGGTGAAAAGGGAAGTCGGAAGCACGGTTTATCACCGCGATAATATTTTCTTTCGCGATCTGGGGAGGCAATTGTCCGGATTGCGGGATGCGACTGTCTTGAAGCAAACATTGCGAGAGCTGCAAGAAAAGTCCCCACAAACATTGGCTCCCGACACTTGGCGAATCATAAAACGTGAAATGAAAAAGTCACCGGGTATTCTTTCAAAGAAAAAAATAATGAAGGCTGTGGCGACTAAACTCGAAGCAGCCCGTGTTCAAGTGGAAAATTGGGAGTTGGAATTTGACGAGTGCCTGAAATTGCAGAAAGGCATAAAATTAACTTATCGAAAGGGGCGTCGAGCAATGAAACATGCTTTTACGGAGCCTGAGACCGAGAGCTACCACGAATGGCGAATTCAGGTAAATCATTTGCGACATCAGTTGCAAATGCTTAGTGAAATGAAAATCGGAGTCGAGGCGGAGGTATTGAAAAATGCCAGGAATTTGACGCGAACACTTGGATCAATGAACGATCTGGCATTGTTGTCACAACATATCATCCGCCTCAAATTAGTTGAGAAAACCGAAATTCAGAAACTCGAACAACTTATCCAATTACTTCAGACAGACTATCAAGCCGAGGCTATGACATTGGGAAAACATTTGTACCGATTTGCTCCAAAAGACTTCTCCGGCCAAATGATGCTTTGACGCCTTACCTCAATCAAGAATCACAATTCGAATTTAAGAAGTTATTTTCTCCCGGCGATTAGGCTCTGCTTCCTCTAAGTCAGGCAATAAATTCGTCGTGCCTTCGGTGATGGAAGAATACGGGATTGGTAATTCATCGGTGACGGGAACCGCAATTGGCGAGACTGAATAAGCGGGCAAGCGTAATTCTTCGGTTTCGATTTTCGGATTAATAGTCTTATGCAACCGCCGTAAGCCTGCTCCTATCGCCCAGGCTGAGAGAGCAGAAACGATTCCCCCCAAAACTGCTAAGACTCCACTGGATGTACCCTTCCATAAAAAAAGAGCGGGAAAACAAACGAAATGAGAAAGCCAATTACACCAATCCACATCCATTGATAACCTGCACGCGCTCCGGCGGTGAGGCGTAAAACTTCCAATTCGGCTGGAACTTTCGTAACGATTGGCGTACCGCATTTGCGGCAGTATCGCGAATCAATTCCAACTCCTACACCACATCCAGAACATTGCCGTTGTTCACGTTGTTGTGAAGCTAGAGCTATTATCGCTTCTGCTTCACGCGTAAGAGTTTGCCGATCTCCTTCGCCGAATGCGCCGTGTTGGACACGATAATCGAAGAGGACTTGCGTGGCTCCCTGTCTTTGCGGTTTTAAGTGAATTTCGAGCCGCGTGGGATAATCCAGCGCATTCGCAGACATCATATATTTTCCGCCACCACGCGCACTGTGACGAGCTTGCAAAGGATTTTCACTGAGGACGCGATAGCCGAGCTGCTCCAACGCCAGCACTAATTGTTGCCGAACATTTTCGACATTCCCTGCCATTAGGCGAGTCACATCATGCTCGCTAATTGCTATTTGATTATTACTATTTTCGTTCATGAAGTTCTCTTTTCGGATTGATAAAGTTCTCTCTGATCTTCGCCTTATACGAAAGTCGTGGAAATGAAGTTTCAGTCTTTAAGAATCATTTAGCTTCGATTTGATGAATACTTAAGGCATTCCTGTGACGCCTTTAACATGCAAAGTATATTTTTTTTCTTCACCAATAACAGAATCTATTTAATCATTAGGCAATACAATATGATAACTCTCTTTGTCTTGTTTCTCAGCTTGTTTGGAATGTTTCAATTTCAAGCTGAAGTATCTGGATCGAAAGTCCCTTCGACAATTACCAAGCTTGAATTTCAGGAATTTCTTGAACCCTCAACCAATGAACTGAAGCCGTCTGCGAAATTGCGAGGCTTGCAGGGAAAACGCGTACGCCTCAGAGGTTTTATGGCGCAAATGGAAGAGCAGCCAGAACATTATTTCTATTTGTGTTCGCGTCCAATTTATTGTGATGAAAGCGGCGGAGGAATTGGCGATCTACCTGTTGATGCTGTTCGTGTAGTGCTTCGAAAACAGCAAAAATTTAAATCGTTGTCATCTCCGATTGAAGTTATTGGTACGCTCGAACTTAGTGGGCAAAGCGAACTGGAACAAGATTCCTGGGCGGTTCGCGTTCTTGCTGAGAGCTATGTAGAAATACCTCAGCCATTGAAAAATTCTCGTTCAAAACAGTCCCGAAAATTAAAACAATAATTCAAATTCACTAAAGGAAAACTTATGAATACCCTCATTCGACAGACTCTTTTTGTATGCCTGCTGATTGCCGCGTGCGGAACCAGCCTGGTCTCATACGCCTTACCATCGAACGTGACAATTACTCCACCAAACGGAGCACGTTTTTTGCCTGGACAACGCTTTGACCTGCGCCTCGAAGGTCAGGGAACTGGAGCTTTTTCCGCTACAATTTTTATTGATGGACAGCAAAAACAATTTACCTCCGGGGCGCAAAATACCACGACAACTGATGGCATCACTGTTGCAGGTTGGGGTGGATTCAACTTACGCGGTTACACCTCAGAAGTGATTGGAATGCATCGTATTCGTGCGACGTTTGCCGATTCTACCGGAACGGTAACTGTTTCTTCACAATTTGAAATCGTGCATCCGATTTGGAATGACAGCTTCACTCGACAACTTAATCGTCGAGAACCTGGAGATGCGACTTTGTCGAAAACTGAAGCCATTGATGAGAGGACATTCTCTCGTCGCTCGGTCGCCAGCAGGGAAGTTATCGGGCGTCAGACCGAAGCTGCACTTGACGTGCCAACCCTCAGTCAGGAAGGAATCAAAAATGTCATTATTATGCTCGGCGATGGAATGGGTGTTTCCCATCGAACTGCCGCGCGTTTAGTGAGACACGGTGTCACAGGCGGAACCTCCAATGGTTATTTAGCAATGGATTCCTTCCCTGGGACTGGCTTGGTTACGACTCATTCGCTGAACAGTATTGTGACTGACTCGGCACCGGGAATGGCTGGTTACACGACCGGAAATCATTTCAATAATAATCAGGAAGGCGTTTTTCCGGCGCGTGTGACAAATCCATTTTATGCGCCGCGTGTGGAATACCTCGCCGAATATTTGCATCGGACATTAGGCCGTTCGCTCGGTATTGTGACCACTTCGGATGTCGAAGATGCAACACCTGCCTCGAATGCTATACACACTCTATTACGCGGGAATGGAACAGGTATTGTAGACCAATATCTGGATGAAGCCGATGCTGCAAATACTAATAAGTTCGGGACTGGCTTAGCTGTTTTGTTAGGCGGTGGACGTCGTTGGTTTGTCCCTTCAGGCCAATTCGGTTCCAGTCGTAGCGCAGCCAATGATTATCCTGCTTTGCCGATAGATTTAGCCTCAGGTTGGGGATTACCCGCCGCTTCGCGTGGCGCATCCGACCCCGGTCGCGATTTAATTCAGGATTTCAAGAACGCCGGATTCACGTATGCGGACAGTGCGACTACGCTGAGCAGTGCAACTTCAAATGCTGTTCCTGACAAATTGTTAGGCTTGTTCGGTTGGGGCAATATGAACACTTCAACTGACAAAATCGCCAAGCGTCGCAATCAACTATTACCGGGGCAAACCAGCTTTGTAGTGGACGATTATCGCGCTCCGGATCAACCTATGCTGGAAGAAATGACTGGAGCGGCTTTACGTGTCCTGAACAAAAATCAGAAAGGATTTGTGTTGATGGTCGAAGCCGCGCACATTGATAAGCAGTCACATTCAATGGACGCGGAACGTGCGATCTGGGAGACGCTGGAATTCGATAACGCCATAAATGTCGCCCGGAATTTTGCCGATGTGAATGGCGATACGCTGGTGCTGGTTTTAGCCGATCACGAATGCGCGGGCTTTTCAATTATGGGAGCTTTGGCAGGAAAAGTGGATGCTCTGAAATCATTACCATCTGACGCCACGAAGCTTGATCCCGCAACCCAACCCGAACGACAAAAATTGGTGAATGTTTATGAAGCGGCTGGCTTCCCGAAATATACCATTGCAGCTGACGGCTATCCGCAAACTTTGGATGTAGACGGCAAAATCCTGATTGGCTATGGCGCGAGCGGCGACCGCTTTGAATCCTTTCTGACCAATCCATTACCATCGCCGAGCGTTGACAGCCTGCCAGCCAATATCAGCGCAGAAGTGGCGGCGAAAGGTTATCCAATTTTTCCTGTTGATCGGGCGAGTCAAACAGGGTTCTTCCTGCGAGGCCAAGCGCAGGGACGCACCTTTGCGGTGCATACGGCGGCGGACATTCCCGTTTCGGCTTACAGTACCAGCCGAACGGGACGCGAGCCGTGGCGGTCATTCGGCGGTGTACAGGAAAACACGGACATCTATTTCAAGATTGTTCGCGCTATCTTGGGCGGGTATTAAATTCTGGTAAGAAGTAGTCAGATGGAGAAGGGAGGAGTTGAGTGGACTCTTCCCTTTTTATTTTCAGCAAGGTTGACGTACTTCTCTACTTAAAGCTGCCCAAATCACGAAGCTTAATTCAAGATATTTTGAATCAAAATTATTTGTATTTTCCAAACGATAACTTTGAAAACTTAAGGCGGAATTAACGTAAACTTTTTAATAATTTTACCTTGTCCTTACTTTTAATTAACGTCTCGCCACTATTCTCACCATTCATTAATGGTCAGACCCAAATGAAATAATGAATTTATCCGTAATTATCGAAAACGTACATCGAAAGTAATGTACGAAATCTATCGTCTAGCTGGGATTTATATCAATCAATTCGGCGTATTCGTGTGCGCTATCAGTTCATTCCAACCGGAGTTTTCAAAAAGGTGAGCTTATGCTAAGTCCTCGTATTAAATTTTCTAACTTGTTAACTTTATTCATCCTCGCTGTGCTCGGTACTTCATCATTTGCGCAACAAGATATGGCTCAATTGGGAGGTGCTGTTCGGGATAAATCCGGAGCAGTCATTCCAAGTGCTAAAATAAGTGTGCGCTCCGCAGCATTAGGTGTAGATCGAACAGGAATAACAACCGCAGAGGGGATTTATCAGATTCCTCAATTGCGTCCCAGCACTTACACAATTTCTGTTTCAGCGACTGGTTTTAAAACCGCTACGCTCACAGACCTCGTCCTTGGCGTTGGTCAGTCCCGCAATTTCGATATTGAACTTGAAGCAGGTCAATTGACCGAAAGCGTCAATATTATTGCTTCCGATGAACCTGCCAGCGTTGATACCGCATCAGCTCGTCTGGGCGCGAACGTGACCGCGCGTGAGGTTGCGGAATTGCCAGTGAATGGTCGTAACGTTTCACAGTTATACATTCTAAGCCCGGGTGCAACGAATTCAGGCAGCGGAAACTTCAACGAAATCCGCTTCAATGGTCGCTCCAATCAACAAAATCAAATCAAACTGGATGGTATTGAAAGCTCTGCAATCTGGGATGCTTCACCCGGATATTTGACGGTGCAAGGTTCGCAATTCCGTTTGCAGACTTCACTTGAAAACATTCAGGAATTCCGCGTGGATTCTTCGAATTATCCGGCTGAGTATGGAACTGGCACAGGTGGTCAAATCACTGTCATTGGTAAGCGCGGCGAAAATAATTATCACGGTTCGTGGTTTCATTTTCTGCGCAATGATGCTTTTGACGCGCCGAATTTCTTCGATGCAGCGGGCGAGAAATCGAAATTGCGCTTGAATCAGTTCGGTGGCAGTTTCGGTGGTCGGATTGTGCGCGACAAGTTATTTTTCTTTGGGAGTTATGAAGGATTACGTCAACGTGCCGGATTTAATATTATTGAATCCACACCTTCAAACTACGTCCGTGATTTTGTCAATTATTTTGGCACTACAGATGCACGTGGGGAAGCAGCCCGCGCGCAACTGAACATCACTGCCGCAGACGCGACAGCGGCTTTGACTCGCATTCAAAACCTGCGTACCAGTGGTGCGATCAACTCCTTCCCGATTGGTTCGGGAGCGTATTCAAATGTGGGCGGTTTGAATAATTCTGCTCAACTGATTCAAGGCAATCGCGTTGCCAGATTAAATGAAAATGCCTTGAGCTTCCGAATGGATGCGAACTTCACTGAAACACTTAACGGTTATGTGAGATACCAGCGCACGACGGGTGATTTGAATTCGCCTGACGGGTTGACAGGTCGTGTCTTAGTCGCCGATCAGCAACCAGATAATTTTGTTGCAGCGTTGAACCAGACGTATGCGAGCCGTTTTATCAACGAAACTAAATTTGGTATCAATCGTGCAAATTCACAGTTGAGTACCTCTTTCCCGACAGTTGCGGGATCAAATATAGATTTTTCTAAATCATCATTTATTTTGACAGGCGGCATTGTGCAACCTGGTGTCAACGGCGGTGCCGCCACAGGCTTCACCAGTCCCGGCGGTTTGACTCGTCAATCATCTGCGGGTAACGGACGGGCGCAACCGATTCGTCCGGCTACCTATAATGTCGTTGATAACTTGACGTTCCTGCAAGGTAATCATCAGATCAAAATCGGAGCCGAGTATCGCCGCGTGATTGTAAAATTTGATCAGTTAGGCGGAACGAATTACAGCTACGGCAATTTGCGCGACTTCGCACTGAATCAGAACCTGACAGCCTCATTTATCGGTGATATGTCCGGTACTGGTGGCTTCCGAATTGCCACTGACCCGATCACGACGATTACTCGTGACAAAGAGGGATTGCATAACGCTCAACAGAGTTATTACATTGGGTATGCGCAGGATGAATGGAAGATTCGCCCGAACTTCACGGTGAATTTCGGAATGCGTTATGAATATTATTCGCCAGTGAAAGAGAAAGACGGGCGCGCGATTTTGATGGATGCCGCCACAGGTAGAATCCTGCCGGGGAATGGTCAGTTTTATCAATCCAGTAAAAGCAACTGGGGGCCGCGTTTGGCATTCACTTGGGCACCGGAAGCTCTCAAAGGCAAGACAGTCATTCGAGTTGGTGGCGGTCTGTATTATGGACCAGGTCAATTTGAAGATTTGATCCAACCAATTGAATCAGACGTGTTGCGCACTTCGCGTGCCTTTGCTGGTGGGCTTGATGCCACTGTGCCGGGTGCTGTCTCAACGGTAACGGCTCCGGTGACAGGTTTTGCGCCGCGAGCTTATGACTTTAATGGTTATCGCGTCCCGGAACGAATTGGTCAGTATGGGATGTCTATCCAACAACAATTGCCGGGCAATACCGTTCTCACAGTTGCGTACGTTGGCAGCCAGGGACGCAATTTATTCCAACGAAATATCACGAACACGATTTTACCGGGTAACGCGACAGTCGCTAATGGAGCTGCGCTTCCGTCCAGTGTTGGAACGATTAATGTGACCGATACTGCTGGACGTGTTATTGCTGTTCGGCAGGTTAGACAGTTCAGCGTAATCAATAAAGCACTTGATGCCAGCGGTAACATTATTACAAGCAATGGAGCCGTCCTTGCTCCTTTTGGTGAGGTGGACTTCAAAACCAGCGGCGGACGTGACAGCTTTAATGCGATGCAAATGACGATCAATCGTCGCTTCACTGCCGGCCTGACCCTGGGTGGACATTATCAGTGGTCACACAGCATTGGTACGACACAAGGTTCTAACGAAGCACAAACCGCGCAAGACCCTTTCAATTTTAACGGTGAACGCGGAAATAACACTTTTGATATTCGTCACTCAATGAATATTAATGCGTTGTATGAATTACCAATCGGTCAAGGTCGCAAGTGGGATTTTGGTTCTGTTGGCAACTTCATTGTTGGTGGTTGGCAAGTGGGAGGAATCCTGAATGCCCGCACGGGTACACCACTCAACATTACGATTTCGCGTCCTGACGTGGTCATTCAATGTACCAATGCAGCAGCCGGTTGCACCGCTGGCGAAGTACGCGCCTTGCCGGGAACGATTAGTGCGGCAGCGCCATTACCGATTGGCTTCACTGCAGTCATCAATACGCCGGGTGGCAACAACTCACGTAGCACCCGACGCCCTGATCGTATTGCAGGCGTTGATCCATATATTTCTGTCGGCAGTCAACGTTTCATCAATCCGGCTGCCTTCACGATTCCGAAGCCTGGAACGTATGGCAACCTCTCACGCGGTGCGCTGTATGGTCCTAATTTTGGTCAGTTCGATCTGACGTTGCAAAAGCGCTTTAAGCTCACGGAAAAGGTTCATCTGGAATTCCGCACAGAGATTTACAATCTCTTCAACCGGAACAATTTTGCGAACCCTCCAGTGGCTTTGCCAAGCAATCTGCCGGGACAGCAACCCGGTCAACCATTCACTTTTACCGGAGAAACCAGCAATAACGTTGGAAACTTCGGATTAATTAATGGCACGGTAAGCCGTACTGTCGGTCTGGGAACAAATCGCCAAGTGCAGTTCTCCGGTCGCATTACTTTCTAATTAAAATAGCTTTTAGTATTAATCTGAACGGGCTGGTGGGCGATTACTCACCAGCCTGTTTTTGGATTTACAGATATGCTGGTAAGTAACGAAACAGAAGCGGATGTTTATGATGACGGATATTTGCGCGTCGAGTACGATTATTTCTATCTGACCTGTCGCGGGATTCCTATCTATTCTATCTCACGGCTTGAATTCCTCATTTTTGCCTGCCTGTTACGAGCGAACGGTCGCCCTGTTTCACATCAGGAAATCTGGCGTCAGGTTTGGCATGAAGAAGATTGGAAGGACAACATTATCCGCGTTCACGTAACCAACGTACGTCGAAAACTGAAACCATTTGGGATAAATATTATACCGATGTCGGGCGTAGGATATTACCTGAACATCGAACCGCAGGAAATTGAAAAAGTGGCGTAACACTGAGCAAAAAAATGTGCGGATGAATCACATTGATTCATCCGCACCAGCAGCTTATACCAGTGTACAATAAGAACTGAACTGAAGTTTGTCCTTTTACTTCGCTCAATTAGATGCTGTCTACAATTCGACTTTACTACTTGTCTGACTTAGCAAATGCATCGTAGTCTCCCCAAACTCTGATGCAAAAATATTTGAAACCTGCTCAGATCATTATCCCCCAACTTTTTTCAAATAATCATTTGCTTCGCAGACCTAAGTTAGTCAAGGCTTCGAATGTCA
>JAYTCQ010000264.1:0-29189 GCA_043736395.1 Blastocatellia bacterium | reverse complement strand
CTAAAGTCAGAGTGTTTTTGATGAGTAAAAACACTCTGACTTTAGGCAGCCTTCTCTTTTGCCATGTCACAGTTGGAAAAGTGTGACATCCCAGTTCGTCACGTGTCTGCAGTAAAGGTAGAATTTTTCACCCAGTGAAACTGACTAAATAGCTATCGGTGCGAATGTCCTTCAGTCGTGTGCTGATTATTTGAGCGAGGAATCTTTATGAGGATGACGACTATTCTCGGATTATTAATTGGATTACAAATCACTGCTTTCAACCAAACAGAAAGTGCGCCTGCACCATTTGGCAAGTACACGGAAAGTATGAATGATGTTACTTTAGAATTAGTCAGAATTCCAACTGGCAGTTTTCTTATTCGGCTCAGGAATTCGAAGTCGCAGTTTCTTGGAAAACGTCAGCACCACAGTTGGAAATATGAATGTTGAAGTCTTGTACGCTGGATAGAAAGGATATTTTGCAGGTGGTGAATCTTCGATTGCCGCGCAGCTTGAGCGGCAGCGGAGAAGTCTGCATTACAATCAATGTTTACGGGATTGCTGAGAACCAGTTCAGGATTCATCTGAAGTAGGGCAAACTTTTCAGTTTGCCTTTTTCCATTACAATGTATTTGAAATGGACTCCAATCTTGAAGGGTCGCATTTTTCCTAATTTATATTTTGGCGACCACAAACACAAACTGGAAAGTTTGCGCTACACATAAAAAGGGCAGAAAATCTGCCCTTTAAAAGTTACGAATTGTAGCTACAGTTAGAACGGAATGTCTTCATCTGACGGCCCATCGTGAGAATCATTCTGCTGCGGTGGTGCAGAACTTCCACCTCCGCTTGATTGTCTGGGAGCTGAACCGCCGCCGCCTTCATCATTACCTCTCGGAGTCAGAAACTGGACATCGCTGGCGTTGACGGTCAGGGAAGTCCGTTTGATGCCTTCACGGTCGGTGTACTCTTCCTGGCGCAATCTGCCTTCGATGTAGACCTGCCGACCTTTGGCTAAATATTGATTCGCGGTTTCGGCTTGTTTGCCCCAAACCGTAATTTTGAACCAGGTCGTAATATCCTGCGCATCCGCGCCGCCGCCCCTGCGTTCTGATGTTGCAATTGAGAAGTCACATACTGCCGTGCCTTGCGGGGTGTAGCGAATTTGAGGGTCTCTTCCCAAATATCCTACGATTGTTATTTTATTAAATGATGCCATCTCGTCCTCCTGTAGTAGTGATGAATAAATTTACCCGTTGCCAGATTACCTTCTGGGTCGCGGTTTTAGTTTGCTCGCGGCGGGTGAAACGGGCGCTGTAGCGCTCTCACCAAGCCGATCAAGTTCCTGCTTCGCCTGTGCCGCCTCGTTTGAACTGGGCGCTAAGGCAATGACATTTCGAAGCGCGTTGACACCTTCTTCACGGCGTTCGAGGAATAGCAACGAGACACCCTTTTTGAATTGTCCGGCTATGACTTTATCGCCATTTGGATAATTTGAAATAAGGCGATCATATTCGCTTAGAGCTTCTGAGTATTTGTTTTGTGAAAAAAGCGCTTCAGCGACCCAGAACTGCGCATTGTCAGCGGCCTCAGTGGTGCTGTACGCTTCCAGATAGCGACGGAACCCCGTCACGGCTTCATCAAATTTACCCTGCGAATAGAGCGAGTAGGAATAGGCGTACAGCTGATCCGGGCTATCAAAGCGGGCGGGAGCCTGTGAAACTTTCTTTTCTTCTTCGATTCGCTGTTTTTGTTGTTGCTCCATCAAATTTTTGAGAGCATTGATTTGCGTCGAGATGTTGTTCAGCTTTTGATCCGTTGAACCTTGCTGTTCCGCTAATTTAGTAATCCGCGCATTGACGCCGGTCGAAGTATTCGTTTGGACGGTCGTCGTAGTTTTCATGTTCTCTTCGATTTGCGCAAGAGTTCTTACCGTCGTTTCAGAATTGTCAGACATCTTTTGCAGGAGCACAGTGGATTGTCCGCTGTTTTTGTCGAAAGATTCCTGTAAGTCGCGCATTTGTTTTTGCAACGTCAGGACTTCTCCGGTGAGTCTGGCGATAGTTTCTTTATCACCAACGTACGTAGTAGTGCTGGCTCCCAGCGCGAAAACAAAAACGCCAATGGCCAAAATCGGTTTGATCTGCTTCATATTACCTCCATGGAAAATGTCGAAATAAAAATTTCGCTATGAATATAATCCGATGACAGTTGATAAGTAAAATCGGCAGGCTTATATTGCTCGAAGAGCTGAAAAAAGTTCCATGCACATTTCGCTGAATTCCGGGTATCTACTCGGATTTTCTGATGTTGTATTGGTCAATAAAATCAAAGGTTAATTCAGAAGAATGATTAAATTCATTACGATTTCAAATTTAGCGGTGATTAGTCACCTGCGTGTTGAGTTTGGCGAAGGCTTAAATATATTAAGCGGTGAAACCGGAGCAGGGAAATCAATCATTCTGGCTTCCCTTGGATTGCTGCTGGGGGAGCGCGCTTCCCTTGATCTGCTTCGAACCGGAGAATCTAAGGCATTTGTGGAAGGCGTGTTTGAAATTGAAGGCAACCTGCCACTTCGTAAATTACTATCTGAGGCCGGAATCGAATTTGATGGCGAAGACCTGATTATCCGTCGCGAATTGCAAGTCACTGGACGCGGAAAGGTTTTCGTCAATAATCAATCGGCTACGATCAATCTTTTAAAAGAAATCCAGCCTCATATTATTGATGTCCACGGACAGGGAGAGCAGCAAAGTTTATTGTCGCAATCGAACCAGAGCCGGATGCTGGATGCCTTTGGGAAGCACGAAGCGATTTTAGAGGACGTCGAAGATAGTTTCACAGAGGCCTCTGCGATTATAAAAGACCTAGAAGCTATTCAAAAATCTGAAGCTGAGCGCCTTCAAATGCTCGATCTGCTGGAATTTCAAATCCAGGAAATCGAAAAAATTAACCCCCGGATTGATGAAGACGTAGAACTTGAAACAGAACGGAAGAAAATGGCGAATTCCGAAAAATTGACAAGGCTTTGCACTGAAATTACCGAACTACTGTATGAAGCAAGTGGATCCGCTACTTCACAGATTGGTCAGGCATTAAAACGGCTGGAATCTCTCCTGGAAATTGACGGGAGCTTTGCTTCCAGCATGGAGCAGCTTTCCGGCGCGAAGGCTTTGCTTGAGGATGTTGTTTATACAGTTAGAGGTTATGGTGAGGAAATTATTTTTTCTCCCACTGGGCTCCAGACTATCGAAGACCGTTTGGTCGCCCTGGAAAGGCTTAAGCGTAAGTACGGTGTCACTATCACTGAACTGGTTGAGCATTTCGAAAAATTAAAGAACAAGCATACTGAGCTAAAGAATAGTGAAGTAACTGAGGAAGAATTAAAAGAAAAGCTAAGACTCGCGATTACTAAATATAAAAAAATAACGGCGAAATTAACTTCTGCAAGAAAAACGGCTGCAAAAGACCTGGAAAAGTTATTAAAGCACGATCTTTCAGAAGTTGCATTAGAGAAATCTCATTTCAGCATTCACTTTAAAAGAAATACCAGTGGAATTGAAATACCCATTTATTTGCAACAGTTAAATGAAGATTCCTCAAGCAGTGTCCTAGGTAAAACAGGTCAGGAATCTTCTGAGTATTATTTCTCGGCGAATAAGGGTGAAGAGCCGCGTCCGCTGAGCTTAGTGGCCTCAGGTGGGGAACTTTCTCGATTGATGCTGGTACTGAAAACAAATATTGCCCCTACACCATATCCCCGAACACTCGTTTTTGATGAAATAGATACGGGGATTGGGGGGCGTGTAGCAGAAGCAGTTGGATTAAGACTAAAGAAATTGTCGAAATCTAATCAGGTAATCTGTGTCACGCATCAGGTTCAGATCGCCAGATACGCAGATTGCCATCTGGTTGTTCAGAAGAATATCCAAGGTGCGCGGACTTTAACTACTGTCACCAGCTTGTCGGAAAAACAGCGAATTGATGAATTAGCGCGAATGATGGGTGGTGCCGCAATTACGGATAATACTTTAAAAGTTGCGAAAGAAATGCTGACAACAAAGCGATAAATAGCAGTAGATGATAAGCTACTTTAAGTCAGATAATGGCTTCGGTAGTACTTGCAAATTGTTGCACGTGAAATACTTTGAGGTATTTTAAAAATTAGAATGAAAAAAGTTTACATAGAAACGCATGGCTGCCAGATGAATGTGCACGACAGTGAAAAGGCTGCACAATCATTTAATTCAGCAGGATTTGTACAGACTTCTGACCTGCTCGAAGCTGATATGATAATGCTCAATACTTGTATGGTGCGTGAAAAGCCTGAGCAAAAGGTCTTTCGTCGCATTGCCGATATTAAGCACCAGCAAAAAAAGATTCTGGGAAAACAAGCTGATTTTGGCGTGATGGGATGTGTAGCGCAAGCGGAGGCTGAAAGAATATTTGATCGTAGCAGTGATGTGAAAATGGTCATTGGTACACAATCCATCGGTAAAATACCCGCGTTACTGATTCAGCTTGAAAAAGGTTTTGACCGCGTCATTGATGTTGAACTCACTAAAGATGCTGATTTTTATGATCTTGATGTAGTGTCACGTCAGTCTAAGTATGTGGCTTTGATCACGATTACGGAAGGATGCAATAAATTTTGCTCCTACTGCATTGTCCCTTTCACACGCGGCAGGGAACGGAGTCGAACTGCGGAAAGTATTTTATTGGAAGCTCAAAGTCTTGCGGCTCAAGGTTATCAGGAAATTCATTTGCTTGGACAAAATGTGAATAGCTATGGCTTGAGTGGTAAGTATCGAGGAAATATTCCAGGAATTAATTCTCCCGCTAGCGAATCTGAAATTACATTCGCGAAGTTGTTGGAATCATTAGGAAAGTACAGCGGCGTTTCCCGGATAAAATATTCAACTTCGTATCCGAGAGATTTTGATCAGGAAGTCGTAAATGTCATGGATGAGTATGAAAATCTATGTGAGTGGATCCATTTACCGATTCAATCAGGCAGCGATAAGATTTTGCGAAGAATGCGGAGAGGGTACACTTCAGCAGAATATTTGAAAAAGATTGAGATTATTCGAAATGCGAAAAAGGAATACTCGATTACCGGAGACATCATCATTGGGTTTCCAGGCGAAACCGAAGAGGACTTTTTGGCAACGCTGCAATTGGTAGCGGATGTAGAATATGATAGCCTCTATTTGTTTAATTATTCAGCGCGACCTAAAACTGCTTCGATAGCTTATGAGGACTCTTTGCCTGAATCATTAAAAACGGAGAGGTTAATGCGGGTTCAGGAGTTGCAGTCCAGAATCCAAATAAAGAATAATCAGCGATACCTTGGGAGAATAGAAGAAGTGTTAATTGATAATCTTAGTTCAAAATCGCCGAATGATTTTTCAGGTTATTCGAAGTCTCAGAAAAAGGTTAATTTTCCCAAGAATGACGCTAGTTTAGGGGAAATAGTTGAAGTATTAATTACGAAATCCGGAAAAAATAGTCTCTACGGAGAAATTGTTAAGTAAAAGCTTGATTCTTTAATATAAAATTAAGCAAATAAAGGTTTTATGGAAATTGAAATGAGATTGAGAACGTTAATCCTTGATCCAACCACGAATACACCCATCGTAATCTTAAAAGAGGTAAATGGTGAGGCTGTTTTGCCGATTTGGGTTGGACCGAATGAAGCCCAGGCTATTGCTGCGGAGATTGAAAAGAATTCCAGTCCCCGGCCATTCACGCACGATCTTTTTAAAAATTTATTGAATCAATTGGATGCGCACCTGACCAAGGTAGTAGTTACAGAACTTAAAGATAATACATTTTACGCGATTCTTGAAATTGGCAAAGATGATGAAAAGATGTTTTTAGATGCTCGCCCAAGTGATGCTATTGCTTTGGCATTGCGGGCTGATTGTCCGATCTTCGTTCGCGATGAGGTTTTGCGACAGTCTCGTGTCAGTGAAGAGGTTGATTCAGATGAGTTTTCTTCGTTTGATGATGATGGTGATGAGGAAGAAATCGAGTGGCCAGAGGAACTGGGTGATCTCAATGATTATAAAATGTAATCTGACTTTCCTGTGATTCGGTTGAAGGCTTCAATCTAATGATTGAAGCCTTTTTATTTGGTAAATAAAAAAATATCATTTTTCCTGAAAATAGTAGATTCCCGTGCCAGAGAATAATGAATTTTGCAAGTAAGGGCTTTATTTTGAATAAGTTGCGAGTGAAGTCGGCGCGCCGACAGGAAGGGAAAGGTCAAAATGCGCTGGTATTTCAATTTTTCAGTTCAGTAAGTTAAGTTGACAACGCACATTTCCTTGCATAGGATGCCCTACATTAAATCGTCAAAATATTAATCGAAACTTAACGAGAGGAACTTGATTGCAAGGTATAGCTATTGCCATCGCAAATCAAAAGGGTGGAGTCGGTAAGACCACGTCGGCTATTAATTTAGCTGCGGCTATGGCTTACAAAGGGAAAAAAGTGCTGCTTGTGGACCTTGATCCACAGGCAAATAGCACCATTTCATTCCTTGATCTTCATTCTGTTACCATTTCAGGATATGAATTTCTTACCGAAAATGATTATACTTGGAAAGATATTGTCCAACCGTCAACCGTCAAAAATCTTGACATTCTACCTGCCAGGATCAGTTTAGCGAAACTTGAAGGCAAATTGGTTGGGGAATTGGATGCGCCTTTCCGATTGAAAGACCGCCTTGATAGCGCCAGACGTCACTACGACATTATAATCCTTGACACCCCTCCAACCCTGGGTTTAATAACAGTTAACGCTTTAGTTGCTGCGACTCATCTTATCATTCCAATTCAATCATCCTACTTTGCCCTTGAAGGGACAGATGATTTACTGGAAACTGTCCAGCGTATCAAGGCACGACCAAATCCACATCTTGAGGTACTGGGCGTGTTAGTAACTTTATTGGATAAGCGAACGACTCTGTCAAAAGATATTTTTGAACAGATTCAACAGGTATTTGGGAGCAAGGTTTTCGAAACAACTATTTCCCGCTCGGTGAGGCTTGAGGAAAGCCCGGCGTACCGGGAATCAATTTTTACATTTGCGCCTGGATCGAGTGGGGCAATCGAGTACGCAAAACTTTGCGAGGAGGTTTTACAGCGTGTCAACTAAACGAGGATTACCAGCGTCACTTCAAATGCGTCACGACAGGCACTATGTCGAAGAACTCTCGTCCAGAAGCGGTGCTCCAATTGGCCGTATGATCGCCATTGATCGCCTGGAGCCAAATCCTAATCAACCGCGAATTGAGATCGGAGATTTAACCGAACTTATTGCTTCGATTAGTGAGAAGGGTGTATTAGAACCATTATTGGTGAGACCTTCCGAAGTAGGTGGTCGCTTCATGATTATCTCAGGCGAGCGCCGTTTTCGTGCGGCTCGCGAAGCCGGACTACGTGAACTTCCTTGTATTGAGATGGACGTGGACGACCGGGCAGTAGCTGAGATCGCGCTCATCGAAAACTTGCAACGCAAAGACTTGACTACTTTTGAAGAAGCCGATGGCCTCGTTGTTCTCGTCGAACGATTTGGATATACCCATGAAGAGGTCGCTAAAAAGATTGGCAAATCCAGATCGTCAGTGACTGAATCTCTTTCAATTGCTTCTCTCCCAAGCGATATTCGGGAACTATGTCGGCGCGCCGACATAGTCTCTAAGTCATTGATTTTACAAATAGTAAGGCAGCCAAATAAAGAGGCGATGGTTGGATTTTTAAATCGAATTTCTGATCGCGGTATGACGCGTGATGAAGCTCGAAAAGAGCGGACGAAAAAGTCCCAGAGATCGCAACCCTTTGTTTTCAGGCATCAAGCTCCGGGACGGGAATTTTCATTTGAATTAAAATTCAGGCGCTCTCAAGTGGAGAGGGAAGACCTGATCCAGGTCTTAGAGAATATTCTGGAGATGGTCAGAAAAGAGAAGGGTGAGGAATAGCCTCACTTCTTTTTTCTCTGTTCAGCTTCATATTTCTTCTTGAGATTTTTCGACCATTTTTCAATATATGGCTGTAATGGCTTGAAGGCCTTAGCTCTCCAGCCTCCATTTCTTTCACGCCAAATCACAAAATATTTATCCATGTAATTTTTTACAGCATTTTCGAATTGATGCTTTTTAATTCCGTGCCCGAGGTTCAATTGATAATGCTGGGCCTGAAGCGAAAAGATTAATCCTGTCAGGTTCGCTTTATAGTTTAATTTGGCGGCAAACTTTTTGAAAAAAGAATCCTTCGCTGGTACCAGAACACCTAAGGCAATTTCAAAATATGGCTGATCCGTGCCAACCTTCGGATGATAAAGCCCGGGGAGTTCCTGGATGTTGGGGACTTGAATTCTTTGGTGTGGGGAAATGAAGTCGACCAGGACTACTTTATTCAACCCTCGCAAATGTTCGAGGGGGATCACATCAAAAGCTTTTTGAATAATTTCTGAAGTATTCGCCGGGGCTTTAATCGAGGCGCGGTTTTCAATTTTGACTGCCATTCCTTATGGTTCCTTCTGTAAATATTTTAGTTGTTTTTTTAATTCTCGAATTTCTTTTTGCAGTTCGGGAAGTTTAGCAAAGACTACTGAGGCTTTTAACCATTCACGATTGGGTATTGCGGGGTAGCCCGATATTATCTGATTTTCCGGCACTGAAGTTGGAATTCCTGTTTGAGCCGTCGCGATGACATTGTTCCCGATTGTCAGGTGACCAGCAACGCCAACCTGACCGCTGAGGATGACGTTTTTACCAATTTTACTACTTCCTGCTAATCCTACCTGTGCACAGAGCAATGTATCCTCTCCGACAGAGGAGGCGTGTCCGACCTGAACCAGGTTATCGATTTTTGCGCCACGATGTATGACTGTCGCACCAATTGTCCCACGGTCAATCGTTGTTCCTGCTCCAATTTCTACATCGTCTTCAATAATCACAATTCCGGTTTGAGGAATTTTGTGCCAACTCGAATCGTCGCGCTTTGCAAAACCAAAGCCATCAGATCCGACGACAACATTGTTTTGAAGAATTACATTTTTTCCGATCACAGAGTTTTCTCGAACAACGCAATGGGAGTAAATTTTAGTATGTTCTCCAATCGTGGCTCCTGAATAAATATAAGTAAAAGCGTCAATAGAGACATGAGGAGAAATAGAAACCCCTGCTTCGACAATGACGTAGGGACCAATATAGGCATCTTCTGCAATAAATGCCTCAGTGGAAATCACAGCAGTTGCGTGAATTCCGGCAGTCTGATAACGTTTCGGGTGGAAGAATTCAAGACAATGAGCAAATGAAAGGTACGGATTCGAGGAAATAATTCCGGGCTTGCCCTGTAACATTTCTATGTCAGAAACGATGATTCCAGCGGCCAGCGTTGTCGCGACATGCTTGAAGTATTTCGGATTTGATAAGAAGGCTATTTGATCTTTGCCAGCCTCTTCAATAGGAGCAATGCCGCTAATAATCAGGTTGCCATCTCCGATCAACTCACATTGTAATTTGTCTGCTATCTCTTTTAGTGTGAACGTCATTAAGTGGTGCTCCAATGGATTAAATACGAATGTAATCAGACTGCCTTTTGAGGTCAAGTCTTATAGGTATTATTTATGGATCAGAATAATTATTTTCACGAGTATTTATCATTCCTTCGGGTTGAAAAGGGATTATCTGAAAATTCACTGGCAGCGTATCGAAGAGATTTATATAAATTAGCGGAGCAATGTTCAGTTACGAAAACTACCTTATTAAACCTCGACAGAAAAAACTTAGTAAATATTATCGCAAATTGTAAAGTCAGCGGTGAGAGCGACTCAACCGTTGCAAGATTCACTTCAGTCGTCAAAGGATATTATCGGTTTCTCTTACGTGAGAAAATACTTGATGTTGATCCTACTTCTTATCTTGAGTCGCGTAAACGTTGGCAAACATTACCTAAGTTTCTCTCTCAAGCTGAGGTTGAGAAATTACTCTGTACACCCGATCTGAGTTCGGATGAAGGATTAAGAGACCGGGCAATGTTCGAGGTTTTATATGCTTCAGGGCTGCGTGTCTCAGAATTAATTGGTCTCAAAGTAGTTGATATAGATTTTGAAAAAGGCCTTCTGACTTGTTTTGGAAAGGGAAGTAAGCAGCGTAAAGTTCCACTTGGGCAATCCGCCTTGACCTATTTGACGCGGTACTTTCCAGCTCGTCAGCGATTGCTGATGAATTATAATTCTCATCGTCTTTTTATCCTCAAAGGAGGTCGAGCGCTGACGCGACAAAAGGTTTGGTTGATGATCAAGGAATATGGCAAAAAAGCAGGAATTGATTACATCACTCCCCATTTGCTCCGGCATAGTTTTGCGACAGTCCTCCTTGAGAATGGAGCAGATCTGCGTTCTGTGCAGCTACTATTAGGCCATTCTGATATTGGAACAACTCAGATTTATACACACGTCACGGATGATAAGGTGAAAGATTCTTATCAGAAATTCCACCCTAGAAGTTAATGCGACTTGTTGTTCGCTGAAGAAATAATTGACACTCATTTAATGGTGTGTAATCCTGTCCCCTTTTATTTGCATTATTCCAAGTCACGTCCGGGTTAAGCTAAATTAGCCTCACTGATAAAATTTTATTATTGCATTTCTTTTTCACCATTTTATGTTTACTGACAAGGAGAATACCAGATGAAATCACAGGGAAACTTCCTGTTTACTTCAGAGTCTGTTACTGAAGGACATCCCGATAAAATCGCTGATCAAATTTCAGATTCCGTTTTAGATGAAGTCTTGCGGCAAGACCCAAAAGGGCGCGTCGCTTGTGAGACTTTTATTACTACCGGCTTAATCGTAATTGGTGGCGAAATCACTACCAATGCTGTCTTGGATTATTCGAAACTGGCTCGTGAAACGGTCAAAGGCATTGGTTATGATCGTGCCAAATATGGCTTTGATTCTGAAACCTGTTCGGTAATTTGTACGATTGATCGTCAATCCCCGGATATTGCGATGGGAGTTGATACTGGTGGCGCCGGAGACCAAGGCTTAATGTTTGGATACGCATCAAATGAAACAGCCGAATTAATGCCACTGCCGATTCAGCTTTCGCATAATTTGGCTAGAAAATTGAGCACTTCACGCCGTGATAAGACATTGAGCTATTTGCGTCCTGACGGTAAATCGCAGGTCACCGTCGAATATGATAACGGCAGACCAGTCAGGATTGACGCGGTCGTCATTTCATCTCAACACGGAGAAGATGTCGAAACCGAGCGTTTGCGTGAGGAGATTTTAGATGTAGTAATTAAACCCACACTGCCAGCAGAATTGATTGACGCAAATACCAAATATTATGTCAATCCGACTGGCCGTTTTGTGGTGGGTGGCCCAATGGGCGATACCGGGCTGACAGGACGTAAAATTATTGTCGACACTTACGGTGGAGCCGCGCCTCATGGCGGTGGAGCCTTCTCTGGTAAAGACCCCACAAAGGTTGACCGTTCAGCTTGCTATATGGCGCGTTATATCGCGAAAAATATTGTAGCTGCCGGCATTGCGGATCGTTGTCAGGTTCAACTTGCTTATGCTATCGGTGTCGCAGAGCCTGTCTCTGTTTACGTTGATTGCCATGGCACTTCAAAGATTGATGAAAGTAAACTGGCTGAAATCGTCCGTGCGAATTTCCAATTAACTCCAAAGGGAATTATTGAATCGCTGGATTTACGCCGTCCGATTTATCAAAGAACTGCGGCGTTCGGACATTTTGGACGCAATGAAGAAGGCTTTAGCTGGGAAGTGACTAATAAGGCTGCTCAGTTAAAATCTGATGCCGGTCTTTAAGTTTTAGCAAAATTAGTGAATAACTTTTTCCAGGAGGAAATTTTGGATATCAAACACGATGTAAAGAATATTGAGCTGGCGCCGGAAGGCAAAAAGCGTATTGAATGGGCTGAACAGGAAATGCCTGTGTTGCAAATGATTCGCGAGCGCTTTGCCAAGGAAAAGCCTTTGGAAGGTCTGCGAATGGTCGCCTGTGCTCATATCACCACAGAAACTGCTAATCTGGCGCGCGCCTTTAAGGCTGCCGGTGCTGATGCTGTTCTCATTGCGTCAAATCCGCTCAGCACGCAGGATGATGTGGCCGCAGCCTTAGTCGCAGAATACGGTATTTCTGTTTATGCGATCAAAGGTGAAAGCACTGACACCTATCGAAGACACGTCCAGATTGCGCTTGACCATAAGCCACAGATTATTATTGATGACGGTTCCGATGTTGTCGTGACCTTAGTCTCGGAACGTCCGGAGCAAATTCCTGAGGTCATCGGTAGTACGGAAGAAACTACGACCGGAATTGTGAGACTGAAGGCTATGTTCAAAGATGGCCGCTTAAGCTTTCCGGCAATCGCGGTCAATGACGCGCAAACCAAGCATTTCTTCGATAATCGCTACGGTACTGGTCAGAGTACTTTAGACGGCATCATTCGAGCTACCAATATTTTATTGGCAGGAAAATGCCTGGTCGTGATTGGTTATGGCTGGTGCGGTAAAGGCGTTGCGATGCGTGGGCGTGGAATGGGATCAAATGTCATTGTGACTGAAATTGATCCTATCCGTGCATTAGAAGCAACAATGGATGGATTCCGCGTCATGCCGATGAACGAAGCTGCTAAAGAAGGGGATATTTTTGTGACCGTGACAGGGAATCACCACGTCATTGATATGCCTCACTTTGAGCTAATGAAAGACGGCGCGATGGTCTGTAACTCTGGTCATTTCGATGTCGAACTTAATCTTGTCGCTTTGGCAGATGCCTCAGTCAAAAGGGAAGAACTGAGACCTTTCGTCGAAGGATTCACTTTGAAAAATGGCAGACGCATTGTGGTGCTTGGCGAAGGCCGCTTAATCAATCTGGCTGCGGCTGAAGGCCATCCTGCCAGCGTGATGGACATGAGCTTTGCCAATCAGGCGCTTTCAGCTGAATATTTGGTTAAAAACAAAGGCAAATTATCTGCCGATATTCATCTGCTTCCAAAAGAAGTAGATGTCGAAATCGCTCGCCTTAAGTTGGCTGCTATGAAGGTTTATATTGATGAACTTACTCCTGACATGGTGGAGTACATGAATAGCTGGCAGATGGGAACCTAAATCACCCATAGTCTAAATCCTGAAAAGCGTTAACATTTATCTGTTAACGCTTTTTTTAATTTCGTCTGAAAATGAGGAAGAAGCCAACGGCTAAAAATAGCGCATGAGCGCCCCATACTGATAAGCCGGGAGGAAGAAATGCCTGCCTCCCCGCGCTCTCGAATAAGCTTCCGGTGATCCAATAAGTGAATCCAATAAGCAGGCTTAATCCGATGCCTGCAAGAGTCCCGGAGCCTCTTCTGCCGGATTTTAAGGCAAGCGGAAAAGCAACCATCAACAAAGGGATACATGAAAAGGGGAAAGCCAATTTCTTTTCCAAATCTACGCGAAGGGAAGTGGTAGATGCTCCAAAATCAGAAAGGTACGTAATATAAGATTTTAGCTCAAGGAAGCTCATTTTCGATGCTTCATTGACTAACCTCTTAAAAATAGAAACCCCTTCTGGAATGACGATAGCCGGTAACAGTCCTGGCTCTGTCACGCGCTGAAAGTTTTCCTTGCCGGCACCTTCTAATTCATAACTCCAGCCATTGAGAATACTCCAGGAAGATTCGGTAAGTTTGTTAGTAGTATTTGCCTGCATGATTCGAGCTAATAATTTTTCCTTATTTAAGCTATATATCGTAGTGTTAAGCAAATTATTATTAACTGGATTAAGCTGATAGCCATAAAAAGATCCGTTGGCGCTTTTAACCCAATTGAGGTCAGCAAAAGAAATCGTGGTTTCAGTTTTTCGGTCTTTGATCGTGTTATACCTGAAATCCTGCTCTCGATTAGATGCCGGAAGGACGTTTTCTGAAATCCAGAAAAGAGTTGCCATAACGGCTAGAGCAATAATAAAAACTGGGAGGCCGATTCTTAACCGGCTCACGCCGTGAGTCAGCATCGCGGTTATTTGCTGGCTTTTGGAGAGTACGCCATGCGCCGCCAGTAATGCTAGCAAGAGCGCGAACGGGGTTACATAATAGGCCAGCTGAGGACTCAGATAGCCAAGATAAGTGACCACATAATTCCAGCTCGTGCGATTTTTTGCGATGGAAGGAATTAGATCGAAAAGGGTGAAAATGAGCGATGTTCCGACCAGAATAACCAATGAAAAGAAAAAATACTTGATAAATTCACTTAAGAGCAGGTAGTTAATGAGATTAATCCCAAAACTTCGAATGGATGTAAATAAGCTAAATCTTAATTGTTTAGGACCTATGCTTAAGAGCTTAACGAGGGAAGTTTTAGTTGGTTTGCCGTCTTTCCTGCTTTTGGTGCTGAGGAAATTAGGAGAAAGTTGAAAGCTAATTAAGCTGAGAATGCCGACAATATTCGGCAACCACATTCCCAGCCATGCTGGAAGTGTTCCAGTTAAGGCTAAATTTTGCCCAGCAATTAACAATAAATAATAGAGAACGGCCAATCCGAAACCGAAGGCGAAAGCCACTGCTTTGCCTCCTTTTCTAGAAGAGGCTGTGCCGAACGGGATCGCCAGGATGACCAGTAAAGAGCAGGCAAAGGGAAGTGCCAGCCGTTTGTGCCATTCGGTTAAGGCTTGATTGACTGTTCGCTTGTCTTCGCTGTTTTTTCCCTGGTTAAGAAGTTCGCTTAAGCTTAATTCTTGAAGGAGTTTTCCTTTTTCCAGAGCTTTGGCAATGGCAGGATTTTCTTCGGAAATTGGAATTTTCTGATGTTCAAAGCGAATTGTATTTTGCTTTTCCGGCTGATTATCCGTAGAGCTAATCAGCACGCCGTCACTTAATTCGATCTCAATTGAAATAGGTTCGATTGACGTTAACTTGAGCTTACCTTCCTTGGCGGTTAAAACAACGTTTTCCTTGCCTTCGGATTTCCTCAAAATAAAGACGCCCTGCCAGTTGCCTGTGACGTGATCAACTTCGTCAACGTAGACGAGATGATTTTTAAAATGAGTATCAAATGTTTTAGGTTTAATGGGAGTCGTCAGGGCCTGTAGTACAAGTAATCCTTTAAGTCGCTTAGCTTCAGTTGCGACCCTTGGGATTAAATATAACGTACAAATCCCCGATAGAATACTACCTATTAATCCCAAGGTAACAATTGGATAGGACAATGACAGGAGGCTAATTCCACCAGCTCTGGCGGCGACCAGCTCAGAGTCTGAAGAGAGGCGATTCAGCGCCATCAATGAGCCAATCAAGAGTGAAAATGGAAGTGTAATGATCAGGATTCCAGGCAGTAACCCCAGCATTAATTTCAAGCTGATCAAGACAGTCCCTGATGAGCTAAATAGCAGCTCAGATTGCTTGGAGAGCTGCTGCCCGAAAATCAATACCGTCAGAATCAACAAGGTTAACGCAATGAATGGAATTGC
This sequence comes from Blastocatellia bacterium, assembly GCA_043736395.1. GTDB lineage: Bacteria > Acidobacteriota > Blastocatellia > RBC074 > RBC074 > JAFDVL01. Next base: position 13,711 of record JAYTCQ010000264.1, on the reverse strand, counting down.
TTCAAAAAGGATGTAAAAAAATAGTCGCCTTGAAATATAAAAACTCCTTATAGCACTCGTCAGGGAAGCCTACATTTTAGATACCCGTTGCGTCCGATAATAGGTCTTATGTATAAACAGGCCTCGTTTTCTGCCAGTTTTATCCTTGCGAAGTTTTATTATACAATACAAATTATCGAAACTAATAATCTTGTAACTGAACTTATCATTGCTTCGTATTGGCGCAGTGATGGCTAAGGAAACGAACTCTGATGAGAGATGAAAAATAAATGATCGCATCTGAAAGTGTTCCGGTAAATCAATTTTCCGATGACCTGATGGTCGAGGAAATCTTGGGAGGCAACGCAGCCGCTTTTGAGGAATTAGTGGCGCGCTACAGGCGTCGTGTCTTTGCTATTGCTCGTCATTTTTTTCGGCAATCTGAAACTGTTGAAGATATTGCGCAGGAGACTTTTACGAAGGTTTATTTTGCGCTGGCAAGTTTTCAGAAAGGCGCCAGCCTGGAGTACTGGGTGGCCAGAATCGCGGTCAACAATTGCTATGATGAGCTTCGACGTCGGAAGTCCAAAGGTGAATTGACGGTCTCTGATATGACCGAAGATGAAGTTTCCTGGGTGGATGGAAAGCTGGCAAACGTTTCGATCAAAAAGCATCAACGGATTCTGGAGGCTGAGATTGCCTCTGAAGTCGTCCAAAAGCTTTTATCAAAGATGTCTCCTGAAGATCGAACGATTTTAGTATTATTACATGCTGAGGAGTATTCAGTTTCAGAGATCGCGAAAATTCTTTCCTGGACTGAAGCCAAGGTTAAAATTAGAGCATTTAGAGCGCGTCATGCGATGCGGAAATTGTTAGGCCGTTTGCAATTAAATGAAATGCGTAAAACGCAGACTGAGATCAAAACTCTGGCTGCTTAAAATTACATCAAAAAGGATGTATTAATTTTATGTCTACCCCTTTAAAACAAAAACAGAAATTGGATGAATTCGCGAAAGAATTATTCAAAGCTCACGCATCGATGAATAATTCGATAGAGCAATCCCCTTCTCCCTTTTTCATGGCGAAACTTAATGCCAGAATCGAAGAAGAAGGAGCCAGTAATACTTCAATTTGGGAATATGGCTTACTGGCGACACGTCGTTTTTTGGTTTTCTCGGGGCTGGTCGCTATTATCTTTTTCGCCAGCAGTGTGGCTGCGTTTAGCTCATTGAACTCTCAATCACCTGCCGTTCAGGAAGCTATTTCTGTTTCCAGCGGAGATGAAACGATTTCACTTGATCGTTTAAGTGAAGACCCGGATGTCATGGAGGAGGCCCGGTAATTATGATTATTAATTCTTCAAATAGAACCAAAGCGCGACTGATGGTTTTATCCTATGTGACAGTTGGTATCTTAATTGGAGTCGGACTGATGAATTTTATCTCAGCCAAGACTACGACAGCACGAACTGCTCGCCCCTCGATGCTCGAGAAAATGGATAAAGAGTTAAATTTTTCTCCAGAGCAGAAAATTGAAGCTGAGAAGATTTATGCTGCTCATCAGACTAAATCACGTGAAATATTCAAAGTCGTCAAGCCACAATTTGATGCACTACTGGAAGAGACGCGGACAAAAATCAAAACCGTCCTGACTCCTGAACAAGCAGCCAAATATGACGAAGGAAATAAAAAGCGTGACGCCGAAAGAGCCAAACAAGACGCTCCCCAACCTGCGCCGTCAGTCACAAAATAAGGCCTACACTTAGTAGGCCTTATTAAAGTCAATTTTTTACTATTCCTAATCTTCCTCATCCTTCCTGATTCGGCCATCAGCCTGTGCCTGTTGAATAATCTTTTGAGAAATATGTGATGGAACCTCATCATAATGGGAAAATTCCATATGATAGGATCCTCTTCCACCCGTGATTGAATTTAGGGTCTGCGGGTAAGTTAACATTTCCGACATTGGAACTTGCGCTTTTACTACCTGCGACATTCCCTTGGAATCCATTCCTTGAATCCGTCCCCGGCGAGAATTTAAGTCCCCCATAATATCCCCGGAATTATCCTGAGGAGCAATCACTTCAACATGCATCACTGGCTCTAAAAGTATTGGGTGAGCTTTTTCAATCGCCACTTTAAATGCTTTTCTTCCGGCCATCTGAAATGAAAGATCATCAGAATCTACTGGATGGTATGAGCCATCTATCAGTGTGACTTTAAAATCCACGATTGGATATCCAGCCAGGTACCCGCGTGAAGCAGCCTCTTTCATCCCTTTTTCTACGGCTGGACGCCATTGTTGTGGGATTGAGCCGCCGAATATTTTATCTTCGAAAGTAAATCCGCCGCCACGCTCCAGCGGTTCAATAATTACTTTACAATCACCAAATTGGCCTCTGCCACCTGACTGCTTCTTATGTCTTCCCTGAGCTTCAACTTTTACTTTAAATGTTTCTCTGTAAGGTACTCTTGGCAAATGAAGCTCCACCTCAACTCCGTAACGGTTTCTGAGTCGCTCGACAACAATTTCAATATGCTGTTGACTTGAGCCAGCCAGGTGAAATTCTTTCGTTTGATCGTCACGTTCATAATGGAGCTGAAGATCTTCTTCTAATATTTTATGAATTGCCCCGGACAATTTATCTTCATCATGACGTGTTTTGGGTTCGATTGCATACGACAACGCAGGCTCCGGATATTCAATGTTTGGGTAAGTGATTGGGTAAGTCTTATCACTCAGCGTATCTCCGGTAAAAGTCTCTTTTAATTTGGAGATGGCGACAATATCACCTGAATGTGCTTCATTAATTTTTTCCAGAGACTTGCCAAGAATTACGTGTAAAGGCCCCAATCTTTCCATCGAATTCTTTTGGTTATTCATTAACGTCACGTCGGAATTAAAGACCCCGCTTCTTAATTTACACAAAGTAATTCGTCCAAATGATTCAGAAATCGTCCGAAAAACATGTGCTGAAAGTGGCTCTGTGTCACGCATTTCAGGGGATGGCGCAAAGCTGACAATTGAATCGAGAAGAGGGACGATCCCGATTAGGGATGTCGCGGCCCCGGCGAAAACAGGGCATAATTTTGACTCGTCAATTGCTTTCCTAATTCCAGAATATAGCTCCTCTTCAGATAACGTTCCATTTTCGAAGAATCTTTCCATCAATGCGTCATCGGCTTCCGCGACCATTTCGATGAGTTGCTCACGCGCTGCCGAGACAATATCTCCCCCCTCAGAAGGAAACTCAACTTCCTTCGTTTTACCTTTTTCATCAAATTCGTAAGCTTTACCTGTCAATACATCCACAATGCCGCGAAAGCCTTTTTCACGTCCGATGGGCAGCGTGAAAGGCATACAATGCCGTCCCCAGAGATTCCTGGCTTGATCCATTGTGGCACCGAAATCGGCTCTTTCCTTGTCCAGTTTATTAATAAAAATAAAAGTAGGAACGTTCAGTTCTTTGGTAAATTCCCAGGCTTTTTCACTATTAACTTCGACACCATTCACGGCATCCAGCACTAATACGGCGGCCTCTGTGACGTTCAAAGCTTGATTGGCATGTGCAATGAAAGAAGAGTATCCAGGTGTGTCAATAAAATTTATTTTAGCGTTCTGGAATTCTAGGTAGGCTGGTGAGATATTGAGGCTAATTTTGTGATTGATTGACTCATCGTCAAAATCAGTGGGAGTGGTACCATCATCCACTCTTCCAAGTCTTGTTCCAACACCTGAAGCGTATACAGCAGCTGCAATCAAAGATGTTTTTCCAGCATCTCCATGCCCTATTACACTCAGGTTCCGAATGTCCTTTGTTCCATAGACTTTCATAAGGTTGGGTCTCCTTTTGTCACGGATCAACGTGGCTATTAAGTTGTGATTGGAAAACGAATTTTGGGATTGTTCTGCGACAACATTGTCGCAATGGAAATTTTAACACGACACTTAATTTTCATACAATTGTCAAGCTGGATTCGTTGATAAAATATGCGGCTGGGCTGGTTTGACAAAGGCTCGAAAGCCACTTTATAGTGTTTCATTAATTAGCAAAAGATCGTAACTAACCCCGTAATAACAATGCTCAGAATCGAAAAAGTATTTCTGCAAGGCTTCAAGTCTTTTTGTGATCCAACTGACGTCCTCTTCGATACCGAAGGAATTACAGCTGTCGTTGGGCCTAATGGTTGCGGTAAATCGAATGTCGCAGACGCCCTGAATTGGGTAATTGGAGAACAAAGAGCGAAGGCCCTGCGCGGCGGCAAAATGGAAGATGTCATCTTTCAGGGAAGCCGTAATCGCCAACCATCTGGCTTAGCTGAGGTCGTGCTAACTCTTCGCGTTTCGGAAACTTTCGAGATCAGGACAGAGGAAAAAGTAAAAGAAGAAATTTATACCTCTCCAATTGATTTTGAGAAAGTGGATGAGGAGTTAACTGGCGATAATGAGAATCAATTGGATCATCTATTATCGGACGCATCTCTAAGTGCTAAACAACCTGAAAAGAAACGGCGAACAATTCCCAAAATAATCAACCACGTTTATGAATCTGGCGAAAGAATTTCAATCGCTCGTCGTTTGTATCGCACCGGTGAAAGCGAATACGAAATGAATGGGCGGACTTGCCGCCTGCGTGATATTCAAGACCTCTTTGCCGGAACCGGACTGGGAGCTTCACATTACGCCATTATCGAACAAGGAAGAATTGGACAAGTACTTTCCGCCAAGCCTTATGATCGGCGCGCACTAATTGAGGAAGCTGCCGGAATCTCAAAATTTAAGCACCGTCAACGAGCCGCGGAATTAAAACTTGAAGCTGCTAAATTAAACTTATCCCGGATCACAGATATTCTTGCCGAAGTGGAACGACAGACCAATAGCCTAAAACGACAGGCGGCGAAAGCTCGCAGATTTCAACGGCTTCGGGATGAAATGCGAAGTCTCATGCGAGCGGTCTACGTAGCGGATTTTAATTCGATCAATGAAAAATTACTTAGTTTGGGAGATGAACGAATAAACGCTTCTTCAAAAGAACAGGAATTAGTTACCGGTCTCGCGAACGCTGAATCGCAAAAAGTCGGGCTTAATCTTCAAGTTGAAAATTCTGAGGGGCGACTGCTCGAATACCGTCACGCAGTCTCTGAAAAAAATCTATCTATTCAAAAAGCCAGGCAGCAAAAAACTTATCTGGAGGAACAACTTAATAATCTCAAGCGTCGTCTGGATGATTCGGCGCGAGATAAAGTAGCCATCAGCGAACGCCGGGAATTAACCGAACAGGAAGCCGAACGGTTAAAGTCTCAATTGATTTCGATTGAACAGGAAATTAACGAGGAATCCACTTCCCTTTCCGAGATCGAAAAAGATTTTCAACAACAGTCTCTGACGGATCGCGGGATCGAATTAGCACTCACGGAAGCCCAGGCAAAACGTACGGAAAATGCCACGCTTCGCGAACGCTGGCGTCAACTGGTTCGTCAATTCACAGAGGCTTGCGAACGATGCCAACGCCAGATTGAAGGTCTGGAGGTTGAGCGTGAACGCGCCAGCTCGCAAAGCCTTAACCTACATTCAGAAATTCAAAAAAGCACAGAAAATATCAGCGAAATTGAGATCAAACAGTCTGAACTCTCAGCCGCACTAACTGAATTGAATTCGGTCATCACGCATTTTCAAAGTGATGAACAGGTTAAGCAACAAGGACTGGCAGAGCTGCGAAATAAATTAACGACTGCCGAACAGCGCTTGAAATCATTGCAGGAACTGGACGATCAAAAAGCCTATTACTCTGAAGCTGTCCAGGCGATTACAAAAGAAATCAAAAATAAAAATGGAAATGCCCCATTCAAAATTCTTGGCACACTTGGTGACCACATCAACGTTAATGCTGACTTGGAAAAAATTGTCGAAGCGGGTCTGCGCGAAGAGATGCAGTACCTCCTGGCGCCAACTTTTGAAGATGCGATTAATGCGATAGATTTTCTCAAAGCCGGAAAACATGGACGAGCGACATTTTTAATTCTTGAAAAACGTGCTTCGACTATGTCAGCACAGTACGGACACAACTCTACCGATTCCAGTGTAGTTCGTCTTATTGACGTCCTTGGTTTAAAACCGGAAATTAGTGAAATTCTTGGTCACGCCTTGCCACGGATCAGCGATACATATCTTGCACAGGAAATTCAAATGGCTATTCAAAGCTCAATCCAGTCAAATGGTAAAGGGTCATCGTATCTAACAAAAACCGGTGAGTTTATCAGCGCAGGACGAATTATTTCCGGAGGGAGTACCGCGGAACAAAGCATCGGAGTCCTGGCGCTCAAGCGGGAGATAGCCGAACTGAATGACAAAGTTGAGCAACTAACAATGTGCTTTGAAGACCAACTGGAACATTTATCAGATCTTAAATCAAAACTAGCATTATCAATTCAGGAAAGAATTCAGCTTGATACGCAATTCCGACAAATCGAAAAAGATGTAGCCGTTCAACGTGGCCTCGAACAGCAGCTTCGACGAGAACTTGAACGAGCCAATAATCATCTCACTATTGTTGAAAAGGAAAAACATCAGGTAAGTAATGAACTAAGTGAATTCAAAGCCAAGCTTTCTCATGCTGAAAATGAATTAATCAATGCGGAAAATCAGTTAGTAGCAGCCGATCAATTAGCCGAAGTTTCACAGGCAAGCGTCTTACTGATGCGTGAAAAATCGCAGGAACGGGCACAGGAGCTTTCACGTCGGCGCGCCGACTTCGCCGCTAAATCCGAGCGAAGAAAGGCTTTACAGAATGAAATCCGGCGCTTGGAAAACGAAAAACAGGACATTTCTCAGCGCTTGTCACGTTCTCAGATGGAAGCGTTAGAAGCTGAAGAAACCACCGCTTCACTAAATGAAAACCTCGAGAAAATTGCCGAATCAATTCTGATTGAAGATGAAGAATTAGCAAATATTACAATTGATACTGAATCCCTTGCCTCTGAACTTGCGCAGAAAAAAGACTTGCTGGCCCAAATTGAAAAAGAACTAACGAAGCTCCGTGACGACATCACGAAAACCCGAGACACGATTTCACAAATTGAAATCTCCAAAACTAAATTTGCGACGGATTTAGATCACTTAAAATCTACCTGCTACACCGATCTTGGTGATCCACTTGAGGAACTTGTCGCTCGATATAAAGAATATCTCACGAACCAAATTTCTGATGCTGAAGGAGTAACTCCTGCAAAGGAAGTGGTATTGGCTGAATTAACTAGCGATGATGATGAATTTATACTTGAAGATTTAGAGGAGAATGGTTCGGAAAGTTTCTTCCCGGCTGGGTTTGAACTTGAATCCGGAAAGATTCGATTAGCTGAACTCAAACAAAAAATTGAAAATCTCGGTCCGGTTAATTTATTGGCATTAGAAGAATTAGGAGAACTCGAACAGAGGTTTATTTTCTTGGTCGAGCAAAAGGCTGACATCGAAACCGCTGTTGCAAATACACTTGCAGCGATCAATGAAATAAAAAACAGATCGCGTGAAAAATTTGTCGAGGCCTTCCATGAGATTAATAAGAATTTTACGGAAATGTTTTTAGAGCTGTTCGGCGGTGGTCATGGAGAAATGCGACTGATTGACGAATCTGATGTACTCGAAAGTGGAATTGATATTATTGCCCAACCGCCTGGAAAAAGATTACAAAACGTTCTCCTGCTCTCCGGTGGTGAAAAAGCAATGGCCGCCATGGCGCTTGTGCTTGGAATTTTCAAATACCGCCCTTCCCCGTTCTGCCTACTCGATGAAGTCGATGCTCCACTCGATGAAGTTAATATTGGTCGCTTTGCTGACAAGATTTTAGAGATGAGTTCCAGTACTCAATTCATGATCATTACCCATAGCAAAAGGACAATGGAAGCGGCTAAAACATTATACGGAGTAACGATGGAAGACCCGGGCATTTCCAAACTTATTTCAGTAAAATTGACTTAGTGATGCTTGACAGTACTGGTCGGGATAACGATAATCACAAGTCTGGTGGGAGATCGTCTAACGGTAAGACTACGGACTCTGAATCCGTCTATCGGGGTTCGAATCCCTGTCTCCCAGCCAACCCCCTTTTTTATCTTAGTATTTCCTATAACAATTTTTTCTGCATTAGCTCTTGTGAAAGTACAGCATTTGAGGAATTATTTCCGCATTCGGCGAAACGTATACGTTTCGCCGAATATTCAAGACACTCTCGTTATCAGACTCTTGAATTTTAACAATGCTCTTCAGGAATTCTGTTGATGAATTTTAATACTCCTACAATGCTCCGCGAAAAACTAATCTCGACCTTGAGTGATCTGGTTCGAGTTCCTTCTGAGAATACGCCGCCAATTGGTGCGGAGTACAGATGTCAGAAATATTTGCATGACCGGCTGCAAGAAATCGGATTAACTTCTGATTTGTATTATTTCTCTGAAATTGAAAACCTCAAAATCCATCCCGCTTATCGCCATCAACGCGACTACACGAATCGCCCGAATGTAGCGGGGACGCTGCGCGGCAGCGGAGGCGGAAAATCGCTTCTCTTCTCAGGTCACATTGATACTGTTCCGATAGGGTCGGAAAAATGGGCACATGATCCGTTCGGCGCGGAGATCGAAGGCAATCGCCTTTATGGTCGCGGTTCTAATGATATGAAAGGTGGCATCGCGGCTGCCCTCGTAGCTATCGAAACAATCGTAGATACGGGAATAAAATTAAAAGGCGATGTCTTTTTTGAATCCGTAGTAGATGAAGAATTTGGCGGAGTGAACGGAACACTCGCAGCGCGGTTGCGCGGTTACAACGCAGACGCTGTTATTGTAACCGAACCAAGTCAAAATATTATTTGTCCGGCTCACTTAGGTGGTCGGATTGTTCACGTAACTTTCAGGTCGAACGACGGAGGAATTCTTGAAGAAGGCAAGTCGGAATCCGGTGTCACGGATCAGCTTCACTATTTTCTGGGAGAGTTGAAGAATTTTGCCAAACTAAGAAAAGCGCAGGCTCCGATTCATCCGCTGTACTCGACGAATGATAACCCTGTTCCTGTCTGGGTTTTGAAAATAAATGCGGGAGGTTGGGGAATGGAGGTACCGACTACGATTCCAAAAATCTGCCGCGTTGAGCTTTACTGGCAGCAAGTGCCGGGTGAAAAACTTGAAGACATTGATCTGGCATTTTCTCAATGGTTTGAAGAAATCATCAACGCTCGTCCTGATTTATTTCAGATCAAACCCGAAGTCGTTCCGGCGATTGACTGGCTTCCCGGCTCTGAAATTGAAATCAATTCTCCCATAGTAACTCAGCTTGCTGAATCTTTCCAAAAAGTCACAGGTATGCCAGCAAGCGTTCAGGGATTCAATGCGCCGTGCGACATGTTTATTTTCCATCAATATTTTCAAACCCCCGCGCTGCTCTTCGGACCGAAAGGTGGAAATACCCATCAACCTGATGAATGGGTTGATTTGGATTCTTTGGTGGAAGTTACGGAAACGTTGATAAGCTTTATTTGTGAATGGTGCAGTGCAGATTGTTTATTGTAAACATTATGAAAAATAAGAATTCTGAATTTATTGAACTTAAACACATCGACTGGTTAAAACTTCAACTGCGGCTGAAGGCGTTAGAAGGTCGTGGGACTGAATGGAGTTTTATTTTTAATTTCAAAGATGAGTGTAAATCTGACGCCTTAAACGTTCGATGAACATTGTAGTTTGTAATTTTTATTACAAATACATTGATGAGGTTATGGTCGAGCCTTTGAATAAAAAACAAATCTTTGAAGATTACTTCAAGGGCTGGGTAGACTAGTAAAAATTTATATTCGCGATATATTTAGAGTCTATCCAACCCTCGAAACAGTGGTTGATTTGGAGCGGGATGTCACTTTTGAAATTATACAAAGCCCCTTAAGTATTTGTCAGATTACAGGTGGTGAACCCACTTGGACTACTTATGAGAACTAACTACCTCAGCTTTCTTAATAATCCCAAGCCTCTCATAAATTAAGCCTGCATCGTCGCAAATATTTTCTTCCTGAAAATACTCTCAAGCATCGGCTCAAAATGTTCCAGCGGCAGCGTCTCGTGATTTGGGTCGAAGGACGTTTGGTCCCATTCATCCGTAAATTTTTGCGCCAGTTCAAACCACGATTCGTTCGCATACTGGCTGCGAGCGTCCGGGTCTTTTCCCATCAGTGCATAATAATGCCTGCCTTGAAAATCCTGATGTGTGCGGATGATTTGATAGGTTTCTTCGGAAACGTAAGGCTTTATAATCTCAGCCGCAATTGCGGGATGATTCGCTACGGAGATGACTTTTCCAATATCATGACAGAGCGCAGCGACAATTAATTCTTCTGAAGCTCCGGCTTGTTGAGCGCGAGTTGCGGTCTGCAAGGAGTGAATAAGTTGATTCACTGCAAAGCCGTCCGTTTGCGCTTCGAGCTGCAAAAGCATTGATTTTATTGTCTGCGTCATTGAAGCCTGACGCTTAGCTACTTCCCTGCCGATGGTTTGCCATTCAGCAGTTGAGCTTTCATCCATTCGTGTAAAAGGCATGATTTATCCTAAATATTTAGCGTAGAAATTTAAAGCTCTCCAATATCCGCGTCGGACAAAGGAAGGCAACGACTGACTTGGTAATGAAAACATTCGCGTTCCAACCGGTTCATCCCAGCGGTTTGAAGAGCCGCTTAAATCCCACAGGAGGTCTTTGCCAGTGAATCCAGTTTTCAGAATCCGCTCATCAGGTTTCATCCCATTACCAACTAACTGATTGTGATGAATATAGACATTTTCGGGTGTCGGGCCGGTATCGAATTGAGTGCCTTTCGGGAATGAAACTTCAACGCTGGTTACGGCCACGCCATAAGAATTATTTCCGCGAATTTCATTATTCGTGACTTCAACATTGTCAGCCGCCATCACGAGAATTCCGCCGCCGGGTGGAACTTGACCCACGATAGCGTTTGGATTCCCAAAATTTGCGTGATTGTTATCAATCACTTTGTTATTGCGAACAATGTGATCGCGTCCAACTTTTGAGGCATTATTCGGAAGTAAGAAAACTAAAATTCCGGCTGCGTTATCCCAGACGTGATTATTTTCGACGACAGAGTTAATTGAATTCTCAATTTCTATTCCGGTCACGCTCGCCCACGCGATGCTGTCTTTGACTACGATGTCGCGGGATTGCCCAACGTAAATCGCAGCATCGGCAATCCGGGTACAGGCGACACGTTCGATCAATACTCCGGTGCAACTCACCGGATAGGTACCGTATAAGCCCGAATTATTCACGAGCAAATCCCGAAAGATTGGTTTGCTCGCATGTTGCACTTGAATTCCATTCGCTTTGAAATTTCTGAATTCAAGTCCTTCAATATGAAAATTGCTTCCGGTGGCAACAATGCCATCCGCGATTTCATTGCTTCCTTCAATAATCGGCCAGCCTTTGACGCCATAAGTTCCAGTCTGAGCTTCCGTAGGTTTTGTTTTTGCAAATTCATAAGGGCTGGCAGTATTCACACCTTTCAGCGTAATGTCATCTAGATCTATGTGAATGCTTTCCTTATAAATTCCGGGATGCACTAAAATCGTATCGCCATTGCGAGCCGTGTTCACAGCGGTTTGAATTGATTCACCGGGCTTAACCACAATTGTAGTTGGATTGCGCGTGACTCGTTCCTCAGGAGAAGCGCCAACATTAAAATTCTTCGCCTCGATGCGAGCAGGATTGGCAATCGTACCTACAACCGCTAATCCGGATGGAACTTGCTTAGGAACCGCAGGCAAATTCGATTCATCAGTTAATGAATTCAGAAAAGCGATCAGATCAGCTTTTTCTTCTTTGGAAATCGAGTAAGCACGCATTTTATCGTCTAAGCCTGCCACCGGATTTCCCATTCCCGGTCCGCCACCAGCCGCGTAAAAATCAATAACTTCGCTGAGATTTTTGAAGCGTCCGTTGTGCATGTACGGCGCATTTAAAGCGACGTTGCGTAAGGTTGGAACTTTGAAGGCAAATTTATTTCCTTCGCCTTTTGTCACATCAAATCTACCAAAATCTTTGTCCTGTCCTTCAACGTCAGGGACTCCGATAATTTTGAAATCAGGATTATTGAAAGTAGGAACCCCGTGACATTCAAAGCATCGCGTCTTACCGGAACGGAATAAATTGAAGCCACGTTTTTGCGCCATCGTGAGGGCAGACTTATCGCCGTTCACAAATTTATCAAATGGAGTATTGCTTGAAATTAGAGTTCGCTCAAATGTGGCAACTGCTTTCGCGATATTGTCGAACGTCAAACCGGAACCGTCTTTGCCCTTAAATGTCGCATCAAATTTCTGGACGTATTCGGGAATTTTTTTCAATTCCTGAACTAAATTTTCCGGATTCTCCGCCATTTCGTGTTCGTTCGTGATGGGGCCTTTCGCTTGCTCTTCCAGATTTTCGGCGCGTCCATCCCAAAATTGTTTGTGGTTGTAAGCTGCATTCCAAAGAGTTGGCGCGCCGCGCTTAATCACTTCACCGCCCGTCCGATCAGAGCCAAGACCTTTTCCGCCCTTCCCCATTGAAAGCCCGCGTCCATCGCTAAATCCAAGATCGGGATGATGGCAAGTCGCGCAAGAAGTATCATTTGCGCCAGACAAAATCGGATCGAAAAACAATAAACGTCCAAGCTCAACACGCGGATCATTTTTAGCATCAACAGGAATTGGATTATCAACCGGGACAATCATTGCTGGATATGATTTCTTTAAGCCTCCGCCTTTCGGATCAACTCCGGCAGTTCCTTCGTTCCCGACAAAATCAGACTTCGCAGGCATGAGACCAATTGTCGCAAAAAATCCTAACAATAAAATTAGTGTGATCAATAAGATTTTCAACCAACGAAAAGCCTTTGATTTAGGTGCGGGTAAATCAACTTGTGTAGCAGAAGTAGCCATCAGCGAGCCTCCAGATTTTGTAAGCAAAAATGTCAGAACGACTAGAAAATTCGCCCAATTTTACGTCCGATAAAATATCGAGTCAAATTCCTGACTCAAAAACAAATCAGCCCATAGCCTGATAAAACAAACTACGAGCTGATTTAGACACGGGGTGTGTCGGAACTGTTACGCGTGACCTTCTTCGTCAATTACCTGTTTGGCAATTTCTTCACGATGATAAGTCGCGTCGCCAAACATAGTCTCTGAAGCTTTGAATCGTTTGTAGTAAAGATGCATGTTATGTTCCCAGGTGAAACCAATTCCGCCGTGAACCTGAATGCCACGGTTTCCGGTTTCTCTAGCTCCGTCTGAGGTATAAGCTTTCGCAATCGAAACCGCTAATTTGGCCGAAGGATCATCAACATTTAAAGCCCAGGCCGCGTAGTATACGGCTGAACGCGAACTCTCAGTGAACAGCAGCATGTCCGCACATTTATGCTGAACCGCTTGATACATTCCAACCGGTTTGCCGAATTGCTGACGGTCTCGAACGTAAGCGACTGAGTTTTCAACGACCCAGCCCATGCCTCCTACCATTTCGGCACAGATGGCGACGTTAGCGACTCGCGAGCCTTGTTCTAAAGCCTCTTTAGCACGGTAGCCGGATTCTAAAGCATCGGATTGAGGAATCACTAGGTTATTAAATTCGACGCGGTAAAGCTTTCTCGTGGCATCAATTCCCGGCGTCGCAGTGATCGTAACGCCTTCCGTTTTTGGATTGATCG
>JAYTCQ010000263.1:0-11260 GCA_043736395.1 Blastocatellia bacterium | reverse complement strand
TTTTATTCGTAGGCTTGATTTCATCGAAAAGAATTTACTCATCACGACTTTCCGCCTGAAGGCGGGGCTACGAACATGAAAATCACGAACGTCACAGCTTACGCCATAAAAATTCCGCGCAACGTAGCAGAAGCGCGTGGCACTGCCGGATCGCCTGCGCCTTTGCAACCAGGCGTTTCTGATTATCGTTTTGCTGCGACGTATCAAACCCTTTATTCAAGCAAAATCGAAACCGCGCTCATCAAAATTGAAACGGATGCGGGCATCATCGGCTGGGGCGAAGCGCAATCTCCTGTCGCTCCTGAAATTGTTTGCACCATCGTCAATACGATTTTAGCCCCGATTTTATTGGGTGAAAACGCGATGGCGCACGAACGATTGTGGTCACGGATGTACAACGCAATGCGCGTACGCGGGCACGTCGGCTCATTTTTACTCGACGCGATTGCGGGAATTGATACTGCCTTGTGGGACATCAAAGCCAAAGCGTTGAATGTTCGTGTTTGCGATTTGCTGGGCGGAGCGTTCGTCAATGAATTGCCCGCGTATGTTTCCGGTTTATCAGGTACTGACGATGCAGCGCGGATTGCGCAAGCCGCTGACTATCAACAGCGCGGCTTCAATGCCTTCAAAATATTTATGGACGGCGAACCGGAAGCGTTGTTGCAATTGCACGATGGTTTGCGCGAACGGCTGGGCAATAAAACAAAATTAATGCTCGATGTTTTGTGGCGGATGGGACAATCCGAAGCGGTTCGATTCGGGCGTGAACTTGATGCGCGAAAAGCAACTTGGTTTGAAGCACCTCTCAAACCCGAAGATGTGAATGGACACGCTCGTCTTGCGAACAGCATTGATACCCCTGTCGCTATTGGCGAATGTTGGCGTACGCGTTGGGAAATGAAACCATTCTTTGACGCAGGTGCAGTCGAAATTTTTCAACCTGACATCGGTCGTACAGGCATCACCGAAGGAATGAAACTTTGTGCGCTCGCCGAATTGCATAACATCCCCGTAGCCTTTCACGTCAGCATCGGACTCGGCGTACAAATCGCCGCCGCGTTGCACGTCGCCGCTTCGATTCCGAATTTGATGTTGGTGGAATGCAATCCGCAAGTTTGGCAGGTCGCCGAACAATTATTGAAAGCCTCATTACCAATCGGCGCAGGCGTGGTTGGCATCCCCGACGGCGCAGGGCTAGGTATTGAAATTGACGAAGAAAAATTACAACAGTTCGTAGTCCCGCCTTCAGGCGGAATGATTTGATGAGTAAATTCTTTTCGATGAAACTAAGTCTACGAATAAATATTAAGACCAGTTAGTGATTCCGCCTGAAGGCGGGACTACGAACGGTGCAGGAGCTTTGCTGAGAATGACAAATTACGAAGGAATTTTTCCTATCGCCCTTACAACTTTTAATGAACAATACGAAATTGACGAACAGAGCCAACTTTCACTCATCAATTATTTGATTGAGTGCGGAGTGCATGGCATTGCGATTTTCGGCAATGCGAGCGAAGGCTATGCATTAAGCGAATCTGAAAAAGCGCGTTTGATGCCGCTGATTATCAAAGAAGTTCGCAAGCGTGTGCCGGTCTTTGTTTCAACCGGACACACGGGCACACACGTCGCAGTACAAATTTCCAAAGCCGCTCAAGACGCAGGCGCAGACGGATTGATGATTTTGCCGCCGTATTTTTTGAAACCTTCGGCAGAAGATTTGATCGGATATTATCAGTCAATTTCTGAAGCGGTTTCGATTCCAATTATGATTCAGGATGCGCCACTCTTGACTGGAGTGAATATCGGCGCAGGACAAATGGCGCGGCTGGCAAGGGAATGTCTGAATGTGCGATACACCAAAGTTGAAGCACCTCCGACAGCGATGAAAGTTACCGAAGTCAAAGAAGCTGTCGGCGATTCGATGACGATTTTTGGCGGCTTGAATGGACATTTTTTCCTGGAAGAATTGCAGCGCGGCGCACGCGGCACAATGCCCGGCAGCGATATGATGCCGATGTTTGTTAAGGTTTGGAATTTATACGAAGCAGGAAAATTCAAGGAAGCCCGCGCTGAATTCAATCGTCATTTGCCGCTCATTCGTTTTGAATTACAACCCGGACTCGGCGTGTCGGGAATGAAGCACAATCTGAAAGCACTGGGCATTATCCAACATACAACGGTGCGTCCACCGACACGTGCTCTGGATGAAATTGCGAAAGCAGAATTGCAGCAGATCATGGCTGACATTTCAGAAAATTGAGATTTTGATCTGGTATCTCTCACACAAATATCTATAATGGTTTCATGGAGGAAATCATCATGAAACCAATTGCAAAATCGAAATTAGTGAAATCAAAAGCGCGGCGCAGCTTTCTGAAAATGTCTTCGACTGCTGGCGTAGGCTTATTGATTGTTCCGGCGGCTACAGCCTTTGGCTCGGTCGCAAATTCTTCTCTTGGTCTCGGCATTATTGGCTGCGGCGGACGCGGTTCGTATGACGGCGGAGAGTTTCTCAATAATACCGAAGTTCGCATCACCGCGTTGATGGATATTTTTGAAGACAAGGTGATGGCGGCGCGGACGATGTTTGATGAAAAATCTACGGCAAAAGGTTATAGCAAAATTCCCGAAGCCAATCTTTTTAAAGGCCATAAATCTTACGAAAAATTAGTTCAGTCGAAAGACGTAGATGTCGTACTCGTCACCAGTCCGCCATATTTTCATCCCGATCATCTCGAAGCCGCTGTGATGGCAGGCAAGCATGTTTACTGCGAAAAACCAGTTGCTACGGACGTCACTGGATGTTTGAAGGTGATGAGTATCGGCAAGAAATATAACAACAAAGTCAGCATGCACGTCGGCTTGCAGAAGCGGTACGATGTCGGCTATCGCGGGATGATTGATCGCATTCATGCAGGAGAAATCGGCGACATTGTGCTGGGTCAGACGTTTTATTACACGAACGATTTAGGACGTCAAAACAAACCCGGCATGTCTGATTTAGAATCGCGCATTCGCAACTGGGTCTTTGATCGCGCGCTTTCCGGCGACATTCTTGTCGAGCAAAATATTCACATTTTGGACATTGTGAATTGGGCGATGAAGTCGCATCCGATCAAAGCTACGGGTACGGCGGGGCGTGCGCTGCGTAAACAAGTGGACGGCGTACCTGCTGAATATTTGTGCAGCGATCATTTTATTTTGACGTACACCTATCCCGGCGATGTTCACGTCAGCTTCAATTCGAATCAATTTAAAAACAAAGGCTACCGTCAATCCGGCGAAAGATTTTTCGGCACGAAAGGCGCGTCGGAATCATTACAAAGCGGTCCCGCGACGATTAATTACAACGAAGTGAAAGACGGTGCTAAGACGGCGGAGAAAATTGATTGCGGCAAAGTTGATTTGCACAAAGCGGTCGGTACAAAAATGCAGGCTTTGGTCGAAAGCATCAAGTCCGGCAAATTTGACAATCAATGTGAACATGGTGCAGAGACTACGCTGACGACGATTTTAGGTCGAATGGCGGCGTACGAAGGACGCGAAGTCACGTGGGATAAAATGATGAAATCCAACGAAAAATGGAATCTGAAGATGAATCTGGATTCGATAGGCGTTGGGAGTGCGGTTTCGATGAGGTAGGAATTTTAGTGATGAGGACCGAGTGATGAGTGATGAGTAGAAAGGCATTAGTAGCAGAGTGATGAGAAACGAGTGATGAGTAATGAGTCGTAAAGGCCTGAGAACATTTGTTACCGATGCCTTTCTACTCATCACTCATCACTCATCACTCGTTCCTCATCACTTCCTACTTTCTTCTATTTTTCGTTCGACAGAGGCGCGAAGACCGCCGATGATTCTGCCGACTTCTTCTGCTTGTTTTAGTAAATCATCAAAGGCGTGAACGTCTAAATATCCAACATCAAAAGCGACGTAAAGCTGAGCGCGAGTTTCAGCGCAGGAGGCTTTGGCAATTGAGAGAAAATGAAAAAATTCTTTCGGTCTGCCACGCTCAAATCCTTCGGCAATATTCGAAAGAATCGAAACCGCTGCTCGACAAATCTGATCGCGTAGCCCGAAATCTTTCGCAAAATTACCCTTCCTTGTTTGTTGATAAATATTAGCCGTAAACGTTCTTGCCTTCTGCCAAGCAATTAAATCCTCAAATCGCTGGACTCTATTTTCACCATTCATTCAAATCACCTCAACCCTTTCTTCTCCCCCACTCATTGCTCGTAACTCATGACTTTCTACTCATCACTCATCACTCGTTCCTCATCACTTTTTCGCATTTTCCTCATCCAGCCACTTCTTCAGCGGCGCGAAATAATCCAGAATCGCAGTCGCATCCATCTTCTCTTCGCCAGTTAATGCCTTCAGAGCTTCCGGCCACGGTTTGCTTTTTCCCATTGCCAACATTTTCTTCAGTTTTTCACCAACGGCTTTGTTGTTGTAAATCGAACAGCGATGCAACGGGTCTTTGCATCCGGCTTCGCGGGCTAAGGCACGATGAAATTGGAATTGCAAAATTGCGGCGAGGAAGTACCGCGAATACGGCACATTTGCCGCGACGTGATATTTTGCCCAAGCGTCAAAATCTTTTTCGGTGCGCGCTTCAGGAGCTTTGATACCCTGATATTTTTCGCGCAAATCCCACCACGCTTTGTTGTATCCATCGGGGTTCACTTCACCCGAAAAAACCTTCCAGCGCCATTGATCTACGAGGTAGCCGAAGGGCAGGAAGGCAACTTTTTCGAGCGCGCGTTGCAGCAAAATATCTACATCCGCTTTTTCATCAGGAACCGTGGAAATTAATCCAAGTTGTTTGAGATAGGGCGGTGTCACTGACAAAGCAATCGTATCGCCAATCGCTTCGTGGAATCCATCATTCGCGCTGTCTTGAAACAAGGGTGGCAACGTGTTGTACGCCAGTTGATAGTAGTTGTGACCGAGTTCGTGATGGATGACGGAGAAATCTTCTTCAGTAATGTTGATGCACATTTTGATGCGGACATCGTCTTTGAAATCCACATCCCACGCGCTGGCGTGACAGACTACATCGCGGTCTTGCGGACGTGTGAACAGTGAACGTTTCCAAAATGTTTCTGGCAAAGTTTGTAAGCCCAACGACGTGAAAAATCCTTCGCCATATTTCACCATGCCCTTCGCATCGGTCTTGCGTGCAACTAACGTTTTCGTCAAATCGTAGCCGCGTCCGCCGCCGACCTGTGGCTTCAAAATATCGTAAATATTATTCCATTGCTGCGACCACATATTGCCAAACAAATGCGCCGGAATCGGCCCGGTTTCAGGAACAATTTGATTGCCGTATTTTTTCAGAAGTTGCTTGCGCGTGTACGTGTGCAGCGAATCGTAAAGCGGTTTGACCTGTAACCAGAGGCGTTCCATTTCTGCGGCGAAGGCTTCCGGTTCCATGTCGTAATTTGATCGCCACATTGAACCCGAGTCTTTGAATCCCATCTCGACTGCGCCTTTGTTCGAAAGCTCAACGAATTTCGCGTAATCATCTTTGTGCGAACCTGCGACGGAATGCCAGCCCATCCACGCTTTTTTCAGTTCTTCAGGATTGCGGCTTTTGACGAGAGTAGCCGAGAGTTCATCAAGATTTTGACACTTACCTTTTTCGCCGTCAGGACAATATTTTCCTGATCCATAAGCACTGCTCATCGCGGCGGCAATCTTCGTTAATTTGTCACGATCTTCTGGATTTGACGGAGCAGGCGCAACCAATGAAAGCTTGAGTAATTTGAATTTTCGCGCCGTATCTTCGGACATTTTTTGTCCATCGAATTTTCGCGCCGCCGTTGCTAATTCAGTGGTAGCCGCAATGACATCTTTGTTCGCATCGGCTGACAACGCTTCGGTATCCTGCGTGATGAAATTTTCCTGCACCCACGAAGCGCGGCTGGCTTTCAAATTTAATTGTTCAAGTTTCTTTTCGGCTTCGTTGATGAATTGTTCAGGTGTGGAAGCGGTGGAAATTGAATTTGAAGAAGTTGTATTGTTGGTATTGCAAGCCCAGGATGAAAGTAAAATGATGAACAGGAATGACGGGATTAATCGTAGTTTCATGTGGTGGTGCCTTTCGGAGAAAAATTATTTTGTGAGGTTGGTACTGGGAACGCCCGCATCTTGCGGGCGAAACCTTGACGAGCAATTTCCTGCGATGAAAAGCGTAACCTGAGTAAGGCTTCGCCCGCAGGATGCGGGCGTTCCCGGTAATTATTTCCGGTGATTACGCTTTCGCGCTCATGCCATCTTCACTCAGCGTCACACGTGTCTTGCTCTTGAACGCAAGATTTGCCATGTGCGGACCAGTGACGGCGTTGTGTCCGACTTCGACCGGAGCATTGGGTTCTTTACGAGAACGAATGCAGTCGAGGAAATTCGCGACGTGCGGTTCGGTCGGGATGCCGCCTTTGAATTCATGCATCATTGCTGGAGGAATATTCGGACGTTTCCATTCTTCAGGAAACACGCGGAAGCCGTCATCATCCAACACCATCGTAGCCTTCTTGCCCTGAATCGTAATCTTCCAACTGTCTTCATACGAGTTGGCATAACACAGCGTCCACGTCGCTAAAAATTTCGGATATTCAAAGACCGCTGAAAAAGTATCCGGCACGTCGCCGTGTGTATGAACTGTATTCATTCCCTGACAGACAGCAGATTTCGGCGGCTTACCATCATTGCCGAGCCACTGAATCACGTCCATCAAATGCGTACCCTGATCGGTCAGATGTCCGCCGTTGTAATCAAAGAAACTGCGCCACGCAAAATATCTTGCGGGTTCCTGCGCGTACCGTTTTTTCGCCGGGCCTTGAAAACGTTCCCAGTCTAATTTGCCTTTGAACGACATTTTGGAAACGTCTACAGGCTTGTTCCAATACCACTGCGCACGCGCGATTGCGATTTCTCCGAGGACGCCATCGTCTACTAATTTCTTCGCGGCTTGCACCATTTCAGAACTGCGACGTTGCATTCCGACTTGCACAATTTGTTTCGTAGCGCGGACGGATTTCACGATTCTCGCGCCCTGTTCAATCGTCAGCGCAAAAGGTTTTTCGGTGTATACATCTTTGCCCGCCGCGACCGAATCGAGGATGACCTGCATGTGCCAATGGTCAGGCGTAGCGTTATGAATCGCGGTGATGTCTTTGTTATTCAGCAATTCACGATAATCAACGGTGACTTTAGCGCCGGGACGCGCAATGGCTGCCGCCTTTTCCTGACAAGGTTCATAAACATCAGCGATGGCAATGTATTCTACGCTGCCCGCGCCGATTTTATTGAAGTTGCCCATGACGCCGCGTCCACGTCCGCCTGCGCCGATGATGCCCATTTGAATGCGATCATTCGCACCGAGTACGCGGGTGTAGGATGCAGCTGTGATGGCGCTGGCTACGCTGGCAGTTTTGATGAAGCTACGACGAGAATTTTGTTCTGACATAAGCTGTGACCTCCGAGGGGTGATAGTGTTGTATTTGAAGGGACGAAAGGAAATATTACTCCGATGAAAATCAGAGCGCAAATTCTCTGATCTATAATCCCTTGGACTCCACAGAACGCGTTACACTGTTATTTATATTTTTTGCGGAGTATTCTCTCAAATAACAAATTCAAGCAATCTTTATTGCCCATTCAAAAGATGCATTATCGGAGTACATGATGAAAGATAATATTGTGTTAATTGTGCTCACTGCCTTGTCTTTATTGCTTCCTATTGCGGTACTGGCTGACGGTGAGAAAAAAGTGCAGATGAAAAATTTGCCGCCTGCCGTACAGGCTACAGTGAAGGAACAAAGCAAAGGAGCCGCGATTCGTGGCCTGGCGAAAGAAACTGAAAAAGGGAAAACTCTTTATGAACTCGAATTAAGAGTTGACGGACATACCAAAGATCTAATGATTGATGCCTCCGGCAAAATTGTTTCGATTGAAGAGCAAGTCGAACTCAAAGATTTACCGGCATTAGTCCAGTCCGCAATTATCATACAAACTGGTAAAGGGAAAATTCTCATTATCGAATCGCTTACAGAAGGCGGAACTTTGATTGGTTATGAAGCTGCGATCAAAATCGGCGTCAAATCCAGAGAAATTAAAATCAGCCCTGATGGAAAATTAATAAAGTAATGAATTTTAGCCTGAGCGCACGGGCTGTGTGCTCCGCTCAGATTAACCCAGAATGAATGTAGTGTTGACGCCTCTCAAAATTTTCCCCCGCTTACCGCCTCGTTGGTTGTGGATAAGATTTGCTTTTGTCTTTCTGATGCTCGCGCCGAGTTTTGCATTGTGCCAACCACTGCTGAGCCGCGAAGAAGCCGTGCGTCTGGCGCTCACACAAGCGTCGAATTATGAACAATTGCAACTGAATGAAAAGAGCGTGGCAGAGGATGTCAGACAAGCGCAAACTGCATTTTTGCCAAAGGTGATTGCTTCTCCTTCGTTGATTTATAACACGCCTTCGATTGGCGCAGACATCGCGCACACACCCAGTTTTATTGGCTCCAATGCCATTTCTGAATTTCAAGGTTTAGTCGGTGTGACCGGCGAGATTGATGTGGCGAAGCGACTACGCGCGACGCTCAATCGTAATCGCGCGTTGCTCGAAGCTGCGCATGCGGGAACCGAAATTGCCCGCCGCGCTTTGATTCAGGGAACCGAAGAAAGTTATTACGCGCTGGCTTTGGCGAACGCTCGCAAACGATTATCCGAACAAACTCTTGAGGCTGCGCTGGAATTTGAACGCATCACCGGATTACTCGTCACAGGCGGCGAAGTCGCGCCGGTGGACGCCGTTCGCGCACGTCTGCAAACGGCTGCGCGGCGTGATGAATTGGAACAGACAGCTGCCAATGAAGCAGTAGCGGCAGACGCTCTGCGCGTGCTGATCGGCTCTGAAATTAATGCTTCCATTACGACGATAGATTTGCTAACGGCTTTGCCTGATGCGACGGAACTTCAAAATTTTGCGCCGATTATTTCTGCCGAAGCGATCAACTCTTCCATCACAAAACGTCCCGAGTTTTTGCAATTTGATGCCTTGCGGCGAGCGGCGATAGCAGATGTGGGTCTGGCACGGTCTGAACGTCGTCCGCAATTTTCTTATTCATTGAGTGGAGGCTTTGCCAGTGACGCGTTGCGCTGGACTTCGCTCAAACAACATTCAGGCGTGCTGGCAACGTTTAGTTTGACGATTCCGATTTTTGATTGGGGAGCCAGCCGCAGTCGCGAATTGCAGGCGCAACTGCGTTCACAAGCCCTGGAATCAACGCGAACCGTAGCGTTGCGCGGATACGCACAACAATTTTCGACGGCGCGTGTGCAGGCGATTTCAGCTTCTGCGCGGATTCGTCTGGCAGGGAATTCATTAACTGACGCGCAGCATAACGTCGAAGTTTCCATCGCTCGTTACAAGGCCGGCGAAGCGCAAATTGTCGAAGTTACCGATGCACAAAATACCTTAGCGGCACAACGCATCGCGTTAGCGCAGGCTATTTATGATTATCAAGTGGCGCTCGCTCGCCTCAGACAAGCAACCGGAAAATGATCAAGCAACAAAAATATTGGTGGCGTAAAAAAAATACTCTCGCATTTTTGGCGCTGATTTTCGGCATTGCATTTTTTTCAAGTTGTAAGCCGAAAGAACCTGCTACTGAAACTCCGCTCAGCGTCGTCGTCAGTGTGCGCGTCGCGCAGGCTGAACGCCAAAATATTGCCGCACAGGTTTCTGCACTTGGCTCAATCAATCCAATTCAGCAAGCCACGGTCAGCTCTAAAATTTCCGCACCCATCCTGCAAATGGCGATCCTGAAAAATAAAATTGTTCGCGCCGGAGAAGTAATTGCCATTCTCGAATCGCGCGATTTGCAAGCGCAAAAAAAAGAAGCTCAGGGCTTATTGGATGAAGTAAAACTGAGTGCTCGCGGATTAAAAACAGGGACGATTCCGCAAGCTTCTGCACAAACGGAAAAAGACCTGCGCGAAGCGAAAGCAAATGTTGAAAATGCTCGCGCCACTTATGAACGCCGCGCTGCGCTGTTCAAACAGGACGGCATTTCCGCTAGAGATTTAGAAGCTGCGAAGCTCGCACTGACCACTGCGGAAGGCCAACTCGCATTGGTCCAACGCACTTTAGCGTTGCGGACTTCGGCGATTAATCCTAACGACGCTGCAATCGCAGAAATTAAAATTAAAGAAGCCGAGCAACGCATCGCGTCGCTGGATACGCAATTAAATTACGCCGTAGTGCGCGCCCCCGTGAGCGGAATCATTACTGAACAATTTCAATTCAAGGGCGAGTACGCCGCCGCCGGAGCCAAACTCATCACAATTTCCGACCTGAGCGAAATTATTGTCAAAGCTCCGTTCGCCGACACCGTCGCTGCGCAAATCAAAATTGGCGAAGCTGCCATCGTCAAACCTGCTGACGCTCCCGATCAAGAATTAACAGGGCGTGTGTCCCTGATTAGCCGCTCCAGCGATCCAGCCAATCGCACAGTAGAAGTCTGGGTAAATTTGAAAAATCCCGGTGGGCGATTGCGCTCTGGCGGTTCGGCGGAAGTTACATTCGCTACGAAACGAATTAAAGATGCTGTCGTCATTCCTGTCGCCGCTGTCACACTTGACGCAAGCAATGCCGACAAAGGCACAGTGATGGTCGTTGATAAAGAATCCATCGCTCACGAAACTAAAGTGACGGTCGGCATTCGTACCGGAGAATTGATTCAAATTACAGATGGGCTAAGCGGTGATGAAACGGTGGTGACGGAGGGCGGCTACGCGTTGCCGGACAAGACGAAAGTGCAAATCAGCGAAGAAAAAGAAGAGGACGGAAAAGGTGAGAAAAAAGACGAAAAAGAAGGAGAAAAGTCTTGAACCTTGCAAGCTTTGTTTCGCGTCAATCTCTCGCCATTCTCGTGTTGGTTGGTTTGCTCTGCGCCGCAGGTTTATTCGCCGCTTTTCAATTGCCGAGCGCACTTTTTCCGAACACTAATTTTCCCCGCATTGTCATTATCGTCGACGACGGCGTCGTCCCTGCGCCGCAAATGTTAGTCTCCGTCACCAAGCCGATTGAAGAGGCGATGAATGGCATTCCAGGCATTGTTCGGATTCGCTCCAAGACACAACGAGGGGCCGTTGAAATCAGCTTATTCTTTGATTGGCGCACTGACATTTTGCAGACGTTGCAGATGGTGCAGGCGCGCTTGTCACAACTTTCTGCGTCGCTTCCTTCCAC
>JAYTCQ010000262.1:0-3879 GCA_043736395.1 Blastocatellia bacterium | reverse complement strand
CCGCACGCAGTAAGGGCGCCAGTACATTTGAAGCGAACGAACTCGAAGACTGCGAAAGTTCAATAGAGTACTGGCGCCCTTACTGCGTGCGGGCTTCTGCATTTCTTTAGAACGTCAGCCGCAATCCAAATTGCAATTTGCGCATTGAATTCGCCGTCGTAACGACGCCAAAGGTAGCGGAAGTCGCACCTGTGGGTACGGCTGCTCCGGGCTGTCCGAGACTCACCATATTGAAAGCATTCGTTCCCTCAGCGCGGAAACGTAATTTGTAACGTTCACCAAATTTGAAGTCACGCGAGAGCGCCAAATCTACCACTCGGTAGCCGGGAGCTTCCAACAAATTGCGCGGAGAATTTCCATCCGTAGCGACTCCGGTCACGACTTTGTTCTGCACAAACGCCGCCGTATTGAACCATTGCGCCGCAGTCGGATTCGCAATATTCGGATCGCCAATTAATTGCGCTCTGTCGCTTGCGACGCCGTCAAGGTTCGCGTCTACGTTGCCGTTCGTGATGGTGAATGGCAGACCGCTGCGCAATTTGATGATCGGTGAAATACTCCAGCCGTTGATGATGTTGCGGGCGAAGGCATTGCCGCCAGTGTAATAATCAGGCGTAAAATTAAAGCTCATGCTGAAGACGTGACGCTGATCAGTGTCGGCGCGTCCACGATCCAGATAAAGCTTGCTGTAATTTTGCGCTAAGCCCTGTGTCGTATTGTTGTGCATCTGCACACTGCTGAGCGTTTTGCTGTAGGTATAAAATCCATTGAAGCTAAGATGCTTGTTCGTCCGCAGTTGCCATGTCGTTTGCAATCCGTGATACGAAGCGGATTGGTCAGATCTTAATTGTTGCACCGCTCCAAATAACGGATTAGGTCGCCGTGCGAGGATGTTCGCTCCGGCGTTAGTTGCGGTAGCGTTGACGACAGGATAATTCACATCGCGTCCGAACGGTAAGTTCGTGCTGACGGTTCCGACGTACGCCGCACCGACTGTCAAGTCTCTAGTGAGCTGACGTTGAAGCGAAAAATTCATCTGATAGGTCAAAGGCCACCTAAAGTTCGAATCCACAGCAAAGAAGCCGCCGCCATTGAGGAACGTCCCTTTGTATGGAAATGGATTGCCGCCCACGAATGCGTTGTAAGGATTGCTCAGCGTTGCTCCCAGCGGCACTCCTGTGGGACTCGTCCTTTGATTAATATTCGTGAAGGTCAGCCGCGTAGAGAACGGCTGAAAGTTCGTCATCGTATTCCATTCGTTGCCGGAAATACTGCCGTAAAATAATCCGAAGCCGCCTCGGACTGAAGTTTTTCCGTCGCCGAACGGATCCCACGCCGCACCGAAGCGCGGTGAGAAATGGCTATAACTCACAGGAATTCCGCCGCGTTCGACGCCAGGATCACCGTAAAATAATGCTCCCACCGGAGCCGCAGGATTCACAGTCGACTTTTGACCGGGAACGTAATTCACAAAACGATTTTGCGGATCAGTGGGCGGCGTTTGCACATCCCAACGCATTCCCAAGTTCAGCGTCAATTTTGAATTCACACGGAAATCATCTTGCAGAAACAAAGCGGAATACCAGGTGTTTGTGTATCCCGTGACAGGCGCGTCCTGCGTCACAGCACTCGGAATACCAATCAGAAAATCTGCCAGCGCATTTCTCGTAGCTCCGTTATTGAATGTGAATACGCCGTAGTTATTGAGCAGTGTTTGTTGGATGTCTTTGTTCAGCGAAAGTTCTCCACCAATTTTGATGGAGTGGTCGCCCTTGTTCCAACTGAGAACATCACGAACAGAATAAAAATTCGTCCCGGCGGTAGGACCACCAATAGCATTGGATAAAGTGAAAAATCCAGTGACAGTAATGTTTGGCAGTGACGGTGCACCTTGAATCGTGAATGCTGAACCAAGATCAGCCAGTGAAGTTGCCGGCAAGTTCAAACGACCGCCGAAATTGCGCGTGTATGTCATCCACGCCTGATTAATTTTGTTGGGACTCATCACCCAAACATCACTGAGATTGAGGTTATGTTGTCGCCATTTAAATTGCTGGCTCGCCCACGGCAAATTGCCTCCGCCCGCTCTCACTTGATTCGTTCCGGCAGTAGTGAAGTAATTAAAAGTTAAGCGATGCGCGTCGATTTGATGATCAACCTTCGTCAAAATTTCGTTGGTGTTGAAAGGACTGGGGACGTTGCCCTGCCATCGGCTGCCTGCAAGATTGGAAAGAGGAATGTAGCTGTTGATGATCTTGACCGCTACCGGATCAAGCCGTGCGGGACAGATGACCCCACTGACGCCGTTGCAAGCGAAAGGCAAACCAGTCGCGGGATCAGTCGGCTTCGTTGCTGAAGCGGTGAAATTCCCAATCCGTTCCAGATCAGTCGGAACAATTGCGTTATTCAAAAATGTACTCGTGGTCTGGCGCAAGCCTGAATACGAAACAAAGAAAAAAGTCTTATCTCGTCGAATTGGACCACCAAGCGTACCGCCGAATTGATTGCGCTTAAACGGCGACCGCTCTAGCAAGGAGGCGTAATCATTGGCGTTGAAGACCGTGTTTCGCACGTACTCAAATGCCGATCCGTGAATTTTATTCGTACCCGACTTCGTCAGCACGTTAATAATGCCGTTGGCGAATCGACCATACTCCGCGTTATAGCTGTTAGTCTGCACACGAAATTCCTGAATCGCATCAGGGTTCGGCAAAGAATTTCCCGTGTTGCGCAAGTTCGTCATGTTGTTGCCGCCATCGAGATAATAATTTACAGAACCTGTACCTCCGTCTACACCGCCATTAATCAGCGTGCGTTGTTCAGGAAATCCAAGGATCAGTGAATTCGTACCTGTCGAGGCAGAAGCGACGCCGTTGTTATTGGACTGGACTCCAGGTGTCAGATCAAGCAGCGCATAAACGTTGCGTTCTACCAGTGGAAGATTTGTAATTTCAGTCGAATCAATCGTACGCCCGATTTCAGCAGAACTGGTGTTGATCGCGGGAGCAGCTTCCGTGATGGTGACATTTTCACTCACAGGTCCAACCGTCAGCGAAACATCAACGCGTGCCGTGTCGTTGACTTGCAGGACGATGCCCGTGCGATTGGCTTTCGTTAATCCATTCGCGCTGACTTCCACGATGTAATTGCCGACCGGAAGAAATTCAATGCGGTACGCACCAGCCTCGCTAGTGGTCACTGTACGCGTGAGAGCCGTGTCCACGTTACGCACCGTCACTTGTGCACCAGGCAGAATGGCTCCGTTTGAATCTGAAATCGTGCCAACAATTGTGGCAGTCGTTTGTGCAAGAGCAGGAACTGCAAACAGAAGCGCGAGGGTCGCCAGCTGCATGATTCGTACACCAGATTTTCTAAGACTTAACATGTGAGTAAACTCCAATAAAAAATGAAACGTGTCAGGGAAGTTTGTCAGACAAACTTCAATACTAAGACACGCTCCTACTATCGGCAATCAATAGTTACCATCTTTACAATTATTTCTTTTGCGGCAATGGCAGAATCGAATTCGGTGGCGGTTGACCATCAACAGTTCGCGGTTCCATCAATTCAATTCGCGTCCCATCAGGATCAAATAGATTAAGCTGACGACGGCGATTGATGCCCGTGCGAATCTCTAAAGGACGCGTATAATTTTTGCGAAACGGACTCGCTTCCAGTTGCGCGAGAGCTTTATCAATGTCAGGAACTTCGAGACAAATGTGATGTTGCGAACCGCGTGCGGTCGGCGCAGGCAAATCGGAATACAGCATAAATTCCACGTAATCCTGACTCTCCG
Source organism: Blastocatellia bacterium (assembly GCA_043736395.1). GTDB lineage: Bacteria > Acidobacteriota > Blastocatellia > RBC074 > RBC074 > JAFDVL01. The sequence goes on along the minus strand of JAYTCQ010000262.1, from coordinate 83 downwards.
GCAAACGCATGTTCAGCCACGAAACTGTTTTTGCAGTCGCTGAACTGCCGCGCCAGAATTCTTTCAGCCCTAAAATATCCGTG
>JAYTCQ010000261.1:0-8589 GCA_043736395.1 Blastocatellia bacterium | reverse complement strand
CTTACTGCGTGCGGGCTTCTGCATTAATTCAGAGGCGCGCGCAATTCTGGCTTCAATAACTCACCCCATTTTTTATCGTACTGATGAACCTGATTAGTGGGCTGTTCATTCTGAAAAATCGGGCGACCTTCATTCGCCCATTGAAAAATCGAACCTTCTAAATTCACCACATTCGTATAGCCTTGCGATTTCAATTTTTCGAGCAGCATTGACGAACGATAGCCAACCGAACAATACGCAACAATGGGCGCATCTTTCGGATAATCTTTCAGGGCTTCAACGATTTGCGGTTCGTCGCCGACGTTAATGGCATACCGCAAGTGACTAACTGAAAATTCTTCCGGTTTTCGCGCATCCAGCAGCAACGGTTTTTTTCGCGTAGAATCTTTTATCCAGGCATCATAATCGCTCGTTGAAAGCTGAGTTACCGAGGGAAATTTAGTGCGAATAGTTTGCTTAATTTCAGCCAATGGATCAGAGTTATTTTCAACCACTTTAGGCTTCGCGCAAGCAGTAAAAATTAATGCGATAAAAAATACTTGAATGAGTTTCATACTTATAATTCGGGCATTACTTCGTTCATAAAATCTTCTGAGGTTTTTTCGGCTTCGTGATCTGAATGTACCAAATCGTGCGCGCCTCCGCTTGGAATTAATAGTGAAATAATTGTCGCAATGGCAACAGCGATAAATCCCAGAATGAATGACTTTTGCAGTGAGCCAGCCAACGCCGATTGCAAAAACTGTGCAGCTTCGGGAGTCATCGCAGATCTCGTAGTCTGCCGAATCAATGATGCGACATCATTATGTTGCAGCCCTGAGATCCCGGTTCCGGCTTGCGCCAGTTGATTGCGCAGGCTCCACGACAAGACGGCTCCCATTGATCCTATTCCCAGCGCAGCGCCAATGCTGCGTGCAAATTGAACTGTTGAAGTCACGACGCCAAGCTGCATGCGCGGCGCTGAATGCTGCGCGCCAATCATCAACGTCGCCAGTGTCATTCCGCCGCCCAATCCTAAAAATACTCCGGCAAAAGCCAACTGTGGAAGCGTCGTCGCTGAAGAGACAAACGCCATTAAGCCGCCACCCAGCAACATCAATAACATTCCACTAACAGCCACTACTTTGTATCCGATTCGTAAAATCAACCGCGCTCCGATGATTGAACTAAATACCCACGCGAGGATAAATGGAGTCAAAATTTGTCCGGCGGCAGTCGGAGGTCTTCCGATCACGGCTTGCACAAACAGCGGTAAATAAATCATCGCGCCGAACAGCATCATCCCGGCAAATAATCCGTGCAAAGCCGTCACCGTCACCATTCTACTCTTAAAGATACTCAATGGAATCAAGGGTTCGGGGCTGCGGGATTCAATAAAAATAAATAATGCGGTGAGTATCAAAAGTGAAACGATTCCAATCAGGATAGTCGCAGAACTTAGGACGCTGGCACGCTCAACCAGGATTAATAACAAAACCATCGTCGCACTCAGAGCGATGGTTCCGGCATAATCCAGGTGAATATTTGTGCGTCGTTCGTGCTTTTCAGTATAGGCCATCCAAATAAAAACCGCCGCTAAACATCCAAATGGTAAATTGATATAAAACACCCAGCGCCACGACAAATGCTCCGTCAAATAACCGCCCGCTAGCGGCCCGAACAAAGAGGCTACGCCCCACATTCCACTGAAAATTCCGATCATTTTGGTACGGCGCTCCAGCGAGAGCAAATCGGCGATGATTGTCATTCCCACCGGAAATAAAGCTCCCGCGCCCAGTCCCTGCAACGCACGGAAAGCAATTAATTGCGGCATTGAATGAGCAGCCCCTGACAAAGCCGAACCCACAATGAATAAAAATAACCCGCCAAACATTGCCGGACGACGGCCAATTAAATCCGCCATCTTTCCCCAAATCGGAGTCATCACAGTTGAAGTTAAAAGGTACGCGACGGCCACCCAGCTATAAATTTCGATGCCGCCAAGCGTCGCAATCACCGTCGGCATGGCCGTACCAACAATCGTACTTTCCAGCGCTCCCATGAAGATTCCCAGAGCGACGCCGACAATGGTCAATCGGGTTTTTAAATCGGGTTGTGAAGATTCAATTTCATCCACTTCGTTACTGTTATTCATTAATTCTCTCAGGCTTTTTTCCGTAGTACCCACGTCGTCATGCACCGTAAATTCTGAACATTCGTCGTCTTAATTGGTTCAATCAGCTCAGCATTTAATTGTTCGGTGAGGGCCAGTAGAAATTCCTGATCTACCAAAAAATACGCACCGCCATCAAGAGTCACTCCGCGACGCCCGTCAATTTTCTGAACCAAATTTTCAATCCCAATATTTGATGCCAGACGTGCAAAAAACATGCCACCGGTTTTGAGCTGTTGCCACATCCCTTGCAACATTCGCATAAAATGCTCTTCGTCATTTGCAAAATGAAGGACTGCGCTGGAAATCACGACATCGAATTTTGCTTCCCCGAAAATCACTTTATCAACTTCCGCCAATTGAAAATTTTCAAGCGGGAGCTTTGGCGCCAGATGATGAGCCAAGCGGCGCACGTAAGCTATGCTCTCGGTACTGGCGTCTACGCCGAAAACCTCATAGCCTTCGCGCAAAAAATAAATAATATTGCGACCACCACCGCATCCAGCATCCAGAATTTTCATTCCCGGCGTGAAGCGGCCTTTCAGAATTTGATCGAATAAATAAATATCTATGTCGCCGAACTGTTCATGGAGTGTATTCATAATTGTAGGGCAAACTTTCCAGTTTGCCTGGCTTTCATCGGAAATATTCTTCTGTGTTACGAACCTTGTCCGCGATACTTCTTTTTCAAAAAATTAATTTGTCGCGATTCACGCAAACTGGAAAGTTTTCGCTACTGTGCGAGACAGTTAAAAACTTCGCGATAAAATTCAGGATGCGATTGCCAGGTTTGTCCGGTCACGATTTTCCCGTCTCGCACGGCTTGTAATTCGCTGACGTATTCCGCCCCAGCCGATTCGCATTCTGAACGGCAATGTTCATACGCTGTCACGCGTGTGCCAGATTTCAAGACGCCCGAAGTAACCAACACCTGAACGCCGTGACAAATCGCCCAAACCCATTTTCCTTGCGCGGCAAATTTCGCCACAATGGATTTGACTAAATCGTTATGACGCAAATACTCAGGAGCGCGACCACCAGGAATTAAGACCGCATCATATTCATCCACATTAACTTCGCTGAACGCCAGATGGGATTCGACCTGATAGCCTTTGCGCTCGACATACGTGTCCCAGCCCTCTTCAAAATCGTGAATAACGAGGTGCATACGTTTACGGAGCGTGGAAGCGATCACGGCTTCGTGACCCGCCTCTAAGAATCGGTGGTAAGCATAGAGCGTTTCAAATCCTTCGCCACCATCGCCAGTAATTATTAGAATTTTTTTCATGGGGAATTCTCCTGAATGTGAATGAACTGATTTTGTAATCAGTCATTCTACCTTTGTCTAGAGAAACGTGAAAGTAACATGGAGAAAGCATTTATAAATTATACGCCTGACAATTTTTTGCTCTGAGATTTGCAAAAGAGACTGATGAAGGCCCACACAACGAATTGTAATATTATTGTATTAGCCACGCTCGCCGTTTCGCCTTCCTGCGATTTAATGATAGTTTTCAGCTTGCCCCAAATACTGTTTCTCACAACTCCCAGGAGGACAATTTGCAAAACAACGAATTTACCGCTCAAAAACCGTGGACTTTACCTTGGTGGAAGTCGTCCGCAGGAAACGCTTCAATCTTATTTTATTTGGTTATTATTCATATTTTAGCGATTACAGGTTTAATTCTGTTTCCGATTCCCAGCCTGAAAGTTTTTTTAATCACCGCTGTTTTAACGATCATTGGTGGAGTCGGTACGACCGTTTGTTATCATCGCTCACTTTCACATCGCGCCTTAAAACTGAATCGCGTAGTCGAAGATATTCTCATTTTCTTCACGATGTTTAATGGCTCTGGTTCGCCGATGTCATGGGTTGCGAATCATCGCCATCATCATTCGAAAGCTGACACCGAAGAAGATGTTTCAAGTCCGCGTCACGGTGGATTCTGGTGGGCGCACATTCGCTGGATTTATCAGTGGTCGGGGTCTGAAGTCAGCCGATGGTGTCCTGATTTAGACAAACCGCGCTATCATTTTTGGTTCAAGATGCAGATTCCTTTACTGGCGATTTCCATCTTTTCCGGTGCATTGCTTGGATGGGAAGGATTTTTTTGGATCGGCGCGATTCGATTAATTTATGCCCTGCATTTTCAGATGACTGTAAATAGCATTCTGCACATGACGCCGGGCTTGCCGGAGGGCGTAGACTCCAGCCGAAATATGTGGTGGCTGGGGCCATTACAGGGCGGAGCCTGGGGCGAGAACTGGCATCGCAATCATCACGGTGACGCGAACGCTGCGAAGTTTGCACGTGAATGGTACCAAATTGATTTAGGCTGGTACGTGATCTGCGGACTTAAATCATTAGGTCTCGCTTACGACATTAGAGCGCAACAGCCCAAGCTCAGAAATCGAATGAAAAACCTTGAACAAACCGCATAGCACTTGTTCAGGGTTACGCGTGAATGCAGCTGCTCACGCGTAACCCTGAACAAGTAAAACGCCTCCCTACCTTCACCTCAAATTCCAACCTTCGTAAATAAAATAGAACTTTTTTGATTCAGAATCGTTTTTTACGGAAGAAGTTCATAGCTAACTCCGTCTAAGTGATATTCAAAATCTGATTGGTGCCTATGGTGAGGAGATTATACAATCTTGGAACATTCCTGTTTATTTCAGGATTCGTTTTTCAATTTCCGACCATTGGGCAAAAAATTACTAAATCTGCTCTGATTCCTGCTGAAAAATCCAAGCCGATTCCGATTTCCCGCTTCTCTTCCGCACCAATCATCGATGGAAATCTCAACGACGAAGTATGGAAATCAGCAGCCATTTTTAAGGATTTCCTGCAAACGCAACCTGGTGAAAATATTGCGCCATCGCATCCCACCGAAGTCCGAATTGGTTATACGTCAACACATTTATATTTCGGCTTCAGAGCCTGGGACGAACCGGGCAAGGTACGTGCGACAGTAGCCAAACGCGACGATATTTTTGATGATGACAATGTCGGCATCTCACTCGACACGTTCAACGATAAGCGGAAATCGTATCTTCTGAATTTCAATCCACTCGGCATTCAAGCGGATGGCGCTTTCAACGAAGGCTCTCTCAATAACGATGAAGATTACAGTCTGGACATCGTGATGGAATCCAAAGGAACCGTGATTGATGATGGATATATTGTCGAAGTTGCGGTGCCTTTTAATTCACTACGGTTTGAAGCCGGAAAAGGCAAAATCTGGGGACTTCATTTATCCAGAAGAATCAAGCATGCGAATAATGAACAAAATTCCAGGATGCCCATTTCGCGTGATCAAAATGGGTTTCTGAATCAGGAAGGTCACATTACAGGCCTCGAAGACATCTCGACCGAGCATAATTTAGAAATTACCCCAAGCCTGACTATCTCTGAAAGTGGGCGTAGAGTTTCGGCTCTCACGGCTGGAATTTCCTCACCGAACGATCCGGGAAGATTCGTGAATCAACCGATTAATCTCGATCCCGGCCTCACCTTAAAATATGGATTAACGCCAAATATTTCGTTGGGCTTCACGATCAATCCTGACTTCGCGCAGGTCGAAGCCGATCAAACTGTCGTCACGGCGAATCAACGTTTTCCGATCTTTTTTGAAGAAAAACGTCCCTTCTTTTTGGAAGGGATTCAAATTTTTCAGACTCCCCTTTCGCCTTTGAATACACGTTCGATTATTGATCCCGACTATGCTGCGAAACTAAGCGGCAAGCGCGGTAGAAATTCATTTGGCATCATGCTGGCAGCGGATCGGGCTCCCGGAAATTACAGCGAAGATGAACGAAATGATCCCGTTAATTTCGCCAGTATTGCCAAATTTGTTGACCATAAAGCCTACATCGGTGTCGTGCGCGTGAAACGTGATGTCGGCACTCAATCAGAAATCGGGATCATCGGTACGACGTACAATTTCATTGAAAAACATAATCACGTCGGCGGAATTGACGGACGATTCAAACTGAATCAGAAAACAATTTTTTCCTTTCAAGCGCTCGGCACAAATTCTCGCCGCTTTTTTTACAGCCCCGATGAAGACCAAAATATTTTCAGAACAGGCAATGGATTCGGATACTCTGCGAATCTGGATTTCACCAGTCGCCGCGTAGGATTTTTCCTTTATGGCGAAGGGCGAACAAAAGATTATCGCGCCGATGTTGGCTTCACACGACGCACGGGAACCAATTTTAACGGGGCTTTCATCCGTTTCAGCAGTGACCCCAAACGCAAACAAAATTCTCCGTTAGTGCTCTGGCGAAATTTTAGCCGCGTCATCATCAACTATGATTGGAAAGGCCGCTCTCAAAATTTCGCAACTGGCGGTAACTTATTTTTACAATTCAAAAAACAAATTGGATGGGGTTTCGGCGGGAATCGCGGGTACGAAAGAATTTTCGAAGAAGAATTCGGAGCCAAACGAAAAATTAATCGCGTCGGTGCATTTTCAGGCGATTCTGAACGTAGCACATTCCGCAACAGCGTATTCACGTTTATCGAAGCCAAGCCCAGTAAAAGATACTCGTTCGGTGGCGAAGTCGGTTATTCATCTAGTGAATTCGATTATGATTTTGGAGGAGGAAGAAGATTTCCACGAATAAGTCCGGCGGCCTTATTTAACCCAAACCCTCCCCTTGATCCTGGTGTTGGAAAATCTCTTGAAGCGAGTTTCAGCGCAAGCTATCAACCTGCCGATGCGTTACGATTTTCACTCAACTACACGAAAAGTAAATTAACGCGAAACGATACAAAACGGCTGGCTTACGAAGATAATATTTTTTCCTTTAGAAGCTCATACCAGTTCACCAGATTTTATGTATTAACAAGTCGAATTGATTACTCAACCTTATCTGCACGGTCTCGCAGCCAGTTCCTTTTTGGATGGACTCCAAACCCCGGAACCGCGTTTTATGTTGGCTATAATGATGATTTCAATTATCGCGGATTCAGCCCCTTCACCGACCGCTTCGAACCCGGCCTCCAACGCAACGGCAGAACATTTTTCATTAAGATGTCTTACTTGATTCGTAAAAGTATTAAATGAGTGATGAGTGATGAGTGATGAGTATACAATTGTGGTGGGTGAGTTCCTTTAAATGCAAAAAAGATTTTCGATTCCTGACCAAAGTCGAAAGCCCTAAGCGCAAAGCCCATCCAAAAAGCATCTTTCACACCTCAACCCGCATCTTATCTCCGCTTGCATTCGATGAAGAGTGCGCATTATGCTTTTACCGCACTCCTGCTATTTTCCCAATTGAGGACACTATGAAATTTTCGACGCGATTCATTCAAATATTTTCCTGCTTGTTATTCCTGGCAGTATTCGTAAATCAGGTCGAGGCGCAAAAGAAACGACCGCGCAAACCTCTCAAGCGTCCGGCAACAACTGCTGCTACTCAACAAAACACGCCTTCGCCAAGCGTTTCAAATACTCCGATCAATCCTTCAAAATCTATCGAGCATGGTTATCTGGCGGGATACAACGATGGTTTTACGTCGGGCAAAAGTGATTACAATGCGAGCAAACCAAAAGATGTTCAGCGGTCCACACTATATGCGGACGCCAATCGCGGTTATGAAAAAACGTATGGCGATTTGGGAGAATTTCAGCGCGGCTATCGTTTTGGTTATGAAATTTCCTACAACGACGCATACCTCGGACGTGATCGGAACTATAAAATCCCGGCGAATCTGGAAGCGATGACGACTCCAGCGAATAACAATTCGGTAAGATCGCAACCGACGGTTACACAAAATTCTTCGACGAATAATTTCCCATCGAATAATTCTAACGCTAACGCTGCAACTGTCATTCCGAATGACACAATCTTTAGAATCAGGCTCGATACGCAAATCAGTACGAAGACAAATGTCGTTGGCGATAAATTCACTGCGTTCGTGATTGAACCCAGAGAGTTCGAAAACGCTGTTATCGAAGGACACGTAGCTGACATCAAACGCGCAGGCAAGTTGTCGGGAACGACTCAGCTTTCTTTGGATTTCGATTCGATCACACTCAAAGACGGTACGAACATTCCATTTCACGCCCAAGTCGAAAAAGTGTACGCGACTGAAAAAGTGAAAACTGTTGATGAAGAAGGTAACGTGCAAACCGGAAGCACGACGCGTGATACGACGATTCGCGGAGCTGGTGGAGCTGCTATCGGAGCCATCATCGGAGGCATCGCCGGCGGAGGCAAGGGTGCGGCGATCGGTGCAATTCTAGGAGCAGGCGTAGGTGCTGGATCGGTTTATGTGCAGGGTAATAAAGATTTAATTTTTGATCCAGGGACGGAGTTGTCGGTGAAGACATTTGGGCCACGCAGATAAATGCAGAAGCCCGCACGCGGTAAGGGCGCCAGTACTCAATGTAGACTTTCTAGAATACTGGCGCCCTTACTGCGTGCGG
>JAYTCQ010000260.1:0-8849 GCA_043736395.1 Blastocatellia bacterium | reverse complement strand
GCAAACTTTTCGTGAAGTTTCTGCTGAAACAAATCTCATTTTCAAACATCAAAACGGAGCCTCTGGCAATTTCTTCATGCCGGAAATTATGGGTGCGGGAGTTGCACTATTTGACTTCGATAATGACGGAGACCTGGACGTTTATTTCATTCAAGGGAAATCACTCGACGATAAAAAACCCTTATTTTCATTGCCTAAAACACAGCTTACCGGCAATCGTCTTTTTCGGAATGAATTAATTCCATCAGGAAAATTGCGCTTCGTTGATGTCACAGAAAAATCTGGTTTGGGGCTGAAGGCGTACGGTATGGGAGCCGCTACAGGAGATTACGACAACGACGGATTCACAGATTTATACGTCACGAATTTTGGTTCGAACGCGCTATTTCACAACAACGGAAATGGTATATTTTCCAACGTCACGCCAACCGCCAATGTAGACGATCCGCGTTGGAGTTCAAGTGCCGCGTTTCTTGATTACGATCACGACGGCGATCTGGATTTATTCGTTTGCAACTACGTTGATTTTACGGTCGCTGGAAATAAGCAATGCAACGCGCCAACCGGACAATTGGATTATTGCGGGCCGCAACAGTATCGGGGATTGCCGGACAAATTACTCCGTAATGAAGGCAACGGAAAATTTTCAGATGTGACGCAGGAATCCGGCATCGCTGCTGCGTATGGCCCAGGACTCGGCGTCACTTGCGCAGATTTCAATGGCGATAATTTAGTTGATATTTATGTCGCCAACGACGGAGCCGCCAACCTCCTCTGGATCAATCAGGGCAATGGGAAATTTTCCGAAGAAGGATTATTCGCCGGAGCTGCCTATTCGATGGAAGGCGTCCCCCGCGCCGGAATGGGAGTCACTGCCGGAGACTTTGATCATGATGGCGATGAAGATTTATTGGTCACAAATTTGACGAAAGAAGGTTCGACGCTCTACCGCAATTCTGGCAAAGGAATTTTTTCTGATACGTCCGCTGAATTCAAAATATCGCAGCCAAGCCTTGTGTTTACGGGCTTCGGCGTACATTGGTTCGATTACGATAATGATAGTTGGCTGGATTTATTTTTTGCGAATGGTTCTGTCACGATGCAATCAGCGTTAGCCGGACAAGCGTTTCCATATCATCAGCGCAATCAAATTTTTCACAATGAAAACGGTCAAAGCTTCAAGGAAATCACGTCTGAGAATTTCCCCGCGCTGCAACTTTCTGAAGTCAGTCGCGGCGCAGCTTTTGGAGACATAGATAACGATGGCGACGTTGATTGTGTAATCTCGAACAACTCCGGCTTCGCACGATTAATGCTGAACGAAAACCAAAATAAAAATCATTGGATCAGTTTTCAGCTCGTCGGAAAGCAGGACAATCGCCAAGCCATTGGGGCAAAAGTCGAATTAAAAATCTCAGCAAAAAATTCACTGTATCAACGTGTTCATGCCGATGGAAGTTATTTAAGCGCGAACGACTGCCGCGTCCATTTTGGATTGGGGCAAATGAATTCTGTTGAATCGGCTCAGGTCACATGGACGAATGGAAAGAAAGAAAATTTCTCCAAAATCAAAACTGATGCATTAAATATTTTGCGCCAAGATGCAGAAGCCCGTACGCAGTAAGGGCGCCTTTTCATAATACGAAAGCGCCCTTACTGCGTGCGGGCTTCTGCAATCTATCCCTTCGTTTGACGATTAAGTACCAGCCAGCTAAACTTAAAGCTACAGAAATATTTTTTACCTCCCCAGGTCTTACCAGCGGTAATCCTATGCAAACTACAAAACAAAATTCACCATTCGCAGCATTTTTTTTCGCACTCGCAGCGATACTTTATCTGAGCTTTCATATTCCAGCCTTTGCGCAATCGCAAGCCATTAACGGACAAATCGAAGGTCAAATCAGTGACGCCAACGGAGCTGCGATTCCGAACGCCAAAATCACAGCCACGAACCTGGAAACAGGGGCTTCGCGCACTGTTAGCAGCGACGAAAACGGTGTCTATCGCGTACCGCTGCTGCCGCTCGGAACTTATCGTGTAGTCGCTGAAGTTGCCGGATTCAAACAGCTCACGCGCGAAGGCATCACCATCACGACCGGACAAACTGCCACTATTGATTTGAAAATGGACACCGGAGCCGTGACTGAACAAATTACGATTACTTCGGATGCTCCGATTGCCGATCTTGGGAAAATTGATGTTGGGCGCGTGATGAATGAACGCGAAGTCAAAAATCTTCCACTGGTCTCGCGCAATCCTTATAATTTTGCGTTGCTGCAAGCCAACGTCACAGGTCGTCCGAATTCTGAATTCGGCGTCCCGCGAATCAACGCCAACGGCTTTGCGCGTCGCACGAATTATCAGCTTGACGGCAATAACAATACGCAGACAGACCGTGGTGGAATTCGTTTGATGCCGCTCTCAGAAATTTTTGTCAGCGAAGTCCAACTCGTCACGAACGGATTCTCTGCCGAATTCGGTAACACGCCCGGCTTGATTATGAACGCGGTGACGCCTTCGGGAACGAATACAGTTCACGGCAACGCCAGCTATCGTTTTCGTCGAACGCCATTTTCAGCGCGACCATTTTTCTTTTCAGGAATCAATAAACCGCCCGCCATTGTTGACGATATTGCAGGTGCAGTCGGCGGGCCACTGGTCAGGGATCGTTGGCATTTTTTCACCGGCTACGAACACGTCGCACGTGATTTAGGCGGAGAACCAGCCCGCGTCCTCAACATCACTGCAGCTAACAAAGCCGCGCTGATCGCGTCTGGTCTTCCTGAATCCGCCTTCCCTGCCAACATTCCGACCAAGCAGAAAGTTGACTTTTTTATTTTTAGAACTGACGTGCAGGTTGATCAAAATAATCGCTTGCTCGGACGTTACAATATGTTCCGAAATACTTCGCCGGACAACATCGGCGGAAACCTGAACACTTTGCAGCGAAGTATTGATTTTATTGATGCTTCTGACTCGGTCGGCATTCAATTAGTTTCTGTTTTTTCACCAACGATTTTGAATGAATTGCGCTATCAATACGCTCGGCGTAATTCGCAGATGTTACCGAACAAAAATTCGGGTACGGGACTAACGATCGTCATTCCGAGTGTAGCGAATTTTGGTGCGCCGACGGATAATCCGTTACAACCGTTGCAGGAATCCAATCAAATCATTGATAACGTAACGATTTCTAAAAACAGTCACACGTTTAAATTCGGCGTTGGGATGAATTCAATTTTCGACAAACGAAAATCAGGTGTTTTTGCGCAGTACACATTTCCCACGCTTGCTGCCTACATCGCTGCGAAAAACGGGACTGCGACTGGCGGATATACGACTTATCAGGAGACCATCGGAAATCCTGAAGTAAGTTATAAAACCGAATTTTATCAGGCGTTCGCACAGGACGATTGGAAGGTCACGCCGCGCCTGAAACTTAGTTATGGCGTGCGCTATGATTTGTATAACGTACCCGCTGCCGTCAGCAGTTCACCGCTGCCGCTGTCGCAGAATTTCAAACTCGACAAAAATAATTTTGCGCCGCGCTTAGGCATTGTGTACGGCTTACGCGGCGGAGATCGTCCCACCGTCATTCGTGCCAGTGCGGGAATTTATTACGATCCTCCGGCAATTGATTTATATCGTCGCGCTTTGCAAGGAAATGGCAGCCCGACATTTTTAAATTACAGCTTCGCCCCTGCCAATGCGGGTGCGCCGCGCTTTCCGGCGACGCTGGGATCATTGCCCGCAGGCGTAGCGACTCCGCGCCAAAGCATCACAGGAGTTTCACCGGACTTCGTGAATATGGGAGTTTTCCATACGAACGTGCAGATCGAACAAGCCTTGACGCAAAATCTTTCCATGACAATCGGAGCCATTCGTTCACGCGGAAATCATCTGCCGGTTTATCGAAATATTAATCCGATCAATCCAACTTCGACGCTTGCGGATGGACGTCCGAAATTCGATTCGACGATTAATGCGACGACTCGACTCTATCCAAATTTTACTAATGTATTATTGGCGGAATCGGTCGGAAATTCAGATTACGCCGCTGGAACTTTTCAACTGACAAAACGATTTGCAAAAGGTTATCAGTTCAGCGCGAATTACACCTGGTCACATTCAATTGACGACGCGCCGGAACAAAATCTGGTCGCCGTCACGGATTTGGTACAATCCGATCCGACGAATCGCAAACGTGATCGCGGAAATTCTGTCGCCGATCAACGACATACATTTGTCATGAGTTTTGTCGGACGTCCCACGTTTGACATTAAAAATACGTTCCTGAATCGTCTGATCAATGACAATCAAGCTGGATTAATTTTGACCGCGAATAACGGGGAAACCTTCAACATCACCAGCAACGTAGACGTCAACGGCGACGGCGTGACTGGCTCTGATCGCCCTTTATTTATTGGTCGAAACACAGGTCGTACGCCGCGCCAGATCAATGCAGATTTTCGGTTCACGCGTTACATCACCTTCACGGAACGCTACAAAGCCGAGATCATCGCCGAATGCGTCAACCTCTTCAACCACCGAAGCGTCTTCGCCATCAACAGCGTCGTCACAACGAATGCGGCGGGGAATTTGACAGATGCTGCGGGAGTGGTGATCACTACACTGCCGGACTTTTCACTGCGTGGGCCTTCTGCGTTGGATAGCCGACAGTTCCAGCTTGGATTTAAATTTAATTTTTAAGTTGGAAATTCAGGTAGGGAATTTAAGAGCGCAATGGAAATTCCATTGCGCTCTTCGTTTTTCACTGAATGGCAAGTGATGAACGAATTGTTTTGACACATTCGTAGAAGCTTTCTATTATTTCCTTTCAGTTTTACTTTCGTTTTCTAAACCTCAGTACAGCCTCGAAAGGAAAATCATGACGCGTCAAAACCCTCATCTCATTGGATTATTTTTTGTTTTACTCTTCACTTCAGTTGCAACATTTGCAGCTGACGAATTCACCGGACAATTTGCGACCGAACTGGAAGCAGAACGGGAAAATTTAGATAAGGTAATTTTTCAACCTGCCAAAGGTCGTTTGAATTCCAAGTTGGTTGATTCCCTTCAAGCCAAGAGTTATGTGACGTTTTCGTATCTCTACAATCCCAACAATGAAAAGCTGGAAGTTCCGGCTCTGCTGGTGGAAGAGCAAGGCGAAACACCCTATTTATGGGTTGACGCGAACATGAACAAGAATTTTGAGGAGACCGAAAAATTCCCATTCAAGCGCGAAGAAGAAGATAATCCCTACATTTGGAACGCCATCATCAACCTCCCATTGACGAAGGGAGTCTTCAAAACTTTCCCCTTATTTGTGGGATTTTATCGCGAAGTAAAATGGGATGACATGACTGACGATGATCGTCTATGTGTGCAATCCAGTGAGGTCTACGCCAAAGGCCTTGTAGACATTCAAGGCAAAAAAACTTTAGTCGAATACAGCTACAATCCACGCGAACGAAAGATCAGCGCCAGTCAGAGCAAAGTCGCGATTGATGTGAATGGTGATGGAGAAATTGATTGGGGCCGATTTTCCGGTGAAGCGGGGATCGCTGACGGCGACGTGATGGTTTTTCGGGTCGGCAACCTTTACCTTTCTCATCAAAAAACTGACGTTGAGAAAAATTTGATCGTTCTCAAATCTCATCCGATGACCGATTACAAAAGATTGGAATTAAAAGTCGGTGACACCTTTCCTGATTTTGAATATAAGGATTTTAAAGGGCAAAAGCGCAGATTATCAGAGTTTCGCGGCAAATATGTCTTGATGGATTTTTGGGCGATCTGGTGCGGGCCGTGCCGCCGCGAAATGCCTTATCAAAAAGAAGCGTACAAACGGTACAACGCACGCGGCTTTGAAATTCTGGGAATGAATGCCGACGAAGCAGATTACATTGCGCAAACAAAATCTTTTCTGACCAAAAACAATTTGGAATGGACACAGGCTACACGCGAAAGCATTATACCACTGATGCGCGCACTGCGAATTCATTTATACCCGACCGCATTACTGCTTGATCCGGAAGGTAAAGTTGTTTCGCTCGACGAACGTAAAAAAGGACAATTAGATTTAAGCGGCGAAGATTTACTAAAAAGCCTGCAATCCGTGTTCTTCCCGGCTAAAGCGAGCAAACCTGCGGAGGAAAAAGAAGAAATTGCCGACACCACAAATCCAGCGGAAGGCCGTCCCACCCTGCTCAGAAATGCTTCTAGGTCGAATGGGAAGACGAATACATTTGGTGACATCCGCTTACCCGATCCGCCTGCCGGATTCACCTGGAAAGCTGTCGCGGCACTCAAAATGTTTTGCGCTGTTCCCGAAGATTGGAAGTACCAGGAAGAAGCCAGGAGCGACGGCGTAACGATCACTATCAGCGAAGATGACGCCGCCGCAATCGAAGTCATCACCACTGTTCAGAAAAAAGTTTCTGGCGCCGCCGATCAAGTGAATGCAATGATCGAAAAAATTAGCAAAGGAAAACAAGTAGCCGGAAAAAACCAAAATCAATCCGGTGATCGCACCCAAACGATGCTGGTTTTACAAGAAGGCAATCAGCTGATCTTTCACCTCTTCGCTACGAATTCAAAAACAAATTCTTTACGACATTCTACTTTTGAATGCCCGGCTGGACGGATGGATTCTGCTGGCAAAATCGCACAGTCCGTGATGACTTCGATGGTGATGGTGGAGTAATTTTGAAGTGTCCTAACATCGTCACAACAAATGTGACACGCATTTGTGGGCAGTTACAGTTTGGAATTAAATTTAATTTTAGGTTGTAGGTTAAATTGAAAATTTAAGAACGTAATGAAGATTTCATTGCGTTATTTTTTGTTTACATTTTACACGTTATTTTCTAATAGCCCAGTCGTTTACGGCTGGGAAAAGTATGCAAAAAGACAGATCAGCCCGGTTTACCGGGCTTGCTAAGAGCTTGAGCTAAAGCATTCTGGAAGCCCGCTGAACCGGGCTAAGATTTTCTCGCCTTCATTTTTCCCCGCCGTGAACGACTGGGCTAATAGAAAAAGCTTGTCAGACTCGCAGTATGATTTGTGGCTTGGCTCAACATTCGTCTATACCACCCTCAACAACAATTTCGTCATCAATTTTCCACTTTATCCATCCGTGTCCTTTGACATCAGTTCCCATGACTTTCCGAAAACTACCATACAACCAATCGCCTTGAATTTTGAGAGGGTTAAAAATAGTGTTTTCAGGAAATTCGATCGGTGTCGAATCCTCCAGCGGACGCTCGCGAGGAGGATTCAAAGACATATCAAAATCAAGCCCTGCCTGATCGAGTAAATAGTTTTCCCAAGTTGCAAAACTAAAAACCGGATCTGTTTTTTTTATTAATTTCCGTATTCTGAAATCTTCATTCACGATGACTTCAAAATACGTTTCATCCTGACGTACACATTTTAATTGAAGAATTCCATCTTCGTAGTCCCAGAGATATGGTCGAAAGTCAACAAATTTGAACGATTCACTAATTTGAGGAAGTTCAAGCCAAAGGCTGCCATCAAGATTATAAAAACGAAAAATCCTCGGCCATTCTATTTCCAGCTTTTGGGCGTGATGAAAATCGTTGCCATAATAAGATGGAGTAACCATGCCAATTGTATTTTTGATGGAATTTCTCGAGACCGCCGATGTGAATTCAGGCGGAGATGATAAATCGAGTGCCGGTGCTTTCGGCGGGTTCTCGCATCCAGTAAGAAAAATTGCAGCGACGCTCAAACCTGTTAATAATTCTTTGATTCGCATTGGCTTACCTCACGGATTGTGACTGAATTTATTTCCCTCGACTATCATACGCCTTCTGAATAAATTCCGGTACGTTCGGCTCTTCCTTAAACTGCTTAATCGTCGGCTGATGTTTTTGCGTCCATGCCCAGCGTTGAATCCACGAAGTTCCGCTGCGTCCGGTGTAGGAATCCTGCAACTGGTACGCTTTGTCGCGCAGTGCTTCTTCTAACGAAATAAATTGATAGCCGCGCTTTTTCATCATCTGAATCATCGCTCCAAAATGATCGGCGTTGATCGTGTTCGCGTGTACCAGCAGGATTTGTTTCAGTTCGTAGCCGAGCAAGCTCTTCGATTGTTTTTCGTAAAATTCCAGCACCGAATTCATGTATGGAATATAGGCGTCAGAGATTCGCTTCATCAGTGCGCGATCATTCTTTTTCAGCGCGTCGGAATAGACGGCGGCGAAGATGTAGTCGCCATTGTCTACGCTGACGGGGGCTACGGTGTAGTGATTGTCCGCGATGATTTTATCGAAGGCGGATTTCTTTTCAGGCGTCGCTCCGGTGTTGAGAAACGGATGCCGAAAATAGCGTTCCTGCTTTCCTTTGGCGGTCAATAATTTTTTGGTGACGACTTCACCACTCAGCAAATCTTTTTGGAATTCTTCAGGCGTCGCCTTGAACATGTCTATGTGAGAATAGGTGTGATTGCCAAGTTCGAATCCGGCGTCAATCCACATTTTGAGGATCGCGGTTCTGGCTTCGATTTCGTTGGGCTTATTCAATTTTCCTTCATTGACGAAGCCAATCGCGGGGACTTTATTTTTCTTCAGCGTATCCAATAATTTTTTCGTCAAGGTTTGAATTTGCTTGATGTCATCGTTCGGCACGAAGACGAGATCATCGAAGGTAATGGCGATTTGACGTTGCGCAAAGATGGACGGCGTCACGAAGAGAAAGAGAAATACAAAAATAATTTTCTTCATAAATTTTAGAATGCAGAAGCCTGCACGCAGTAAGGGCGCAGTTTTCGGCGACTGTGAATCTTGCTGAGACCGCGCCCTTACTGCGTGCAGGCTTCTGCATTA
>JAYTCQ010000259.1:0-15002 GCA_043736395.1 Blastocatellia bacterium | reverse complement strand
GGCAGTAGCCCGACCGTGAGGAAGGGCAACATCTCGCAAGATATTCTTCATAATTAAAGTTGCCCTCCCTCACGGTCGGGCTACTGCCACAGAATCGTTATGCCAAATTACGAATCAATGAAAGCCATCATCACCGGCGGAGCCAGCGGCATCGGCCTTGCCACTGCAAAATTATTACACGAGCGCGGCGCTCAAGTTGCTGTGATTGATCGCCAAGCCGAAGACGATTTTTTCAACCAGGATCGAATACTTTTTATCCCTGCCAATTTAGCCAATCCTGACGAAGCCGAAGCCGCTGTCAAAAAAATTGTCCAAACATTTGGAGGTGTCAATTGGCTTGTGAATAGCGCGGGCATTCAACGCTACGGCAAAGCGGGTGAGACTTCGCTTGAGCTTTGGCACGAAGTCATGAATGTAAATTAACTGCCGCGTTTGTGATGTCGCGTCTGTGCATTCCTCATTTTCGTCAGAACGGCGAAGGCGCAATTGTTAACGTTGGCTCCGCGCAATCCCACGCCTCACAACAAGGAGCCATCGCGTACGTCACCAGCAAACACGCGCTGCTCGGGCTTTCGCGAGCCTTAGCTGTAGATCATGCCGCCGAAGGAATTCGTACCAACTGCGTTTGCCCCGGCAGCGTAGACACGCCGATGTGGCGTTGGTCAGTCTCGCTTGATCCCGATCCGCAATCTGTGATTGATGCCTGCGAAGCCCTGCATCCGATTGGAAGAATCGCTCAGCCCCACGAAATCGCCGAAGTCATCGCCTTCCTGCTCAGCGACCAAGCTTCGTTTATCAACGGCGAATCTGTTAATGTAGATGGCGGATTGCGGGCGTTGATTGGCGGCGCTCCGAAGAAGAAATAATGCAGTACTAAGAAATTCTTCCAGAGTTCAGCCAGCAAAAATATTTATGTGGCTCACCAAAAAATCCAACTGGAAAAAATTATTAATCGTTGGCTTCCTGGGAAATGCGCTTTTTAGTCTGCTAGGATTATTTGGCGCGTGGCAACGATACGGTGAATTAGCTTCACATTTCCGAATTCAATATTTCGTAATCGCTTTTCTTTTTTTACCAGGCTTTTCTTGGTTACGATCTTGGCGATGGGTAATTTTCAGTGCGTTATTTTTTGCGCTCAATGCTGTTATTATTTTTCCTCACCTCAGTTTTTCAAATCACAAGAAAAGTGAAAAATATGATTTCAGGTTGATGCTTTCGAATGTCTATCATGGCAATAAAAACTATGATGGATTTCTAAGGCTTGTACGAATGGAAAATCCTGACGTGCTAATTACGCAGGAAGCTTCAGCAGGATGGCGAGAGGCTTTGCAAGTACTAAACAGCGATTATGCTTACCGAACGTTTGCGATTCAAACAGAAAAAGATTGGATTTTGCTTTTTAGTAAGTTGCCAATCGTGCCGGAAGTAGAAGACAAGCGACGTAATCAATTTCCTCCGATTCTCAGCACTCTGGAATACAAAAATAAATCCATCACGTTGTTCAGCCTGCATCCGTCAACTCCGAAAAGCGGGAAAGGGCTGTCAGGCAGGAACCTGCAATTCGAGACGCTGACAGCAGTGTCAAAGAGTATCGCTATGCCGAAAATAATAATGGGTGATCTAAATGTTTCTATTTGGTCGCCTTATTTTTCCAAGCTTGAAAACGAAAGTGGAATGACTTCTGTGCGTAATGGGTTCGGAATTTTACCGACTTGGCCAACGTGGTTTTCTCCATTGATGATTCCGATTGATCATTGTTTGGTCAGCTCTGAATTTGAAGTCTTGAATTGTCGAACCGGTAGCAATATCGGTTCGGATCATTTACCCTTAATCATAGATTTGGCTTTGAGGAATTAATTTTATGCGTTTTACAAAATATTCCAAATGGTCGCCCGAAGATTGGGACGACCTGAGCTTGCAGGATTTGATGGATGCGCTTTCTGACTTCTTGTTGGAGAGTGGGTTCAATGAACAAATGGAACAAAATATGCGCCGCTGGCAGCGTGGTTGGGATGATTTTGATGAAGAGAAAAAATCTTCCAAGGACCCGATGCAGGCGCTCCGTGATGCGATTCGGGATGCGCTGAAAAATTCCGGTTTGCTCGATCAGGAGCAATTTAATCAGCTCTTCGATTACGAAGGAAATCCGCTCAACGATCAGGTGGAAAAGTTAATTGATAAGTTGATTCAACGTCTGATTGACGAAGGCTACTTAAAAGTTGAAGCCGAAGAAGGCATCGAAATGGGCGATGAAGGTGACGGTGAAACTGATCGCGCGAATTTTAAAAATTTACAGGAACAAGGCGAAGTTGAAGATTACAAAAACGTCCGCATCAAATTTGAAGTCACGGATAAAGGCTTGGATTTTTTAGGATTCAAAACGCTCAAGCATTTGATGGGAAGTTTAGGCAAAGCTTCGTTTGGTCGTCACGATACAAAATTTCTCTCCACTGGAATCGAAGCCCACGAATCATCAAAGCCTTATGAATTCGGCGATACGATCAACCTTGATGTCGGCGCAACGCTGATGAATGCGATTGGGCGCGAAGGTTTGGGACTGCCGCTTAACCTTGAATATTCCGATTTGATGGTGCAGCAATCGGAGTATCAATCTTCGTGCGCAACCGTCGTGATGCTGGATTGTTCGCACTCAATGATTCTTTATGGCGAAGATCGTTTCACTCCGGCCAAGCGCGTAGCCCTGGCATTATCACATCTAATCCGCACGCAATATCCCGGTGACAGTTTGAAGCTGATGTTGTTTCACGACTCCGCTGAAGAAGTTCCGTTGTCGAAATTAGGCAGCGTGAAAGTTGGCCCGTACCACACGAATACGTGCGAAGGATTAAAGCTGGCGCGTCGAATGTTAATGGCGCAGCGCAAGGATATGCGGCAGATTATTATGATTACAGACGGCAAACCTTCCGCGTTATTTGTCGAAGGTGACGCGTTTAGTTTGAGCCGCAAAAAAGGCGAAAGCACAGGACGCAGGCTGTACAAAAATTCCATGGGGCTTGATCCGGTCATCATTGACGCAACTCTCGCCGAAGCCGCCGCGTGCCGTAAATCCGGTATCATGATCAATACGTTTATGTTGACGGACGATTATTATCTTGTCGAATTCGTGAAGAAATTAACCGAGATCGGACAAGGCAAGGCGTACTTCACGACGTGCAATAAATTAGGCGAATACGTGATGATGGATTTTATGAACGGGAAGACGCGGCGCGTGCGATGAGCACTGGGAACGCCAGCGTCCTGCTGGCCGCGCGAGCGCGTGCAACGCCGCTCGCGTACCATGACTTTATCTTCAGGAAATCCCTTCGCACGGCGCGTTTGCTTCGCTTCGCTGGCAAACGCGGCCAGCAGGATGCTGGCGTTCCCAGCCGCTTCGCGTTTCATTTTTTGTTTCGCTCATCCTGTGATTTAATAAACCTGCCCTCAATCGAGCGTTTATTACCAATTACCAAATGACAATTCGAACTTTTATTTTACTCATCATTTTCATTTTCACCTTCAGTTATGTTTCCTCCTGCGAGGCGCAAACGCCGATTACGGCGCAGCGGCACGCGGAGCTTCGTGCTGCGATGGATCGCAATGATCTGGCTTCGGCTGAAAAAATTCTGCGTGAACTCCAGATCAGGCATTCGCAATCCTTCGTCAAAAATAATTATGATTATTTATTAGCGCGTATTTTGGATCGCCAGGGCAATGGCAAAGATGCAACACCTGCCTATCAAAAAATAATTTCGCGCAATTCGATTTTTGCAGGCTATGCGTTGGGACATTTGGCTGAAATTTCCAGAGACGCGCGGGACTTTAAGGGTGAGCAAAATTATTTGGCACAGCTCGTAGGGAAATTTCCTGCGCAGTTGAATGCCGAGGCCGCACGAAAACGATTAGGAACCAGCCATTTTCAAAATGGAAATTACGCCGCTGCCATTGCGACTTTGCAACCAATCAGCGGATTGTCCGGTTCGTTCGCACGTGAAAGTACGGCGCGAATCGGTGAAGCGCAATTTGCGATGAAGCAAAATTCGGTAGCGCGTTCGACCTTTGAATCGCTGATTAACGGAGGCAAGGACGACGCCAGTTTACGCGCAATTATCGGGCTGGATAAAATTGATCTTGAAGCGAAAATTACGATTTCTGAACTCGAACATTTGCGCCGCGCACGCGTCTTGCAATTTAATCGAGCCTTCGCTGAAGCCCGCCCCCATTGGCTTTCTATCATCAATAACAATCCGACCAGCACCAGTCGCGCCGAGGCTGCGTATGAAACCGGACGCGGTTATCAGTGGGAAGATAACTTTCGTGATGCCGCGAAATATTTTCAAATGGCGTACGACATTGCGCCGCGTTCAGAGGAGGGCGAACAGGGATTTTATTACGTCGGGCATTGCTATCAATACTTGAATGAAGCCGACAAAGCCGTCGCGCGATACAGCGAATTTATTCAGCTCTTCCCGCGCAGTAAATTTTTCGGCTACGCCTATTTGAATGCGATTGATTCATTACGCGCAGTGGGAAAATTAACGGAAGCGCTGGACTGGGCGCGGCGCACGCAAACCGAAACTCGCGATCCATTTATTCAGGTCACAGGATTATTTCAGCAGGCGCGAATTCATCTTTCACAAAATGATTTTGCTTCGGCATTAGCGGATTTGACAGCGCTGCGGATGCGCAATTTAGGCGCGCGTGGATTAGTCGCCGGAACCAATGTTACCGAAGTAAATTTCCTCCGTGCGTATTGCCTGGAACAGCTCGGACGCTTCGACGAAGCCGTCAACGAATACCTGACATTTCCGGAAGGCCGCAACGGAGCGACCGGATATTACGGGCAAAGGGCGACAGCCCGTTTACAGGCTCTGGCAGGGAATCAACGCGCTAACCGAATCGTCGCAACCAAACTTGCGGGATTCATCACCGCTGCCCGTGAAGCCAATAAAACCGGTATTGCGCTCACTGCCAAGACATCTGCGAATCAGGCTTTGCGATTGGTTTCGGATGACGCGACGCGCAATGAAATGCTGAATATTTTGCGGACGGCTTATGCGAAATTACCGGGCTATGGACGCATTCCGGTGTATACGCTAACTCCGGCTGGACGCCTGAATCCGCTTGGCGATCAAGAGCCAGCCGCCACCGGAAACGATCTCAGAACGCTCGCCAATGAATTCTTATTTTTAGGGTTGTACGACGAAGGCGCGCCTGCTCTAGCCGCGTCAGGATTGGTCAGTGATCCCTATTCACTCGCTGTTTATTTTGAACGCGGAGACAATGCCGCACGCGCTTTAAATTTTATCGAACCGCAATTCAACGGTGTGCCCGATGATTACCGACCGGAGCTGATGCCACGCGCGACGGCAGAATTAATGTACCCGAATCCATATCACGATGTGCTAAACAAACACGCCGTACCGCGCAACGTAAATCCATTTTTCGTGCATTCAATCGCACGACAGGAAAGTCGTTTTGATGCGAAAGTGAAAAGTCCTGCCGCCGCCCGTGGCTTGCTGCAATTCATCTCTTCGACCTCGTCGGAGATTGCGAAACAATTGAATCTTAACGATTTTGAGCAGGACGATTTATACAATCCGAATCAGGCGATTTTGATTGGTTCGCAGTACATGAAAAATCTTTTCGATGAACTGAAACATCCCGCCAACGTCGCCGCCGCCTACAACGGCAGTGAACAATCCGTGCGCCGCTGGGTCGCTCGCAGCAAATCTACCGACGTCGACCGCCACGTCATCGAAGTCGGAAAGCGCGAGACGAAAGATTATGTGTATAAGGTGATGAACAATCTGTGGGCGTATCAGGCGTTATATCGGTAACCGGGAACTACTGGGAGCGCCCCGCATCCTGCGGGCGAGCCTTGGCGAGCAAATTACCTGCGCTGAAAAGTGTGACCTTCATTAATGTCGACAGGCGGGGACGCCTATCGTACCCTCGCCCGCAGGATGCGGGCGTTCCCAGTAAAGCTTTGTACAGTGAGCGTACGCGGAAAAGTGTATTTAATGTATTCTGAGCGTACGTTTCTACCCAAAAATCCCAACAAAATTTCTTGCATATAAATTGCACTATTAATGAGCATGCAAGGGTCATTTCCGAATACTCCGCCTCATCGGCGTTTATCTGTTTTTAGACGGTGGTACTTTTGGGTTGCCTTCAGTATTGTCCTGTTACTTCTGGCTGGCGGTATTTATGGGATTTATTTTTACCGCAGCGACAAGCTAAATAAATATATTGCGAAGCAAATAGAAGGAGCGTTGCTGGAGTACGGCGTTCGGGCTGAAGTCGGCGGTTTTGAGCTTGGCGACAGTCTGAGTGCCGCTACCTTGCGTCAGGTGAAGTTTTATAATCTGGCGACCGGGGAGTTAATCGGGACAGTTGATCGGGCCGTCGTGATAATACAGATCACCGATCTTTACGCATTAAATCTCAAGCGTAATGTCGTGTTTCAGCGGCTTGAATTAGAGAATCTGGACATGATCGTCTCGATTAATGAAAACGGTAAAAGCAATCTTGATGGATTGCATCAGGCTCCGCCACGCGCTCCCAGCCGAATTACTTTTGACGTCAACAATTTGGTTGGTGAAATAAAAAAAGGGAAGTTTCATCTTAATGACCAGCAACACAAATTACGCATCGAAGCCCCGGAATTACAGGCTACGTTTCAATCAGTGCGCGAATCCGGAGTGGCTTCGATTGCGGCAAAATTTACCGCGCTTAAAAACACTTTGAATTATGAAGGCCGCGAGGTTTCAGTGGATCAAGTGGATTTTTCAGGCAACCTGATGGACGCGGGCGCGACGATTGAACAAGCCGTGTTGCATTCGCCGTTAGGCACCATTACGGCGAACGGAAAAATTGAAGACTGGCAGGCTTTACGCTATCAATTCGACACTAAAATGAATGTCGAATTAGATGAATTGACTCGCGTGGTCGCGCCTGCGACAAAAATAAATGGGACGGCTGATTTCACCGGACAAATCACTGGAGAAGGCGCGAATTATCAGGTCGCGGGGCAAGCGCAATCACCAGATTTCACCGCTGCGGGATTACACTTTCGAGCCGCGCAAATTCAAAAATTTCAACTGACGCCGAAAGAAAATTCTTTCTTGCTGACGGCACAAAATCTCACGACCAGAAATATTACCGGACGTGAATTTCAGGCAACATCACTTTCCGTTCCAAACGCGCAGATTACGATCAACACCAGTAATAACAGTACTCGCATTGATGCCAGACAAGCGAATCTTAGTCAGCTAAAGCTGCCCACGACACCCGCCGAAGTGAATGGGCTGAACTTGCAAAATTTGACGGCTAAAATTTCAAATGGCGCAGTTCAGTTGGAAAGCGATGCTCGTATGAGTAATGCCTCAGCGCAAAATATTAAGGTGGGCGCTACGACCGGAAAACTGGTGCTGACACCGGCAATTTTTTCGCTGGGGAATTTTAAAACTACAATTTTCGGCGGTGCTGTGAATGGAACGGTCGCGGTGAATTACAAGGGTGGCGCTTCTAATCTCAAAGCAAATTTTGCAAGCTTGCAAACCAAAGAAGTTGTCAATACTTTCGCCGTCAAAAATGTGCCCTTAGCCGGAACGATTGACGGCACTACTGACATTAACTGGCCGGGGTTGAATGCAAAAATTTTTAGCGGCAATGTGAGCGCGCATTTCACCGGTCAAACGACGAAAATCCCCGCCGGAGATATTCCCGTCAACGGCGATGTCGTAGCGCAAGTCCAGCACGGAAATTTCAATTTCAGCCAATTGCAATTAAACACTGATGCAACCACAATCACTGCGCAGGGGGCACTCGCGCAAAACGGACAATCGAATTTAAATCTGACTTTGGCTTCCACGAATGCGGAACAATTATTAACTATTGCTGGCGCGGTAGAACCATTGCAAGCGATCATCAACGAATATAAACCGACGCTGTACGGTGATTTTAATTTTACGGGAACACTCACGGGAGAGTTGGCGAATCCCGCTATCGCAGGAAATTTGCAAGCCGCAAACTTTGGATTACAGAATGAACAAATTGGCAGTTTAAGTGGACAATTATTATTTTCGCCAACAGAAATACGGTTCGAAGATGCCGTGCTCACAGCTAAAAATGGAGGGACGGTAAATCTAAGCTATGTCGCTCCACGCGCCTCTACTGCCACCAGCGGAACTCTCAACGGTACATTTACACGAATCAATCTTGAAGAACTTTTCAAAGTCTCAGGAGTCAAATTTGATCCAAAATTATTGACCGGTGAATTGACCGGCGAAGCGCAATTAACCGGATTACCTGCCTCTCCAGAAGGCGCAGTCACAGCCAATCTGCAAAACGGAACCGTAGCCGGACAAGTCGCGGAACAGGCGACAGCCAGAATTATTTTCGATTCTCAAACGGCGCGTATGGAACGTGTCGAGTTACGTTTGGCACAGGGGAAAATCAGCGCCAGTGGCGATTATAATTTCAAGACCAAAAATTTTCAGGTCGCGGGACAAGCCGATCAAATTAGCCTCGCCAATTTAATTGAAGCGTTTGAGGTGAAAGATACAACTGTCACAGGTACAGCCAACGCGACTTTCAAGGCGAGCGGAAAGTCGGATGATTTGGATCAATTACAAGTTGAACTGACTGCCAAAAGCAATCAAATGACAGTGAACGGGCGCGAGACGGGAGCTTTGGAATTAACTGCCCGCACTGCCACGAACGGCAGGATTGAGGCGCAACTAACGACAAATATTACCGGCAATACGCAACCCTTCACGGCGAGCATTGAGTTGCGACAACCGGGACGTCCGATTCAAATTACTTCAGATTTAAATAATTTCGAACTGATCCCATTCCTGAAAATTTTTGCGCCGGATGTAGCGGATTCGATAGCGGGAAATGTGACTGGTATGCTGCGTGTCAGCGGCCCGTTATTTGATGCCAAAGACGAATTTTCTCTGGATAGATTACGCGGTGATCTGACGCTGAATAAAGTCGAATTAAACGTTTCAGGCAATCCAATCAATATCGCGACGCCGCTCATCGTAGTGCTGGAAGATTCACAGCTCAGATTACAACCCACCCAAATTACGGGCACTGGAACGAATTTGACATTGGGTGGAACCATCGGATTAAAGGGTGAAGCAGCGATGAGTTTTGTGTTAGATGGACGAGTGAACCTCAGCGATTTTCGCCTCAATCCGGATTACTTTGCCGATGGCTTAATTGTGATTGATGCGAGGATTGGCGGTACGACAAATCAGCCCAACTTAACCGGACAGGCGACGTTGCAAAATCTTTCATTCACCGCGCTCGATTCTCCCGTTAATTTTGAAGGAGGCAATGGACGCGTCGTGTTTGCCAGCAATCGCGTCACGCTCGAAAATTTCACCGCCAATGCGAACGATGGAACTTTAGAAATTAAAGGCAACGCGACTCTTAATGGATTGCGTCCCAGCGCCTGGCAATTTGATGCCAGTGCGCGTGATGTGAACATTCTCTACGCCGGAGCGCGGGCCAATGCGAATGCTACGCTTGTATTAAATGGCACTCCCGACTCGCAAACTCTCAGTGGAAATGTCAATTTACCGTTAGTCGAATACACCAGAAATTTTGGTATCGACAGCGCCTTAGGAAGTTCAGGCTCAATTAATTTTGGTGGCTTCGGTGGTGATCTGACCAGCACCAATGCAGGTGGGGCAAATTCATTTTTCCCACCCATGAATTTGAATATTAAAGTAGATGCGCGCGACGCTATTTTGATTCGTAATGAACAGGTGAACACCGTAGCATCCGCTGTCTTAACGATCGGTGGAACGCTTGATGAACCAGACCCGACCGGACGAATTTCCTTTGAAGGCGGCACGATCACCTTTCGCAAACAACGGTATGATATCACCGCGGGAACGCTGGATTTAGGCGGCGGAGCCGGAGCTTCCCCGACTATAAATTTATTAGCTGAAGGCACTGTCAGTGGTTTTCAGGTGTCACTTGGATTCACCGGCCCGATTGATAATTTGGATGTCACACTAACTTCAGAACCGCAATTAGCGCGGGCGGAAATTCTATCGCTCGTCACCACCGGACGGACGGAAACAGGCGCGTTAACCAGTAATGATTTGGTGCGTTCCGGCGTCGGTTCGGCAGCTTCTTTGCTCGCCCAGGAATTTATTTCCAAGCCGCTTCAGGGTGAAACTGAAAAATTGTTAGGGCTGAATTTATTTCAGATTGATCCGGTCTTACGACCAAACGCAAATCCGGCGGCGCGGTTAACTATCGGGCGACAAATCGCGCAGGGTTTGTCATTTACCTACTCGACAAATTTAGCCGCAGAGCAGGATCAAACGGCATTATTGGAATACAATTTAACTAGCAAGTTTTCGGCGCTGGCTTCATTTACGCAAGGTGGCAGCTCCACCAGTCAAGGCGTCAACGGGAACGATTTCACGATAGAAATTCGAGGCCGCAAACGATTCGCGTTAGGCGCTGACAAAGCCATTCTCAAAGCAGCGGCTGATCGTCCGGCGATCATCAAGCCAAATATTACGCCGCGCAAGTTACCGAGTGCTGCGGTTACCCTTAACAAACCGGAAGAAATTAAAATTAGTGAAAAACAATTACCAGAATTGCTGCCGGTAATTCGTGAAGGTTACAGCCGTGCGCTGACCCGTTTGGGCGAGCGAAATCTCACGAATTATTTGCAGGAGCAGGGGTATTTTTTTGCGGAAGTTACTTCGCGTTGTCAGCCGGAAAATTGCGTGGGGCCTGACCTCGGTATCGCCTACGATGTAGTGCCGGGAGATCGTTATGAATTGTCTACCATTCGCCTGACGGGAACTGAAGAAATTGGCATTGGAGATGTGAGTGGAGAATTACAATCACAATCCAGCAGTTTATTCGGGAATGTTCCGTATTTGAAAACCTTACCGATCATTGGTGGATTAGCGCGTGGCATCACCAGCAATGACCGTCTGCGAAATGATTCTGAAATTATTCGGCGACGCCTGATTGATTTGGGATTTCGTTCCGCACGCGTCGAAGCGCGACGTGCGATTAATCCCGAAACGAATGATCTGGTCATCATTTTTAATGTGACAGAAGGCCCCCGTTCCTCCGTGACGCAAATTGAATTCAAGGGAAATACGGTGCTCACGTCAACTGAATTATCGAGGGCGATCCCGCAAAAACAAGGCACCACATTTTCGCCAACGGACATTCGCGCCGGTGCGACACAGATTCGCCAACTCTATACGCAGCGGGGTTATCTGGAATCGAAAACCACTATCGCGCTGACAGATTTACCGAATGATCAAGTGCAATTGATGTACGAAATTTCAGAAGGGCCGCGCGTAGTCGTCGGAGAAATTGCGCTGAATGGATTGAATATTTCGCGGACGGAAGCTGTCCGCCGTTTTTTAGATTTCAAAACCGGCGATGTCTTAACCTCCCAATCGCTGCGCCGTACACAGCGTGATTTATACGCCACGGGAGCTTTCAGCGAAGTCGACATTCGTCAGGTTGCTACCACCGGAGCTGCAAATTCGGATCGGCGCGTCGAAGTCAATTTCACTGAAGCCAAACCATTGCTACTCGTTTACGGATTAGGTTATTCAACCGACGAAGGGCCGCGGGCTTTGGCGCAATTAACCCATACAAATTTGTTCGGTCGAGTGAACGCCGCCAGCCTGAAATTACGCATCAGTCGGCGGGAACAATTGGCGCAATTGCAATACACGGATTTACGTTTTTTGGGCAGCAAATGGTCAACCACAGCTTCGGCATTTTATAATCGTAATGCCGATCTCAGAGGTTTTATTCGTAAGACAGTTGATAATAAAAATAATCAGACAAGCGGTACGACCTTTGGAATTAATCGCTTTGCTTCTTACTTACAAGCCGAAAGAAAGTTGAATGATCAGACGTCAATTCGCTTCCGCTATAATTTTGAAACCGCCAAATTATTCAACCTGCAAAATATTCCAAGCCTCGAAGTGACGCGCAATGAAAAGGCGATTCGCTTAGGATTTTTCTCCGCCGGTTTTTCGCGTGACACCCGCGACAGTGCAATTAATCCGACGAAAGGACAATTATTCAGCGCGGATCATTCGCTGGCTGCGAAAGTTTTTGGGGGCAACGAATCATTCAATAAATTTTATAGCAATTATCAATTTTACCGGAAACTACCGTCTTCATTGCCACTTGTGAAGAATTCTGTTTTTGCTTTTTCTTCGCGAGTTGGCTTAGCGGCCTCATTTAAAATTTCTGATCGCGACGGAGACGGAAAAATTACGGAGCCGGAACAACGTCTGCCCATCAGCGAACGCTTCTTTTCAGGCGGAGCCACGACACTGCGCGGTTTTCAATTTGAGCAAGCCGGGCCGCAAGGAATTCTAGAACCACGCAATGCTAACGAATTACCTACGTTGGTTCCAATTGGCGGCGATGCTTTGGCAGTATTCAATTTTGAACTGCGCTATCCATTATCAAAAAGCTTCACGCTGGTGCCTTTTTACGATGTCGGAAACGTCTTTCGAAAAGTTGGCGATTTTAAATTTAGCGGCATGACAAATACAGTAGGAGTCGGCCTGCGCTTTAATACACCAGTTGGGCCAATTGGCGTTGATTACGGATATTTGCTGAACCCGCCTTCGTTCGTGACCGCCACCGGAGGCGTGCTGCGACAACGACAAGGAATCATTCACATACGCTTCGGTCAGTCGTTCTAAAGGTACGATAGGCGTCCCCGCCTGTCGTTAGTGTTGAGTGCTATAATTTTCATCGCAGATAATTTGCTCGCCACGGTCGACAGGCGGGGACGCCTATCGTACCTTTTATACGCCTTTTTTTCCTATACTTTTTAGCGTATAGTTTTTATGGAGAAAAAAGCGTATGGAAAATCCTTTTCGTTTTGGCGGTGAATTATCACAAGATGAATTAGTTGATCGTCAGGAAGAGCTTCAGCAAGTCGTCGAAACAATCCGCACAGGTGAAAAATTATTTCTCATCGGCCCACGTCGTTACGGCAAAACTTCGATTTTGCACGCAGCAAGTCAGGTGGCTCGTGAACAGGGGGCAATTGTCTTCCGCTATAACTGCGAAGCCTTTCCAACCTTGCGCGATTTAACTGAGAGAATTTTTCGGGACGCGACGGCTGCACTCATTAGCCCGACCACCAAAGCCGCAAAATCTATTAAGGAATTATTCACGCAGCTGAAACCGGAATTCAGCGTGAATTTGTTAGAGCAAACCGTCTCGGCTTCGATTGGCGTCAGCGAAGAAAAAGATGCAGCGCAAATTCCATTGCTTGTGGATGCGCTGCATGGCATCGAAGCGTTAGCTAAAAAAAATAAACAACCCGTTGGAATAATCCTTGATGAATTTCAGCACGTCATTGAACTGGGTGGTGATACCGCAGAGCGACAGCTTCGCGCCGCCGTGCAGGAACATCGCAAAGTTGCCTACGTTTTCGCTGGTTCTAAAACTCGAATGATGGCAGAAATGGTGAACGATCATGCGCGTCCATTTTATCGTTTAGGTTCGCGCCGCTTTTTGGGGATCGTCCCGCGAGCAGAATTTTTGCCGTGGTTGCAGGAACAATTTGCCAAAGGGAAAATTACGGCTACGGAAGAAACACTGACCATTTTGCTGGATGCCGCAGAAGATGTTCCATACGATATTCAGCGGTTAGCGTCTACGATCTGGTCAATGATGACGGGACAAAATCTCAAAAAACTGACGCCAGAAATTATCACGAACGCTTGTCAAAAATTGATTGAGCAAAACAATCCGCTCTACACAAATACGTGGAATCAGCTGACCGCGAACCAGCAAAAAACTTTGCTGCAAATCCGCGCGGAAGAAGGTACGGGGTTAATGACAAAGCGCGTATCAAAGCGGACAGGCTTAGCCGTTACAACCATTCAAAAAAATCTGGAAGCGTTGCGTGACAAGGGAATTTTATTTACGGAAGAAAAACCGAATCAGGTAAGATGGCGATTTGAAGACCCGTTTTTTGGGATGTGGATTCATTACATTTCAGATGGAGTAAATAATAAAATAATACTTACCTGAGACGTAATTTGTATATCTATTTTGCCAAACTATAGAAAATAAATGTGCCATAATGTTTTATGTCAGATCATACAAAAACTATTGTTCCCCTGCACACATGGTGGTATGCCTCTCCCGAATTAGTAGAGCGTGAGGTGGATGTTGATATTGGCCTCTTTTCAGAAGCTCTGGTTTATTATGAGCAAGTATGGATTCAGGTTGATAACTTACAAACACTCAGTACCTTCGTTTCTTGGTTTATTAAGAGAGACTTACTCGATCTCCTCCAATCTTTAATTAATGATGATGTTGTGAGGTTTTATAACTTTGCATTTTCCACAATGCCACTAGTCACTCCTGAGGGAATAATTTATATAACATTGTTTCTGACCCAATGAACGAGCCAAATTATTTTCAAAAGAGCTTATTTGAAAATGAAGAATTCTCAAAAATTTTCCCTAATAAAGAAATTTATGAAAGTTTTTGCAAGACAATCCAAGACAAAATCACCGAAGGTAAGGCTGATAAATTTTCTACAGCAGTTGATAATGCTAAAGCTGATTATAATGACCTGAGACGCCGTACTTTTATGTTGCAGTCTTTACTTAACGAATTATTTCTTACAAAAAATCTTGGATCGGCTCCTTTAGTCTATTGTGAGAATTCTGCCGATCTATTTGGTCGTCCAATTATTCGATGGAATCGAGATCTTCAAGTAATCGCCGAGAACTTAGGAATGAAAGGGCACAATAACGTCTCAGCTGCACAAATGTTGGAATCCTTTTCTTTATCAGGTGCTGCTCACTCTAACAGGCTATTACTGGCTGCAATGTTAAATGATGCAGATTTATATCTCCCAAGCCCACTAAGTATTATCACTGGCGATAAGCTCTATGAAGCGTCACAAGAAGAATCCGTCAAAACCAAATTTATAATTGAATCACTTCAGG
>JAYTCQ010000258.1:0-12316 GCA_043736395.1 Blastocatellia bacterium | reverse complement strand
CACGCAGTAAGGGCGCCAGTACTCTGGAATATCTACGTTGTGTACCGGCACCCTTACTGCGTGCGGGCTTCTGCATTGCACATTTATTATTCGTCGCTGTCGCGCAAGACCCTGTAAAAATTGCCCCCGAAGCCTATCAGCTCGCTTTCGAAAACGAATTCGTCAAAGTGCAGCGCGTGCATTATGCTCCGCATTCAACTATTCCTGAACACGATCATACGGCTTTCGCGGCAGCTTATATTTACTTGAATGATGCAGGGCCGGTTATCTTCAAACACGTCGGATTGAGCTACGGCGCAGTCACCCGCCCCACTGTGAAAGCCGGAAGTTTTCGCCTCTATAGAGCGGTCAAAGAAACGCATGCAGTAGAAAATCCGAATGATACCGCGAGTGATTTTTTGCGTGTTGAATTCAAAACCGATCCAGGCAAAGAACCGAATTCTTTGAAAGGAAAATTCTTCCGGCTTGCCGCACCAGCCGGCGAGAATTTTCAGCAAATTCAATTCGAAAATCAACAGGTACGAATCACGCGGCTCGTATGCGCGGCAGGAAAAAATTGCCTCGAAGTCGCGAACGCCAAGGAGCCGATTTTATTCGTTGTCCTTTCATCTTCAACGTTCGATATTGCAAAAGCAAAAGGCATCAAATTGCAGCCTGGAGACACACACTGGATCGAAGCCGGGCGCAGTGTAGCAGGCGTCAATGTAAACGCGACAGCGGCGGAATTATTACGCTTTGATTTCAAAACCGCGCCATCGAAAAATCCAGGTAAAGAAATTTCTCACGAACATTCATCGGCAAATGCTCCGAATCCTGAAGCAATGAAACTTCTCCAGTCCGGAGCCGATTTTGATCGGGTTGGAAAAATCGAGGAAGCAATTACCGCAACCGAATTAGCAGTAAAAATCGATCTTCAATTACTGCAAGCGCATCTCAATTTAATTTCATTGTACGGTCGAAATTCGAATTTTGAAAAGGCTGAGAAACACTTCAAATCCGCAGTCGCCATCAATCCTGAAATCCCTGAGTTACATTACAACTTAGGAGTGTTGCGCGTCGCCCAAGATCGTCCTATCGAAGCGGCACTGGCTTTTCTAGAAGCAATAAAATTCAATCCGCATTACGCCGAAGCTCATTTTAATTACGCGACAATCATCGAATCCGATGGAAAACTTGATGAAGCCGCAAAGCATCATCGTCTGGCTCTGGTTGAAAAACCTGATTATCGCGCCGCGCATTTTTCGCTCGGCAGAATTTTAGTCCATCAGGAGAATTTCAAAGAAGCCATCGAACATTTTGAAAAAACATTGATGCCCGATGATGCAGAAACGCCAAGATATATGTACGCTTTAGGAGCAACCTACATCCGCTCCGGTAATAAAATTAAGGGCACCGAATTTTTGCGTGAAGCGTTGAAATGCGCATCATCATTGAAGCAAAAGCAGCTCGTGGAGAGTCTTGAAGGTGCTTTGAAATCGCTGGAACAAGATTAATGATAATCCATAGATTCAGGAGCGGGAGAGTGTCACCAAAGAACGCGAGTGAAAAATCATGAGAACAAACATTAATACCCATGCATTAATTGCTCTGCTCTTGCTGGTTTTTAATGTCGTCGCTCAGGAAAAAAATAAAGCCAGGAATGATGAGCAACCCGATGCAACTGAGAAGTACAACTTGATTGAAACTTTACGTGCTTCGCATAAAACTCAAATTACATTTAAGGCTAGTGCACTTCCTCAACAAACAACCTTCAAATTGTTTCTTGAATCACGTCTTGATTTTGCTTTAGAAAAGTCGCTCAAAGCCTGGGTTTACCGATGGAACAAAAAACAAGGTATGAAATTTGGACAACTTACTTTCGTGAAAAATATCAAACAAGCCGATGTTATTTTGGTTCGATTTCAAGACCTGCAAGAGGTTGTTGAAGAAACTGTAACTACAGGTGCAATCCGAAACCCGCATCTACTGGTTGGCTCGACTCAGACCACTAATTTCTATTCGCCTTTTTACTCTTATATTTTACTGCCTAAAACCGACGGATTTGAGATTATCTGGAGGCATCGAAAGTTGTCGAATCGGGATGTTTCAAAGAGTCGAGGTCACGCACCAGAATTAATTAAAGCATTAACCGAACGCCTACAAAAGCACTGAGAAACTACAAAATATGAAGTATGGAAAAATCGGATTTGTATTTTTACTAATCGCCTTAACTTCGCTCCTGATTTCAGGAGCGCAAAAACTACGCACAACTTCTCAGCAATCTCAGGAATGGAACACCTACAACGGCGGTGCGGAAAATACGCATTTTTCTTCCCTTAAACAAATTAATCGCACGAACGTCAAAAATCTCAAAGTCGCCTGGACGTACGACACGAAAGACGCTTCTGAAGGTGCTGAAATGCAATGCAATCCGATCATTGCGAATGGATTGATTTATGCCACTTCGCCGAAGATGCGCGTCTTCGCATTAGACGCCGCCACCGGAAAAGAACGGTGGAGCTTTGATCCCAACGAAGGTCAAAAGGCACTCGGAAAATCTCGCAATCGCGGAGTAACGTACTGGGACGGCGAAGGTCAGCCGCGCATTTATTTTGGCTTTCGCAACTCGCTGTATGCCGTAGACGCGTTGACCGGAAAAACGATTGAGAGTTTTGGTGACAAAGGCAAAATTGATTTGCGCGAAGGCTTGGGAAGGCCTGCGCAGGATTTGTCTGTGGGCTTGAGTACACCGGGAATTATTTACAAAGATTTAATTATTCTTGGCAGTTTGGTCAGTGAAACTTTGCCCGCCGCGCCGGGAGATATTCGCGCTTATGAATTGCGTTCCGGCAAGCTCCGCTGGACGTTTCATACGATCCCGCATCCGGGCGAATTCGGATACGAAACCTGGCCGAAAGACGCGTGGCAATACATCGGCGGCGTCAATGATTGGAGCGGCATGTCGCTGGATGAAAAACGCGGATTGCTCTTTGCCCCGACTGGTTCTGCGACCTACGATTTTTATGGAGCGAATCGTCACGGCGATAATTTATTTGCGAATTCTCTGCTCTGTCTTGATGCCGCAACTGGCAAAAGAAAGTGGCATTTTCAAACCGTTCGCCACGATCTTTGGGATCGGGATTTACCTTCCGCACCTACCCTCGTCACGATCAAGCGCGGCGGCAAATTAATTGACGCGGTCGCACAAACCACGAAAGCAGGGTACGTTTTTGTTTTCGAACGCGAAACTGGAAAACCGCTCTACCCGATTGAATATCAAAAAGTTTCGACCGATGTCGTAGATGGAGAATTAGCCGCTGATACACAACCGATCCCCGTTTCTCCGCCGCCCATGGCACGACAAATCATGACGGAAGAATCCTTGACGAGACGCACGCCGGAGGCTCATGCCGACGTGCTAAAAAGATTCTTAAAACTCCGCAGCAAAAATCATTACGATCCGCCCAGCAAAGAAGGTACCATCGTCACGCCTGGCTTCGATGGCGGCCCTGGATGGGGTGGAGCAGCGTACGAGCCTGCGTCAGGTTTCCTCATCGTCAATTCTAATGAAGTCCCCTGCATCGCGAAAATTATTGATCGTCCGGTGAAAGCCGCGCAGGCCACGGCAAAAAATATTTACGAACGAAATTGCGCAAGTTGTCACGGTAAAGATTTAAGCGGAACGCCACCGGAATTTCCTGCGCTGACCGGACTGAACAAAAAATACAACGAAGAACAAACACTGACGATCATTCGGGGCGGAGTTGGAAGAATGCCCGGGTTTGGCGGTTCACTAAACGGAGAAAGTTTACGAGCAGTGACAAAATTTTTACTCACGGGAGAAGACAGCAAAGTAGCCAACGATGTTAGTCAGCCTTCTATCATTGACCAAAAATATATGATGGAAGGCTACCCGCGCTTTCTTGATCCTGATGGTTATCCCGCGATCAGTCCGCCGTGGGGAACGCTGAATGCAATTGATTTGAATAAAGGAACCATCGCCTGGCAAATTCCATTAGGCGAATATCCAGAATTATTAGCCAAAGGAATGCGTGACACCGGAAGCTGGAATTACGGCGGCCCAATCACTACAGCGGGTGGATTAATATTTATCGGAGCCACAAATTATGATCGCAAGTTCAGAGCGTTTGATGTGAGAAATGGAAAGTTGTTGTGGGAAAATGTGATGCCGTTTGCAGGAAATGCGACGCCGATGACGTATCAAGTGAACGGCAAACAATTCGTCGTCATCGCAGCAGGCGGAGGTAAACGCGGCGCGCCTTCGGGTGGAAGTTATGTTGCGTTTGCGTTGCCAAAATGATGAGTCCTAAAACCTGTGTCAGTACCACCTGAGGTCGCGGGTGGGAAAACATTACTGAGGCTTCTACCCGCTACCGCAGACGGTACTGACTTTTTTTGCAATGCCAACAACTTACCGATCACAACTTACTTTTATTCCCTTTTGGGTGCTTTTTTTCATTACTGGCTTCGCGCAAACTCAATCGCCATTCCCTAAAATTTCTTATGAATCTTTCAGCCCCGAAATCCAAGCACAAATTCGTAAAGCCTACACCAACGCACAATCGCATCCACGCGATGCCGAAGCTGTCGGGTTATTAGCAATGAATCTGCAAACCTACGATCAGCACGAATCGGCAGCGAAATTTTATGCTTTGGCGCGCAGCCTTGCACCACAGGAATTTCGGTGGATTTACTATCACGCCGTA
This sequence comes from Blastocatellia bacterium, assembly GCA_043736395.1. GTDB lineage: Bacteria > Acidobacteriota > Blastocatellia > RBC074 > RBC074 > JAFDVL01. Next base: position 7,610 of record JAYTCQ010000258.1, on the reverse strand, counting down.
GCCACTGCCTCTGCGGGAAATCACTCCGAAGCGATCAAATTTTTCGATGAAGCGCTGAAAAAAAATCCTTCCCATTTGCCTTCACAAATTCGGATAGCTGATTCCTTGCTTGCTGTTGGCAAGATTGACGAAAGCAAAACATTTTATGAAGCGGCAAAGCAACGCGGTAAATTTTCACAGGTCTATTACGGTCTCGGCAGGATTTCTGTGCTGCAAAAAAAACCTGAAAAAGCACTGGAATATTTTCAGAAAGCCATCGCGATCTCCCCTGAATACGGCATCGCGCATTACTCTTTGGGAATGGCTTACCGCGATCTTGGCAAGATTGAACTCGCCAAAGAACATCTCGCACTCTCGCAAAAATTTCAGTATATCCGTCCCCGTTTTGATGATCCGCTGATGGCGGCGATCGCGGAATTGAATGCGAGTGCGGCGACGCAATTAAAGCTCGGCGTTGCGCTAGATGATAGCGGCGACCTTAACGGAGCCATTGCCGCGCACCTCCGCGCTCTGGAAGTGAATCCAAATTTTGCGCAAGTACACATCAATTTAATTTCGCTTTATGCACGCGCCAATCAACCAGAGAAGGCGGAAAAGCATTATCGTGAGGCCGTTGCGATAAATCCGAAATTAGCCGAAAGCCATTACAATTTTGGAGTGTTGCTCAGCAGTCAGGACAAATTCGCGGAAGCAGCAAAAATGTTTTTGTTGAGTGCGGAACTAAATCCATTTCACGCCGAATCGCATCAGAATTACGCGATGATTATCGAACGTGAAGGAAAGCTCGACGAAGCAGAAATTCATTTCCGCAAAGCTATTGAAAACAAACCCACCTTTCGCCAATCTCATTTTCATCTCGGCAGGATTTTGGTGAATAAAGATCAGCTCGCTGAAGCCATACAGGAATTTCAAAAATCTTTACTTGGCGCAGATGACGAAAATTCTCCGATGTATTTATACGCACTCGGCGCAACTTTGATTCGCGCCGGAGAGAAGTCAATAGGAATCGAAACCCTGAAACAAGCCCTGGGGAAAGCCAAGAAATACCAGCAAACAGGCATAATTTCGAGCCTCGAACGAGATCTCAAGAGTCTTCAGCAGTAACTTAAATTACAAACGATCCTGGTCTTACCAAATATTCATCCGACAATGTAAGGCAAGCTTTGCAATTTCAAATTTCGGGGAGTAAAGTACTTTTGCAATTGTCCATTTTGCAATTTTTTCAAAATTAGTTAGTCAACTCAAAACCCAACTTTATCGCTGTTGCGATAACTTTTTTGTGAGGAAAAAAATCGTGAAAATTCCCGTCTTCCGATCCGCCCTAATTTTTATTCTCACTTCTCTGCTGACAGTTTTGTCATTCGCACAAACCGTCACAGGAAGTCTGAATGGAACAGTCATTGATCAATCAAATCAAGTTCTCGCCGGAGCCAGCATCACGCTGACCGATGAAAGAACCAAGCTGAGCCGAGTCACCACAAGCAATGATTCCGGAGGCTTCATTTTTCAAGCAGTGTTGCCTGGAACTTATTCCGTCAAAGTCGAACAGCGCGGATTTCGTTCACTGCAAAAACAAGGAATCATTTTTTCAGCGAACGATAAAATTTCGTTAGGAGATTTACAACTTTCTGTTGGTGAAATCAGTGAAACAGTCACAACCACGGCTGAAGGTGCATTGATTCAAACTGCCAGCTCTGAGCATTCAGCGCAGATCACCTCCAAGCAATTAGAATTAATTTCACAACGCGGACGTGATGTCACTTCCTTGCTGAAAATTCTTCCCGGCGTTTCATACGGCGGTGAAAGCGAATCAGCAGGCGGCGGATTCGGCAGCGGAATTCCGAACATTCAAGGCGGTCGCAATACGTGGAATACGATCAACGTAGACGGAATGCGCGGCAACGATCTTGGCAGCCCTAGCGTATTCAGCAGTACAATAAATTTTGACGCTATCAGCGAAGTCAAAGTTCTTTTGAATGGTTATCAAGCTGAGTACGCCAGTAATGCTTCCGCGAACGTCAGCGTCGTCACGAAATCTGGTTCCAGCCAATATCACGGCAGCGGTTACTGGTATAAGCGTCACGAACAATTCAACGCGAATAATTTCTTCAATAACGTCAACAAAATTGCCAAGCCGCGCTATCGTTATACAACGCTTGGCGCGACCTTTGGCGGTCCGGTTTGGTTGCCAAAAATTGGAGATAAAGTTAAAGAAAAACTTTTCTTCTTTTATTCATTTGAAAATTCACAGACCCTGAATCCACAGGCTCTTCGCCAAGTCACTGTCCCAACAGAACTCGAACGCAATGGAGATTTTTCGCAAACGCGTGACACGAATAATGCTTTGATCGTGATCCGTGATCCTGTTACCGGACTCGCTTTCCCTGGCAATGTTATTCCGGCGAATCGTCAGAATAAAAACGGTCAGGCAATCTTGAATGTCTTCCCGAAACCGAACGCTTTAGATCGCGCGGTGACGCTGGGAAATTACAATTACAATTTTCAGGAAAGTATCGAAGTTCCCAAGCGACAAAATCTTGCTCGTATAGATTTCAAACCGACTGAAAAAGATAGCTTCTATGTGCGTGGATCGCTCTGGTGGGCTGATAATAAAGGCATCGCCGTTCCAGCCGGAACCGCAAATTGGGGACTCGCCGGATTGCATTACACATTTACCGACGATGGAATCATCGGAAACTGGGCGAGAGTAATTTCTCCATCGCTCGTCAATGAAGCCAATTTAGGCGTCCGTCACAGCGTCGAAGATGGTCCATTTTTAAGCGATGCCGAACTCGCTAAAGTACAGCGCAAAACTTACAACTTCACCCTCGGACAATTTTATCCGAGCCAAAATCCATTAGGTGTTATTCCACAAGCTTCGTTCGGAGGTGTTCCGAACGCTGCAGCAATCAGCTATGACGGACGCTTGCCGTTACGCGGAGCTGACACACTCATCACCTTCTCAGACAATCTGACCTGGACAAAAGTAAATCATACACTCAAGACCGGAATTTACTTTGAGCGTGTCCGCAACTATGAAGGCGCAACCTCAACCTTCGCGGGAAATTTTGCCTTTGCGCGTGACGTCAATAATCCGTTGGATTCCAACTACGCGTATTCAAATGCTGTCTTGGGAAATTTTCAAAACTATCAGGAATCCACCGCCAGACCCAGCGGCGAAGGTCGTCAAAGCTTATTTGATTTCTTCGTGCAGGATTCATGGAAAGTCTCACGTCGCCTCAACATTGAAATGGGGGCACGCATGAGCTGGTACAATCACTGGTATCAATCCAATGGCAAAGCTTCTGCATTTTCACTGGAACAATTTAGTGCGGCCGCAGCTCCTCGTTATTATCAACCTGGATGCGCTGTCATCTTTACCGGAACTTGTCCTGCCGCCAGCCGTCGTGCCTTGAACCCAGCTACAAATACGCTTTCACCTGCGGTGCTCATCGGAGCCTTTATCCCAGGTTCAGGAAATTTTTATAATGGAATGGTCTTGGCAACCGACACCAGTTACCCGCGCGGCTTCCGCGATCAGGAACCGATTCAAATTCAACCTCGACTCGGATTTGCGTTCGATGTTTTTGGAAACGGAAAAACGGCGATTCGCGGCAACGTTGGCGTCTTCAGCCAAACTCGCTTGAGCGCGAATGCAGTCTGGAATGACGTGTCAAGAAATCCACCCGTTTCTGAAACACCTCGAATTTTTTACGGCACGATGGACACATTGCTTTCTTCCAGCGGCTCGCTTTTCCCCAGCGCAGTCGCAGGATTTGAACGCAACGGGCATACGCCCACTACCTATAATTTCAACTTAGGAATTCAACAAGACATCGGCTTTGGAACGATGATTGATGTGTCGTATGTCGGTTCGCAGAGCCGCCATTTACAACAACAAAAAAACCTCAACACGATTCCGTACGGCGCACGCTTCGCCGCCGCAAACGTGAATCCAACTGTCGCGGGTTCACCGCTGGCTGATGATTTCCTTCGTCCGTATCGCGGATACGGCAACATCACGTATTTTGAATATGCCGGAAATTCAAATTACAACGCATTACAAATTGCGGTGAATCGCCGCTTCATCAAAGGCGTGCAATTCGGGCTGGCGTACACCTATTCCAAAACCATGGATTATGTAGACGGCGACCGTGACGGCGTACCGCTTTATCGTCCACTGCGCATTTGGAATTACGGAAAAGCCGGATTCGATCAAACACAGGTTTTCGTTTTCAACTACACGTGGGATTTGCCGAAAATGTCAAAATTGGTTGATAACGGCGTGATTCGCGCCATTTTTGACAACTGGCAAATTTCAGGGATTTCGGCTCTTGCGACGGGAACACCAAGCGGCGTCGGATTTTCAACCGTTGACAATGCCGACATCACCGGCGGCGGAGACGGTTCACGCATCAACGTCATTGACAATCCTAATCTTTACAATGGATCGCAAGGCGTCGCCGCCACGGGCTTTGTGCAATGGTTTAATCCCAAAGCGTTTGCTCGTCCGGCGCGTGGAGATTTCGGCAATGCTCCAAAAGATGTCTTCCGTTTACCTGGCACGCACAATCACGACATTTCGCTCTTTAAGAATTTCCGCTTGAAGAGTGAAACGCGAAATCTGCAATTCCGCTGGGAGATGTACAACATTTTCAACCACACGCAATGGTCTGGCGTAGACACTACGGCACGATTTGACGCGGCGGGAAATCAAGTGAATACACGTTTTGGTCAAGTCACAGCAGCCCGTGCAGCTCGTGTGATGCAAGGATCATTACGACTTTCCTTCTAAGCGTTTCGCTGGATTGATAAAACTTAACGGCGCTCGGCATTGCTATAATTTCGAGCGCCGTTTATTTTATGGAAGTAAGATATTCCTGAAACTTTATGTATAAATTTATTGTTGTTGTATTGCTGAACGCGTTCTTCTCCGTTTCGCTATTCGCTCAATCTAAACCAAATGTAATTTTTATTTTGGCTGATGATTTAGGCTACGGCGATGTTGGCGTTTACGGACAAAAAATTATCAAAACACCCAACATTAATAAGCTCGCAAATGAAGGCATGCGCTTCACGACATTTTATGCGGGATCAACTGTCTGCGCTCCTTCACGCAGTGTTTTGATGACGGGGAAACATACAGGACACACCACTGTTCGCGGCAATGCCGGAGCTGATATTTCTATCCAATCACTTAAAGCAAACGATAAAACCGTTGCTTCGGTTTTTAAGGATGCCGGTTACGTTACGGCATTAATCGGCAAGTGGGGACTCGGAGAAATTGGTAGCCCCGGACATCCGAACAAACAAGGCTTCGATTATTTTTACGGCTTCCTGAATCAATCGCACGCCCATAATTATTGGCCTTCGTTTCTGGTACGAAATTCTGAGATCGTCAAACTGAAAAATATTTCTGCGCAGGAAAACGCAGTCGGTGCAGGATTCGCCAAAGAAAAAATTGACTACGCGCCGGAGTTAATTACCAACGAGGCATTGCAGTGGATTGATAAAAACCATCAGAAGCCGTTCTTTTTATACTACTCGCCGACGCTTCCGCACGCGAACAATGAAGCGACACGCGGCACAGGCAATGGCAGTGAAGTCCCCGATCACGGGATCTACAAAAACGAAAAATGGTCCGAGCAGGAAAAAGGCAAAGCCGCGATGATTGCCTGGCTCGACACCGATGTCGGAAAATTAATGGCGAAGCTGAAGCAATATAATCTCGATAAAAACACGCTGGTAATTTTCACTTCCGACAACGGAGCACACAAAGAAGCTGGCAATGATCCGAACTTTTTCAAATCCAGCGGAGACTTCAACGGCATCAAGCGCTCAATGACCGACGGCGGAATTCGCGTTCCGTTCATCGCTCGTTGGACGAATAAAATCAAAGCCGGAACCGTTTCCGATCACGTTGGATATTTCGGGGACTTCTTCGCACTGGCTTGTGAATTGACCAAACAAAAAATGCCGAATAATCTGGATTCGATCAGTTTTTCGGCTGCGCTGAACGGCAAGAAAAATCAGGCGCACGAATATTTGTACTGGGAATTTTACGAAGCCGCAGGCAAGCAAGCGGTACGATTTCAAAACTGGAAAGCGATTCGAGAGCCAATGTTTACAGGCACAATCAAGCTGCATGATTTGAGTCAAGACATTGGAGAAAAATCCGATGTCGCGAAATTGAATCCAAAGATTGTCCTACAGGCTGAAAAATATCTGAACGAGGCACACGTCCCTGATACAAATTGGAAACCTGGCAAGTAGCGTAACCATGGCTGGATTGCGCTACGATCTACGCGGGCGCAAAGCCTGACACTTTTGCGCTACAATATTGTTTTTAAAATTCACTGATAACCATGAAAACTCTTTTCATTTTTTTATTAACGGTGACGCTGGCCGGATGCGACGCTTCAAACGCTTCCGAACACTCTTCTCCGCATCAACACGGCTCCGCAACTCCACCCGACACAGCGTCATCCGCGCAAGCCCGCATCAACAAAACTCCCGCGCCTTCTCCCGCTCCCGAAGGAATGGTTTGGATTCCTGGCGGTACGTTTTGGATGGGCTGCGATGATTGCAGCATGCCCGACGCCGAACCTGTTCATCTGGTCACCATCGAAGGTTATTGGATGGATGCAACGCCTGTCACTAATTCTGATTTTGCAAAATTCGTGAAGGCAACCAACTACAAAACCATCGCCGAAATTAAGCCGAAGCAAGAAGATTTTCCGGATGTTCCCGCGGCAAAATTAGTTGCTGGTTCAGCGATTTTTAATGCTCCTAAACAGGAAGTCGGTCTGAATAATCCGCTCGCCTGGTGGAAGTATCAAGTCGGCGCGAACTGGCGTCATCCCGAAGGCCCAAAAAGCTCTATCACGAATCGAATGGATCATCCTGTCGTCCACGTTTCGTGGGTAGACGCGGTCGAATACGCAAAATGGGCTGGCAAAAGATTGCCCACTGAAGCCGAATTTGAATTCGCCGCACGTGGTGGATTAGATCGAAATAAATTTGCGTGGGGCAACGAATTGAAGCCTGATGGCAAATGGTCGGCAAATATCTGGCAAGGCAAATTTCCCAATAAAGACGGGGGGGAAGATGGCTTTAAGGCTACGACTTCACCGGTCAAATATTTCCCTGCGAATAAATTTGGACTCTACGATGTTGGCGGAAATGTTTGGCAGTGGTGTTCGGATTGGTACCGCCCTGATTATTTCGAACGGAGCAATCCTAAAATTGCGATCAAAAACCCAACTGGCCCGGAAGACAGCATTGATCCTGATGAACCAGGAATTCCGAAGCGCATCCAGAAGAGCGGATCGTTCTTATGCAGCGATCAATATTGCGCCCGTTATCACGTCGGTTCACGCGGCAAAGGCGAACCCAGCAGCGGCGGCGGCAATGTCGGATTTCGTTGCATAAAATCATAATCAAAATTCCCAGCGAAATATTTTCGCAACGGTTCAGATGTGCTATCTCAAAAATCGCGTTACACTCTGAACCTTGCTTCATACCTTGAAAAAAGAATTAGGAGAAAAAATGAAATCAACCCGTTCACTTATCAATATCTGCTCGTTAATAGTGCTTACCGCACTCTTCGC
>JAYTCQ010000257.1:0-18040 GCA_043736395.1 Blastocatellia bacterium | reverse complement strand
GCCAGCATTCGATCCAGTCCGGTGAGACGATTCGGTACCACTTCTACCGCGCCAAAGCCTTGCAAATTCTCAGCTAAACGATTCGCGCCGGAACTGAGTTGCACGTCGTATAAACGTGGCTGAGCGCCTCTCTCGTATCGTTGGCGCAGTTCATCAATATTTCTCATCTCGACAGGCTGCGATCCGTGCAACCAGACAATGGCTGTGTTGGGTTTTGCAACGGCTACATCCCACGCCTTAATCAAAGCCGGAAGATTGTCATTGCCTCCTGCGAAGCTTTGTTCATTGATCATCGAAGAAATTTTTTCAGCTGTTGGTTTGAAGAATTCCTGAGTTAATTCTGCAACTTGATCGGAAGCTAAAATTATTTTTGTCTCAATTGTGCCCGGCAGTTGCGCCAAAGATTTCGCGAGTTGTGGTTGAATTTCGCGCATTTGCTGCGACCCATCTACCACGACAATTAATCGCGCAGGCGCAGTGACGGGGAGTTCTTCAAAATGCTGCGTGATAATTTTTGGACTATTTTTAATTGAATCATGAGTCCAGGAATCCACAGCGTCAGGGTTTCGACTAACAGAAATCCAGCCTTCGGATAGTTTGGAATTTTCAAGATTTCCGCGTAACAAAAACTTTCCTCCTTCATTCGTTTCTGCTTTTAAATCTGCCAATGAAGTTTTTATTTCCTGCTTTGATTCAAGCCAGACGGAATGTTTGAGATCGTTGCTAACGCCGAAATTCTGTTCAATCAAAAATGGTAGTGGCAACTCCGCTAAATCTTTATTATTCACTTTCAAGGGAGATGTAATGCCGATGCGAATTTTCATTTCTCCACCATTTGGCGGCACCGGAAAACATTGCATCAAGACGCGATCAATGCCCGAAGTTGTCACGAGAACGGGATCACGTCGCTGCTGAATCGCTACTTCGTTATAGGCTTCGCGCACCTTGCTGCGCCCGGCAAATGCAGCTTCACGTTCTTCGCCGTTCACCCACAACGTCAGGCGCGAAACGACTCCGCCGGGTGGCAATGAAATTTGCGCACGTGCTTCGCGTTGAAGCTGGGAGGCATTCTTAAAAACCATTGTCCATTCGGTGTAAGAAACCGCCGCATTGCCATCAATGGATTGATCCTGCCGCGAACTGGCTAAGGATAATCCCTTAATATGTTGCGAGACACTTGTGCCGCCCAGACCGGAATCCCATTCAAAATCATCATTACGATTATTACGTTCAAAAAAATCTGATTTGAAATATTTTGGACGCTCGACCGAATTAAAAGCCGCACCAGTCACACGGTAATAAATATTGCGGGCCTCTTCCTGCGTGACTGGATCGCCCGTTGAAACCAGCATTGAAATAACATCAAACATGGAGCGGCGTTCTTGATAACAGTTATTCAAAATCTCACTGTTTGAGCCTATCGAGCGTAATAACTTAACACCACGATTGCTGGTAGCGACTTCGGCTGAGGACGCCATCTGCATTCCTACGCGGGTAATCACTGAAGGTAATGCAGCAAGAATAAGTGAGAAAAATCCAATGCTGCAACCAAGTAAAAGTTTTGGCATTTTTGCTTCACTGTCATAAAGGTTGCGCAACTCTCTTCGCGCAACAATTGCACTAATCAATGCCATCAAAGGTGCTAGTGGTAATAATCCCATTCCAACAAAAATGATGGCAACAATTCCTATCGGAATGATCGGAGCAAAAATCAGTGTGTAGTACAAAGTAATGCCAATCGTAATGCCATTCACCAATTGCAATAGTGGCAAATGTTCAGACCGACCTTTCATCAAATCGCGCCATACAAGGTAATTTGCCAGAGGCACAAACGCGATTAGTAGAATATGAATCGGCGTCGGTAATGGATCAAAAAAAGAATCAGCGCACATCTGCGTCACCAGCTCTACACCAAGCGCGATGATGGGCATGATGATGCCAAAAAATACAATTAACCCGGATTTAAATGTTGAAAACTGCGTCTCTGATTTTGTGAAAGATTCCATAAAATTTCTTAGATGAGGTTGGGTGAGGTCGCCATTACTATATTCCAATCAATCATTAAAAAGAAGAAAAATTATCTGGCTTCTGCGTTCATTTGTTTTTGCAAATTGTGGCGCGATAAATTCCAGCTGCGCCAATCGCCAAAAGAGTAATTTCCCCAATGGTAGCCAAGCTGTGTCTCTAATATCACACGCGCTTCGGGAAAAAGAGTTCCCTTGCCTGCATATAAAATCGGCGCCGCATCCGCACTCAGTGAAGCGTTATAGCTCGGATCAAAATTCTTTCCTTCTTGTGCACGCTGCAAATTCACGGAAGCAATGAGGTGATCGGGATTAATAAAATGTAACGCCGCGATCATCACAAGGCCTGTCATCATTGCTCCAAACGCAAATCGTTCGCGTTTGCCGCGCAACACTGTTAACGCAAACCAGCCAAAAACAATGGCTAACCAAATCATAAAAGCCATCGTATACACGCGCAGTTCTGTCAGTCCGCATTCAAGCTGATAGAGGCGCATGCGTTGCATCGCGGAAAGCATGATGACGAAGAGTAATGACAATTTGATTCCGGCTAAGACGCGAAAGATTTTTTCGTGTTTGGGATTTTCCTTATTCAGCATCCAATGTACGCCGAGCAATAAAGGCAGAACCAACACTGATACCCAGACCAATTCAAAAAATCCGTGCCGCGCGTATTCAGCGTATTCAATGCCGCGTCCGGTTGGGATGTTGGCTTTGCCGCCGAAGAAATATCGGAACTGGACGAGCACGAACGATAAAAATAATCCGTCTAAAAGGCTGAGGACGGTAGTAACTTCGGTGACGCCAAGCTTGATTGGAAAATCGCTCAGCACATCAGCGGCGGTTTCGCTGGTCATAAAAATAAAACGAAGAAATCCGGCGGTGAGCCAGCTGAACAACCCAGCCAGAGCGAAATGAGAGAACAAAACAAGGACATCAAAATTGAATGTTCGGTTGACGATATTTTCAAAGACGGCATCGGCGGCGACGAATAAACCACCAAAGATAAGCAATAATGGCGCGGCAATGGCTAAGCCTCGTGCGAACGCAAGCGCATTTTTACTCCATCCATCATGCGGCAATTCTGACCATTTAATTTCGCCGAAGATCAAAAGCAGTGGACCAAAAAGTATCGTGACCATTCCAAGAATTAATTGTTGCAGGATTCCGGTAACACTGGCTTCGAGCAATTTCCCCTGGCGTGTTTTCGATGCCACCATCGCAGCGATTAAAACCAGAGCAACCAACGATAATGCATTCAGCGTAGGTGAATCGCGCCACGCCCAGCTCCACGCAAAAAATAATGCCGGAGCCGCCAACCATTCCGCTTTGCCAAGTAAATCCGGGCTTTTCATTCGCGCTAAGCCAATCATTGCGACTACGCCGAGCGTGATCCAGACACCAAAATTTGCACCCCATAAACTCACGCGCAGCAATCCATCGCCGGTCGCGCCTGCGATTAAAGCTACGATTAAGACGCCCAGTCCAAACTTGGTAGCTTCGCTCATTTGCGCGGGAGGCGTCTCATTTTTTTCAGATTGTTGCTGCTGAAAATCGTAGGGTAATTCTTCGGGTACAAGTCCTGATTGATATGAACTATCGTGAATGATGTTTTGCATAAATTTTCCTAAATGCAGAAGCCCGCACGCAGTAAGGACGTTATTGCATTATGTGAAGGTGCCCTCGACTCGCGTGCGGGCTTCTGCATGATTATTTCCCCATCGCAGTTAATGAAATTGAGCGTTCACGAGCGCAATCTAATTCAACAAAAAAGATGCGCTGCCAGCGTCCCAAATCTAATCTTCCGTTGAAAATGTTCACGCATTCAGAGCTGCGCAAAAATAATGCTTTGCAGTGCGCGTGTCCGTTTGGCTTTTCTTCGGGCGTCATGTTTTCCGTCCGAATATCAAAATCATCATGCTGATACGCAATCTTGCGCGGAGCCATTCGCTCCAACGAATCTTTGAGGTCAGTCATCAGCAAAGGCTCATTTTCATTGATGATGATTGCTGTCGTTGTATGCTTCGTCTGAATGTTAACGAAGCCTGCGATGATGTTCGCATCGTTCACGAAGGCTTTGATGCGATCAGTCAAATCAATGAATTGTAAACATTCATCCGTGTGCAAACGCAGTGTCCGCTGACACACTTCGACTGACCGGATTGAGGTAACCGGATATGAAAGCAACATAAATTTTCTCCGAAAAAATTAGTACTTACTCAAAACCCAGCGCAAAACTACGCCGGAATAGACGCCGATAAAGGCCGGAATTTGTGGCAATAAAACCAGGCTCAACTGACTCCTGACCGGATAGGCGGGGCGAACTCCCACGTATAACGCCAGCAAATGAATCAGTGGAATTCCGAAGGCTGTAATGGTCGCCAGTTGCCACGCTCCATCAGGATGAATGTAACCAAGCACTGCCGTCGCAACCAATAATAACAGTACTCCACCTTGCACTTCGGTTGTGAAAAAATCCAAATATCCAATCAACAATCCAAGCGCGATAGCAGCGCAGTAACAAAGGAAATTTATTAATTTGAATTCTGGAAACTTCATATTTAGCGGTGGTCGGTGGCCAGGGGTTGGTGGTCGGATCGTTCACGAAAGTGCCTTTTACCGGCCACTGACCACCGACCACTGGCTACCTTTAAGATTTTAAGTTGCTCATCAGCTGACGAATTAAACGCGAGTCAGACGAACACTCGCCAGCCAATGAGCTGATTGCGATAGCGATTGAACTTGATGTGGTAAGTCCTGTTATCTCCCCCCACAACCGCAGCCCGCCGGAATCGCTATTTGCAATCATCACCCCGCTTTTACTGCTTCGATTCCACCGAAACGGCGGTCGCGGGCATGAAACGAATTGACGGCTTCCGTCAAATCTCTCGACCCGAAATCGGGCCATAAAACTTTGGTAAAATGCAGCTCGGAATACGCGCACTCCCATAAAAGAAAATCACTCAACCGCTGCTCTCCACTCGTGCGAATTAATAAATCTACGTCGGGCGCAGGTGCGTCTTCATTTAATCTTTCAGCAAAATTCTCACGCGTGATTTCGTGATGACGAAGCTTATTCACTGCTCTTAACAGCGCATCTCTGGATGAATAATCTACGGCAATTCTGAGGTGAAGATTTTCGCCATTGCGTGTAATTCCTTCCGCCGTGGCAATCGCCATTTGCACGGCTCCCGGCAAACGATCACGGCGTCCAATGACATTGACTTTCACGCCTTCACTGACACCGCGATGTGCCGCTTTTAATAAATGCAAGCGAAACAATTTCATCAATTCATTCACTTCGGATTCGGGACGCTTCCAGTTGTCGGAAGAAAAAGCGTAGACCGTCAGCGTCTTCACGCCGCAGTTTGGAGCTGCTTCAATCGTGCGGCGCAAAGCCTCAGCACCAGCGCGATGCCCGTCAGGACGCTGCATTCCTCGCATCTGCGCCCAACGACCGTTGCCATCCATAATGATCGCGACGTGCAATCCTTGTGGCGGCGGCTTCTCGATTAAATACAAACTACTTTGCTTCATAAAGTCACCAGGTAAAAAAATAATGCAGTTTCCTGCACGATGTACGGTGGACTGTTAGTTCACCGAAGGTTCAGCTTTCTGCGCGAATTCCATCTAATTATAACTGCGTGAACTAACAGTTCACGCTACTACTATTTCTGACGCGTCGCTTTGATTAAGGCTTCCATGTGCCCTAAATATCGCTCTAGTGCCTGCTTGCCCGCCTTCGTCAAACTAAATTCCGTTTTGGGAATTCGCCCATCAAAAGTTTTCGTGCAGACAAGGTAATTCCCTTCTTCCAGCTTGCGAGCGTGGACGCTTAAATTTCCGTCCGTCGTACTCAACAACGTCTTCAAATCATTGAACGTCATGACTTCGTTGACAGCGAGGGCGCTGATAATTGCCAGCCGCGTCCGTTCGTGAATTAACCGATCCAAATCCGCCGTTTGTCCGGCGCGATCTGAAGCGCTGACGATCACCGGTTTTTTCGGTTGCTTAATTTCCGCTTCGTCAGTTTGAATTGCCAGATTACGTTTAGCCACCGTATTTCCTCGCAATAATAATTCCGAAAATGATATGAAATCCTCCAAATCCGAACGCCATCAAATAATTTCCCCACGCCACCGGACTGAACAAGGTCAGTGCCCCCAAAACCATAAAACAAATTCCTAATACCGGTACAACTTTGACCGAGAAAGCGCCGCCTGTCACGACTCCCGTACCATAAAGTAAGAGCCACATGCCAGGCAATAAATCCGGGCGATCCAATTGCCAAATGACTATCGTCAGCAATGCCCCGGCAATTAATGGCGGTGTCAAACTCAATATAAACTTACGCGCCGGAGCCGATAGCAAAGACGAATCCGCCGCTCTGGCTTTGCGATTCATGGCGATGACAGAAATCAACAACGAAGCCAATGCCACGCCTAGCCACGTCATTAACCAATTTTTATGATGTGTGTTCGCCGTCGAAAATAACGCCGCAAACATCGCTAACATTCCCACCACAACCAATCCCCATCCCGGTACGGCAGTGAACGCCGAAGCCCTTTCCATCGTGTCCCGAATGAAGCGCAAATTATCCATCGCGCGATCATGCAACGCGGGCGGCTCATCAGGTATCGGACGAATTGGATGAACATTGCTCATAGTTCGAAGTATAGCGAAATCTAATTTTCTGTCAAGTACTTTGCACTATAAAGTAAAAAAACTGTAGGGGAGGTTCCCAACCTGCCCGTTATGAAAAGTGATAGGGCAGATTGGGAACCTACCCTACAGTTTTACTTGATCGCAATCGTAGTCGTATTGCTCGCAAATCCGTTGCGTGAAATTACTAAATTATACGTTCCCGCGGTCACGGTAGCGGGTAATTGAAAATTGATTTGATTTAATCCGACAAAGCCCGGCGCGCGTCCGGCATACTGCAAGGTCACAGCCTGTCCATTCAACGTAGCCTGCACCTGCGCCTTGATGTCTCCGTCGGTGTCGGTGGCATCGGCTCCTAAACCTGTGACATACGCGGCAATGAAATTTGGTTGCCCATTCGTTTGTTTGGCATTGAATGGCGCAGCAGAAAAATTAATCGCATCGAGCGCAGCGGCAGCTCCTGCGCCGTCTTGTGTGAGCGCAAAAGTGCCGACCAACGCAGGAGCTATTTGCACAGCCCCAGCGCGAAATAATTGTCCGCTGCTGAAAACTTCGACGAGTGCTGTTGATGATTGCACCGTGCCTCCGGGGACTACAGACGTAGTGGCGATGCTACGCGGGACTTCAAAATTTATTTGTCCGGGAGAAGCAAAAAACAGCGGCGCACTCACCCCATCAATTTTCACTTCTATGCCATTGAGGTTGAACGGCAAAGTGCTGCCAGTTGCCAACGTCGTTGTATTCGAAAGCCCCTGCCCGAAAAGCGAAGCAATTGCTCCGGGCGCCACCAGGTGAGTATAGCTGGCTCCATTCGTGACGGAAATAATTCGCGAAGTTGTTTGATCTGCTACACCAGTATTGATCGAGGCTAAAAAATCTGTAGATTGCGCGAAATAACTTTCCCACGACAATCGAAGGCGCGTCACCCGATTAAGCGTTGAGAGCGAAGGCTGCTGACCATTTTGCTCAATCAATAAAACTGCGGCGCGATATTTTTTGGGCGCTGCGGAGGGCGTCGGAACCTGCCCATTCGCTTGGATAATTTGCGCAATCGTTGTCGTAACTTTCGTACCTGAAACCGTTACGTTAGGTCTGGCTCCTGTCGTGGCATTAATCCCAGATGGAGCCGTTGGAAAGCGAATCACGAATGAATCCGGTACTTGATCTGACGGGCGTAGTCCCATTAAGTATTGATCTAATTTTGAAAACCCATCCACTAAATTTGTAGACGTAAAAGTACCATTAGCATTTTCGCGCCACACACTGCCTTCCGCACTGGAGCCACGCGGAGCCGCAGGATGACTCCAACCCGATTCAGCATTGAAGAAAAAGCTCCAATGCGATTCATCTCGACCGAGCAAAAGTAACGAGGATAACGGATACGTTGGATACGCCAACCAATAATGTCCCTGCTCTTGCCCGAAGATGGAAAGCGTGTGATTCGCTCCTAAAAACCGTGTCGTCGGGCTATCGGGGTATTCTGAAAGGCTGCCTAATTGAAGAAATCCTTTCATTCGCTTGCTGCCCGTAACACCGTTAGGATCTTCATCAAAAAGTGGCTGTCCATTCCCTGATACGTCGTTGCGCAAAGATAAGTAATAGGCGAACGAGTCTTCCGGCAATGTATAATTGAAGTCCAACAACACATAGACAAAATCAAAATTATCCTGTCCGGGATGAGCGTTATAGAATGCTTTGATTGCATTAAATTCATCAATCTCAGTCGTGCTGGAAAAGAGCTGTCCCATTGCTACTCCTGTTGTGACATTCGTAGGATTCGCAAAATCTACCAGCAGTGGCGGAGTAGAATTCACTCCACTGGATAATCCAACAACTGCTTTCGTAGTCAGCTGAACCTGATTGTAATTCCATAAAATTCTTCCATCGGAAAACAACGTTACTTGAAAACGATGCGTACCAGTATCACTCGGATTATTTAGATAATCCTGGATATTATTCCAAGTGATCACAACTTTATCAGGATCATTGCGAAGGTAAATTCCAGCCGCTCCCGCAGTGCTGACCGGACGCGCATCCAGATCGTGCCAATAAGGAGAAATGCGTGGCACGGCACTTTGTAATTTTGATAGAGATTCACCCGAGTCTGTGGAATACGCATCAAATGATGCATTGCTGATTGAGGCAGGTCGAAACGTAATAAATCCATTACTCGAAATTGCGACGCTCGAATAGACCGTTCCAAAATAACTAAAATTGAATCCAAGCGATTGCACGAGATAAGAATCATCTCCAGGTTCAGCGTTAGGATTCAGCGATTGGACTGCGGGCGACTGCGAGAGATTCAGCTTAGTCCCAAAATTTGTATCGTAGCTCAACGCGCCTCCGGTCACATTGAATCCACTGCCGCTGGGCGTGAAAAGTACGGAACGTCCATTTAAATTAAATGGCATTGGAGGAATAATCACCGAACCATTGTCCTGCACTACGGAAATATCATTCGTGTCGGTGACGCTGATGTTTCCGGCTTCGGATACGGGTCGCCCTGCGGCTTTCAATTGTTGAATTCGTTGTTCGTTAAATTTATGCCGGGCGATAGATTCTGCCGCTTTTTGTTCAGGTGTCCAGCCTTTTCCTGAATATGGATTTGAAGCTCGTTGGCGTTCGGGAGCGAGTTCCGGTTGGACTTGTGCGGTAGTTGAAAAACAGAAACAGGTAACGATAAAAATTGTGCTGAGTAATTTTCGGTACGAGTGAATAAACATAATTTCCCCCATTTTTTTTCAATTATTTTTTCAATTAGACGATCACTTCATCTGGCTGAAGAAATCTCCATTTGCCTTCAGGCAAATTTCCAAGCATCAGCTTGCCAACGCGGACTCTTTTTAACCCCATGACGCGGATGCCAACTTCTTCGCACATCCGGCGAATCTGGCGTTTGCGGCCTTCGCGTAAGACGAAGCGCAGTTGTTCACTATTCAGCCATTCAACTTTGGCGGGCTTCAGGGGTTTGCCGTCCAGCTCCAATCCGTGATTCAGTAATCGTAAGCCTTCCTCGTCCAGACGCCCCCAGACACGCACTAAATATTCTTTTTCAATTGGGCTGTTTTCCCCAACTAATTGTTTTGCGATGCGTCCGTCCTGCGTAAAAACTAAAAGCCCTTGCGATTCAATATCGAGTCTTCCCGCGACGGCGAGTCCGCGAAAATGTTCACGACGCAGCGTGCCATCGCCGAATTGATTTTCCTGTGTGAGTAAGGTAATTGCCGGAATGCAGCTCGGTTCAGGTTGCGCGGAGACGAATCCAATTGGTTTATTCATGACGATCGTCACCAATGAATTCTGATGATTGCGCGCCTGCCGCGTCAGCGTAATTTTCGCATTGGGATGAACTTTCGTGCCGAGGGTATTGATAACTTCGCTGTCAACAACAACGGCTCCGTTTTCGATAAAGACATCGGCTTCGCGCCGTGAACACAAGCCGCGCTGCGCCATCAGTTTTGATAATCGGATTAATTCTTCGGTCATAATAAATCGAAACGTGTACGACAAACGTCCCGTTTGTCGCTCATTTGGAGCCGCAAACAAGATGTTTGCGGTACACTTTTTTCACCCTAAAAATTCCATCGTCGCCGTTCCCTGCACGCCCGGATTTACGCTAAAAATTCCTCCGGCTAACGGCTGCTTCGCGAGCGCCGCTGCATCCAATCGTGTACTCGCAGAAGTGATGTACAACGTCCGCAAATCTTCTCCGCCAAACACGCACGAAGTCGGACGCGCAACTGGTAAATCAATTTGCGCGAGTAATTCTCCGTTGTGTGGATTGTATCTCCGCACCGCCCAGCCATCCCACAGCGCGATCCAGAGCATTCCTTCAGCGTCAATGTTCATGCCGTCAGGCCAGCCTTCGCCTTCGGGAATTTCTACACTCACGCGACGATTGGAAATTTCGCCCGTCGCCTTATCGTAATCAAACGCGACGCAATGACGTGTTGGAGAGTCAATAAAATACATCGTTTTTTCGTCAGGACTCCACGCCAGTCCGTTTGAAATGGAGACGCTCGTCATTTGCATCGAAGCTGTCAAATCTGTTTCCAGACGATATAAATTTCCGCGATGCAATTCAGTTTCAGGAATAAATAACGTCCCCGCCCAGAACCTTCCTGCCGGATCGCACTTGCCGTCGTTGAAGCGATTTTCAGGACTGTCCGGTTCAGGATCAGCCAGCTTCGTCAACGCTTCCGTAGCTTCATCCAAATGATAAATTCCATCGCGGAGCGCCACGACGAAGCCTCCGGATTTTCGGACTACGGCTGCCCCGATGTGCTGTCCTACATTGATAAAACGATCCGTTTTGGTAGCTGGATTATAGGTATGCAGCTCAAACCGTTCGATGTCTACCCAGTGTAATAATTGTTTCCGCGCATCCCAGCACGGCCCTTCGCCGAGTTTGGCTTTAGCGTTAAATTCAAGTTCAATCATAAAAAGTTCGCAGTTAGGAAAGTTCGCAGTTCGCAGTATGAAGAAGTTCGCAGTTGACAGTTCGCGGTTCGCAGTCAAGACAGTTCATCACAAGACTGCGAACTCTTTTCACTGCGAACTGCGAACTTCTCCTCCAGGCGGTGCAAAAATTAATTTCAATTTTGTCAATAAACTGGACGGTTGTCGCACATCGTGCCAAATTTCCGCCCAAAGATGAAACGCCAGATACAAGGGATTGTACGAATGTACCGGATGCAAAATTCCGTATTTCACTTTGGCTTTTTCTTCCACAAATGATCCGAAAATTCGATCCCAGAAAATAAAAACTCCGGCGTAGTTTTTATCGATGTACTCATCATTCGTCCCGTGATGGACGCGATGATGCGATGGCGTATTCATCACAAATTCGATCCAGTGCGGAAATTTATACACGACTTCTGTATGCACAAAAAACTGGTAGATCAAATTAAATCCGTAGCACAACAAAATCAGCTTCGCCGAAAATCCAATCATCGCCAGCGGAATGAACCACAGCCAATCAATCAAATGTTCCAGCACCGGTTGCCGCAAAGCCGTCGAGAAATTCATCAGCTCTGATGAATGATGCGTGACGTGAATTGCCCACAAAGCCCGCACACGATGGCTGGCGCGGTGAAACCAGTAATAGCACAAATCTACGCCTAAAAAAGAAAGCGCAATGCTCCACCATTGAAATTGCTGCGACTCCGAAATTAAATTGAATCCGTGACTCCGAATCCAGTTCAAAATAAAAAATACAAACAGTGCTTTGGCGATTCCATCCAGCACAACTTGCATCAGAACCAGCGAGTAGTTGACCAGCGTATCTTTGATAAAATACTTGCGCGGATCGCGGCTGCGCCAGTACCACCATTCAAGCACGGTGCTAAGAATGAAGACGGCAAACGCGATAATTCCAATTTGAGTTTCGAGCGGATCCATAATTTTTGAAACGATGAAGAAGGAACGATGAAGGATGAATCAGTGCTGCAAACGCCATTCATCCTTCATCGTTCCTTCTTCTGACTTGCTTTCCTAGTATCCCCCATCTACTGCGGTTTGACTACTGCCACGGGTTCGGCATAAAGTTGAGTTCAGAATCTTGAAGCATTGCCGTCAAGGAATTGTACTATGTCTCAACGTCGCTCCTCTTCAAGCGCGCGCAAACGAAAAAAATCCTCCCCCACTCACCTGCGAAGTTTCTTCGATGTGATCTTTTCGCGTCTCATCCTTGTTCCTCTTTTAATTGTTGGATTAATCGCCGCTGGTGTCGTTTATTTTTATTATCAGGAATATTCCGTGATGCTGGATTCGGCTTTGAGCGGCGATGTGTTTATGCGCTCGCAAGGTATTTATGCGGCTCCGAAGCATTTACGCGTCGGCAGTTCGATGAAGTCTGCCGAGCTGATCTCACAGCTCAAACACAACGGATATTTAGAGCGCGGCTCCACCAAAAATGAAAAACGCAGCGTGTTTACAACTCGTGGAAATGTGGTAGATATTTTCCCTGGCGATGATGCAATTATTAACGGCATTAAGAGTTTTCGAACCTTAAAAGTTGGCTTCGGAGCTAATGGGATTCAATCAATCAATGATACGGAAACCGGCGAATCATTGCAGACGGCTGAAATTGAACCGGAATTAATTTCTTCACTGCAAAATCCTGAACGCGAAAAGCGTAAGAACATTGAATATCGAGACGTCCCACAAATCCTTGTTGATTCAATCACAGCGATTGAAGACCGACGTTTTTTTGAACATTACGGCGTAGATTGGCGTGGGATATTACGCGCCTTTTTTCGCAATACCGAAGAAGGACGCATCACCAGCGGCGGCAGTTCGATCACCCAACAATTAGTCAAAAATCTTTTTCTGACGACCGAACAAACCTATACGCGCAAGCTGAAAGAAGCCTTCATTTCAATCATCCTTGAGCAGCGGATGAATAAAGAGCAAATCTTTGCGATGTACTGCAACGAAGCCTATCTTGGGCAACGCGCCGGATTCCAGATCAAAGGATTCAGTGAAGCGGCGCGGGCATATTTCGATAAAGATATTTCTCAAATTAACATCGCTGAAGCCGCAATGCTGGCGGGTATTATTCGCAGTCCAAATCATTTATACGCACCGCTGAAATACCCTGATCGAACCAGAGAGCGACGAGATTTTGTCCTGAACGAATTAGCCAATCAAGGAAAAATTTCCGAGTCTGAGGCGCAACGCGCCAAACAACTACCGCTGGGAATTAAAGGCAACGGGGCGGGTCGCCTGGATATTTCTGAAGCTCCGTATTTCATTGATTACTTAACCAAGCAAGTCGAAAAACATCTTGACGATGGCAATGGTTCGGCGCGTGCGCTCCGCATTTATTCAACGATAGATTTGGATTTGCAGCGCGCCGCTTATCAAGCCGTCACCAAAAATATTCGTGCCCTTGAACGCGGCTTTGCCCGGCGTAAAGGAGGAGTCGCGGGCTTGCAGGCCGCGCTCGTGGCAATGAATCCGAAAACCGGAGAAGTTGTGGCAATGATCGGTGGCAAAGATTACGAGACTTCTCAATTCAACCGCGCCGCTGATGCCAAACGTCAACCAGGATCAGTCTTCAAACCCTTTGTTTATACGGCGGCGATTAATACTGCTGAATACGGCGGCGAAACCTTTACGCCGGCTACGTTGTTTATGGATTCAGCCAAAGTATTTCGTTACGGCTTCAATGAAGAATACAAACCGAATAATTTCGGCGACACGTTTAGCAATAAAAACATTACGCTGCGTGATGCGCTGGTCAATTCCAAAAATGTCATTACCGTAGAATTAGCCGAACGCGTCGGCTTCAATGAAATCGCACGATTGGCTGAAAAAGCTGGATTGCCCAAACCACCAACCTATCCTTCGATGGCGCTCGGCGTGGCCGAAGCGACGCCGCTGCAAATGGCTTCGGCGTACACGATGTTCGCCAATAAAGGCAAACGCACAGCTCCCACAGTCTTTCGTCGCATTACTGACGCCAAAGGTGCGGCATTAGAAATGCCATCAAGAGAAACCAAGCAGGTGGTCTCTTCGCAGGTCGCTTACATCATGACTTCGATGATGAAAGATGTTCTGAATAGAGGAACAGGAACACGTGTTCGGCAGATGGGATTTCGCGCGCCTGCTGCTGGAAAAACAGGCAGTTCACGCGATGGATGGTTCGTGGGTTACACGCCAAATTTAGTTTGCGCCGTTTACGTTGGCTTCGATGATTCGTCAGATTTGAGAATGACCGGAGGCAATACCGCAGCACCGATTTGGGCTGATTTCATGTCGCGGGCATTAGCAATACGACCTGAACTCGGCGGAGAATTTGAAGTCCCGGAAGGCATCATTCAAACAATGATTGATCCAGCGACGGGATTAACGGCGAAGAATAATACCGGAAGAATTGAATTGTTTATTAACGGGACGGAGCCGACAGGGGCGATACCGGTCGAAGGCAATCCTGAAGATGATCAATATGAACCAGCGCCTGACAGCAAAGACATAAATGCCGATCCCGAAAAACCTAAAGCACCTCCTCCAAAAGTGACTTCAATTCTGTCCGACCAACCTGTCCGCCAGAATTTGACTGATAGTAATTATTTGACATTTGAAGTTTGTGTTGTAACCGGATTATTACCTTCAGAGTCCTGCTCAAATACCGCCATGCGCCGATATAAAATTGGTCGCGAACCCATCAATTTTTGTCCGAAATCGGCTCGTCATTAAAGAAGCGTTTAGAGTTCACACTTTAGTGTGCCGAACGCCGCGCTTCGCTGGCGTTCACACGCTGAAGCGTGAACTCTGAACGCTTCTTACTCAATGCGAGTTTTTTTCCCGTAAGATAATTCGGCGCCGCCCGTAATCAGAAAATCTGTCCCGGTTGAGAACGTCGCTTCCGCCGCTAAAAATAAACACATTCTGCCAGCTTCTTCGATCGTTCCCATACGTCCAAGCAACTGCGCCTGATCGCCGTCTTTGCGGGTTTGCGCGGGATCGCTCGAAGCATCAATCGCTTCCTGCCAGAGCGGTGTATAAATATTGCCGGGAGAGATACTATTCACACGCACGCCGTACGCCGCTTCGTCTACGGCTAAGGCTTTCGTAAAGGCAGTTATTCCGCCTTTTGTTGCCGCATACGTCGTCGCGTAAAGCTGTCCCATGGACCCCGTCAGGCTGGACATATTGATGATATTTCCCTGCGCCTTTCTGAGGAACGGCAGCGCCGATTTACACGCCGCAAAAATGCTGACCAGATTCAGATCAAGCAGATCGCGGAAGTCCTGCGCCGAAAATTCCTCAATCGGTTTATGCGGCGGATGCCATCCGGCATTATTGATTAAGCAATCAATCCGTCCGTAAATTTCGACCGTCGCCTCGATGAGATTTTCGATATCTTCAACGCTGGAAACATCGCACTTGATAAAAAGCGCTTCGCCTTTATTGAGCGCATTCATTTCGGTTTCCAGCGCACGCCCTTGCGCTTCATTGCGAGCGCAAAAAACTACTTTGGCTCCAGCTTCGACGAACACTCGTACGCAGCCTTCGCCAATGCCTTTGGTACCGCCGGTGATGATGGTGACTTTATTTTCGTAACGCATAAGAATTTGAATAAAATCAAAAGGCAAAAGGTCGGCACTTAAAATTTTAAATTTAAAAAGCTCCGCCCTTTCAATTTTTGATATTTGCCTTTTGCCGTTTGATTTTTTTTGTATTAGTAACTCGTTTTCACTCCCAAATTATGAATCAAAAACGCATACACATCCGCCGTGCTTTCCAGTGCTTTTGTGGTATTGCTGGCGCCGTGTCCTGATTTTGTATCAATGCGAATCAGCAATGGATTCGTCGTGCTGCCCGCCGCTTTTTCCTGCAACGTCGCAGCGTATTTGAAGCTATGCGCAGGGACTACACGATCATCATGATCCGCTGTCGTAATCATCGTCGCCGGATATTTCACGCCTTCTTTGATGTTGTGCAAGGGAGAATAAGCACGAATTGCTTTGAATTCTTCCGGGTTATCGGATGAACCGTAATCGGCAATCCAGTTCCAGCCGATCGTGAATTTATGGAAGCGCAGCATGTCCATCACGCCCACCGCAGGCAACGCGACTTTGAATAATTCGGGACGCTGATTCATCACCGCACCAACTAATAATCCCCCGTTCGATCCGCCCTGCAACGCCAGCTTTTCGCTTGAAGTATATTTGCTCGCAATCAACCATTCCGCCGCCGCGATGAAGTCATCAAACACATTTTGTTTTTTGAGTTTCGTTCCCGCTTCGTGCCATTTTTCGCCGTATTCAGCACCGCCACGAATGTTCGCCGAAGCATACACAAAACCCTGTTCGAGCAACGCAATCCGCAACGGGCTAAACGTTGGTGAAGTCGTAATATTAAATCCGCCGTAGCCGTACAGCACCGTGGGATTGTTGCCGTCCAGCTTCAAGCCTTTTTTGTAAACCAGAAACATCGGAATTTTTGTGCCGTCTTTGCTTGGATAAAACACCTGTTTTGTTTCGTAGTCGTCGGCTTTGAATCCGGCAATATCTATCGTGCGAAAGACCGAAGATTTTTTCGTCGCAATGTCATAACGAAAAGTTGTCGGGGGATAATTCATCGAGGTGAAACTATAGAAAACAAATTTGTCATCCATGTTTCCGCCGAAGCCGCCCGCCGTTCCAACACCTGGTAAGACGACTTCATTTTCAAGTTTCCCGCTTAAACTATACACATAGGCACGCGTCGTCACGTCCTTAGAATAGGTCAGAAACAGCTTGCCTCCGGCTGTTCCGGCATTTTGTAGCGGTTCCGGTTTTTCGGGCAGAACATCAGTCCAGGTTTTTGCTCTTGGATCGTAAAGCACGACTTTTCCGTTGGGCGCATTCTTGTTTGTTTCGATCAAAAATTTGTCGCCGACATTATCAATCACCTCAAAACTATCATCTCCAATTTCGCCTACAATCTGCGTGAAATCTTTTTCCGGCTTCGATAAATCGCGGAAGAAAATCGCGTTCCCTTTTTTACCTTTGCCGCGATCAGAAATATTCAGCAACGCGAATCGTTGATCTTCAGTAACGCTCACGCCGTGAAATCTTTGCGGATTCCTTTTGTCGGAATACACCAATTCGTCTTGAGATTGCGACGTTCCTACCTTGTGAAACCAGACCTGATGATCTTCATTTTTCGTCGAAAGCTCGTGACCTTTTTCAGGTTCAGGATAACGGCTGTAAAAAAATCCATTCGCGCCCCACGACAGTCCTGACACCTTCACCCACTTCACCGTATCATCAAGGACTTTACGCGTAGCGACTTCCATGACGTGATATTCCTGCCAATCAGATCCGCCCTGCGATAAGCCGTAGCCCAAATATTTTCCGTCTTTGGAAAGTGAAAATGCCACCAGTCGCGTCGTGCCGTCCGCCGCAAATTTATTCGGATCAATCAACACTTCCGGTGCGCCCGTCAACCCTTTTTGCATGTAGTAGACGCTCTGATTTTGCAGTCCGTCGTTCTTTGAAAAAAAGTAATATTCACCGCGCCGAAACGGAGCCGAAATTTTCGGGAAATTAAAAAGCTGTTCGAGGCGGGCTTTGATTTTTGAGCGATACGGAATCGTATTCAAATAATCGAATGTGACTTTGTTCTGCGCCTCCACCCAAGCCGCTGTTTCTTTTGAATTATCATCTTCGAGCCAACGATATGGATCAGCAATGGTCGTGCCGTGATACGTATCCTTATGCTCTATTTTATTCGTCTTTGGGTAAGTTAGGCTTTGCGCCAACGCGAATTGGTTGAGCATCATAAAAGTGACAATTGCTATGATCAAAGTGAAATTGGACTTAGACATATTTACATTCCTTTGAAAAATTTGGTTCATCAAG
>JAYTCQ010000256.1:0-19689 GCA_043736395.1 Blastocatellia bacterium | reverse complement strand
GACCGCTTTTAGTGGCTGAGCGAGAAGAAGCCATAAGTCTATTGACGAATCAAAACTTGCGTGTCTGGTTTGGCAATCCTTGGGAGGGTAGCTCTGATCTCCGTATACTTAAGGTTGAAGACAGAAACGGTAATGCCTTAAATTATCACTATCTACAGGGTCAGCTTAACTCTATTTTCGATGATATGGGGCGCCACTTAACTATCAAGTATACAGAAAGGGGGCTTATCCATTCACTTACGCTTTCGTGGTCGACACGCAACAGCGAAGTTCGAAGAATGGCAACATATGAATACGATCAACACGATAATTTGATCTTATATCAGGATGCTGTCGGGAGTCGCTGGTCTTATGCATATTTAGACCGACTATTAGTATTAGAAGGGAACCCTTTAGGTGGTAAAGAATATGCTAGCTACGACAAATTTCGACGTTGTATTGCCATCTGGCGATCAGATGGCAATAGACTCCGTCAGATGGAATATGACGTGAAGAAGGGAAGTTCAAAAATTACAAATGCGAGAGGTCAGTCCGAGATATACAGATATGAGGATGGAAAGTTATTGGAACAAGTGAACCCTTTAGGTGAAAGTACCAACAGCTTTTATGATGGTGCTGGTAACTTGATAGGCTCATCTGGTGCTAGGGCGGATGGTATGTCTGTAGTAAAAAAAACAGAATATAGTACGCAATTTATTCATGCCAATGGTGCTACAAGCGAGATAACTAACACCTTTGATGGTCATCCCAAGGAAATGGTCGATGCGGAAGGAAAAGTGTGGCGTTGGGAGTATGACGATTCGGGGAATGTTATTAAGAAAATCACGCCCTCAGGAGGCAAAACAGAATACCGATATGAACGTGGTTTCTTAACGGAGAGAATTGATGCGAATGGTCACTCCTTCAGACAACGCCTCCTTAGAAACGATGGTACGATTGAACTAGAAGATGATTTAGGGTTTGTTATGCGGCTGGAGTTTGATCTCTTAGGGTTTCTTGCAACTCTTACTGATGCTCAAGGGCAGCGGGTTACTATTGATCGTGATTTGATGGGTAAAATTATTTCGGTTACCTACCCGAATCAGTTGCACAAGACCTATCGTCGGAATGCTCTTGGCCTTCCGACCGAAATCCGAAATCAACTTAGTGAAGTTGAAACCTATCGTTATGATACTTTTGGTGAAGTAATCTCACATACTGACTCATTAGGTCGAACAAGTTATTTAAATTATGGCGTAGAGGAATTACTTCTAGAAGTTAGATTTCCTGACCAAAGCAAGAACTTATTTGAATATGATGAATTGGGAAGAGTGATAACGCAGAGATTTTATGATGGAAGGGTTGAGACATATGAATATGATGAAATGCAGCGATTGAGAGAAATAAACAATGGATCCAATGAATCTTTAAAATTTACTTATAATGAGGTAGGTTTACTTATTTCAAAGGAAACTGCTAATAAAACAATTGCTAATTTTGATTACTCGATCCTAAGGAATCTAGCTACGGTAAAGATGCATAATGTAGAGGTTTCATTTATATATGATGATGAGGGAAGAATTGTAGAAGAGGGTCAAAATGGAAGTTCGATTCATTATCATTATAATCAGGGGGGAGATTGTGTAGGTTGGGAAATAGATGAGGAGACAATAATATCTTATACTTATGATGCTCGGGGGCGCTTGGTCGGTTTGGAGGATGCGAATGCGGGTAAATTTGAATTTCTGTATGACAAAATAAATCAGTTAACAATGATCAAGTACCCGAACGAAGCTAAATTATTTTACGAATACGACAGTAAAGGGCAGTTAACTCACCAACGAGTTGAACGAGAGGCGGCTGTGTTATTCAAAATTGACTATAGATATGATGAGCGAGGCCGACTAATTGAAGTATGCTCAGGTAAAACGGTTTACCGTTACCAGTTCAACTCTGAAGACGAATTGGTATGTGTATGGACTGACGAAACACCGGAAATGTATTATTATGATGCAGTCGGCAATCTGCTTTCACGTGGTTCAATGGAGGTTAAGTATGACGAATCCAGGCGACTTAAATCTTTCGGTAATACTACTCTGGAATACGATTCGCGTGGATATGTTACTACTCGTATAGAGCAAGACAAAATTAGTAATTATTACTATGATCTGGATGGGTTTTTAGTACGATATTCAGTAGATGATCAAGTTGAAATACAGTATGTTTACGACAATGCCGCGCGCTTACTCTCTCGTACAAAGAACGGAGCAGCGACGACTTATCTTTGGAGTGGCTCACTTCCTCTTGTGGAGCGCCGCGACGACGGCTCGCAGGTAATAAATCTATACCACCCCCAATTATTCCTTCCAATAGCCAGAATTATTAATGGGAAGACGCAATATCTTATCCCTAATTGGAAGGGAATGGTTATTGGTGCGTTTGATGATAATGGAAAAATAGAGGAATATGATTACACTCCATTTGGAGCATTAAAGAGTGCTTCTAGCGATAAATCGCCTCACCCTTTTCGACTGCCAGGTCAGATTTATGATGAAGACATGAATCTACATTATAATCGCTTCCGATTTTATATCCCGGAAATGGGGCGCTTCTTGACTCCCGATCCAATTGGCTTAATGGGCGGGCTGAATTTATATGCTTATGCGAATAACCCAATTCAGGGAATTGATCTCCTTGGTCTCTGTGATGGCGAAGTCTTTTATCGAACTATGAGTGATGCTGAGGCCAAAAAGGTAATGGAAAATTGCAAACTTGAGAATAAACCTAATGAACCATGTCATGATTTGTTTGTGACGCAGCGAAAAGATTATTCTGAGAAACTTATGGAACGTCACCCCAAGGTCTATCCAAAATTAGCCGAGTTTTGCGTCAATCGGGGCACTGTACCTGCGCTTCAGAATCCAGCTATCTCGGCAGTTAGTAGTAGTAATGCGGCGGGTCAGATGTTTCCCAATCACTCTACAAACGTTAGTGGGCCAAATATTATTCATCTGAAATTTGAACAAGTGAATAGGCGTGCTGATAAGGCACTAAATTACGGATTGAGGCGTGGACAGATAGGCGTATTTAATAACAATATCAAAAAAGCTAAGATTTTGCCCAATGGACCAGAGTGCAATGGACCTGCCGCATGACAATAATCACGCAAGCGGATTATTGAAATATGCGGACTTGTTGCTCCTAACTTATCATCAATGACAAGGGAAAACGAAGAAACATCTTTCATATAACTACCTTTAAATAATAATGAGCACTAGAGAAGAGTTACAAAACATGCTTGGTTTGATCAAGCATGTTCATGGGGAAGAGCGGATGACTTTAGATCAGCATCTGGTTGATAGGTTAATTAATTTACCCGTTTCGGAATCTAAAATTATACAAGAATGGGTGATTTATCTGCGTGATGAAATTAAAGCTGGTCGTCAGCCGTTTAATGTAATATCACCTTTTGTGGATGGTTTGGCAGCGCGTGGCGAAGCCAGCGCAGCACAACTCTTAGGTGAGCTGATGCTTGCAGATGATCTTTACCTAACTGAAGACTTGGCTGAATCTTTAGGAGAGATGGGGAAAGCAGCGGAACCTGCAGTACCCTACTTGGTTACATTATTACAAAAGGGAAATGGTGAGTGGAGCCGAGCGAAAGCCGCTTGGGCGTTAGGTGAAATTGGCGAATTAAATTCAGTTGGGGTTTTAATTGAAGCATTATCTGATGAAGCAAGCTCTGTCAGAGTTAATGCAGTTAATGCGCTACGGTCACTTCACTGGAAAGCCGCTTCCTCAGTGGTAATGAAGTTACTAGAACAGGATGAAGACTATTTAGTTCGAGCTATGGCCGCACTTGCCCTCGGCGAATGGAAAGAGTTAGAAGTAGCGCCTCTAATTGAAAAATATTTGTCTGTTGAGACTAATCCGACTTTAATAAAAGCTTACGAAGAATCCCTAGGATTATTACGTGAATGATGTTTCCAAGCCCGTATGAACAAGGAATTATTTGATCGTACATCTCGCAAGATTTGGGCGGACTTTGACCAGCAGGGAGTGTTTATATATCAGGCATTCAATTCTCGTATTGCTAACCAAGCCTTAAGTAAAGGCACTTTTGGGGATGAATTTAGCCTATTCCGTATGACTTGGATTAAGCCTTCTTTGGGGTGGATGTTATATCGATCTCACTTTGCGACTAGGCCTAACCAGGAGCGGATTCTTAAGATAAAAGTTAGCCACCAAGGTTTTCATAGTATGCTTTCTCAAGGTATCCCTACATCCTTTGATCCATTTCTATTCGCGGTGGAAGCTGATTGGCGGGAAGCACTGCATCATTCAGATGTACGTTATCAATGGGACCCGGACAGAGATTTCTCACTGCGGAAGCTGGATCGTCGTGCATTGCAGGTCGGGATATCCGGGACAGTACTTAAGGAGTATGTTAATCAACATATTAAAGAAATAACGGATACTACGGAACTCGCGCACACAATCAAGTCTGTAGTTGCTCTAAATCAGCTGGCAATACCATTTGCCAACGCAGAACGTGAATATCAAATTGATTTAGATTTGCAATGGACTTTGGGAATGGTGAATCTGCCTAATCATCAAAATTAGGGGAGAGGAACGTTGCCCCACAATAAGAATGAACTTGGTTATAAAAGACATGAGTGAGGAGCTAGACATACTAATAGTAGAGGCAAAACAGTTGCTGCTAAAAAAAGGCAAACAACTTACCGGCACCAATTTCAACAGCGAGGTGTGGCCGAGAGGTATATTTCAGGGGATTGATTTATCTTATGCCAATTTGTCAGAATGTGATTTGAGTGCGGTTGATTGTCGAAAAATAATTTTGCAAAATGCTGAATTACAACAGTCTGAAATGTCTAGTGCAATTTTGTCGAGTGCTGACCTTTCAGGGGCAAATCTCGAAGGTGCAAATCTAACAAAAGCCAATTTATCGCGTGCCAAGCTCACCGGAGCCAATCTGACTGCTGCAAATTTAACCGAGGCAAATTTGACCGAAGCTGACTTAACGAGTGCGAATCTTACTAATGCAATTCTTACCAAAGTTACCGCACCCAAGGCGATTTTTAAAGGCGCAATTCTCGAAGTCACCAATGGGAGACTCGCTGACTTTTCGCAATGCGATTTTTCAGATGCTAAGGCTGCGATGGCGAATTTCGAGCGAGCGACGTTTACTGCGTCGCTAATGACACGAATGGAAGCGCAAGGCGCAATTTTCGAGTTCGCCGATTTGCGTAAGGTGCGCATGAATATAGCGAATTTTAGCGGCGCAAATTTGGTTGGAGCTTGTTTGCTGGACGCGCAAGCGGCGGCGGCGATTTTTCGGGATACGGATTTTTATTGGGCGGAACTGGAAACCTTTGTGATGGAAAGTTGTATTACGGTCGGGGCGCGGTTTCCTGAGCCGATCATTGTTGCTTATGGCCCCGCAGGCGTGACGCCTCCCTATGTGAAACCACAACCTTTATATCGGCAGGCGGCAACAGAGGAAGAAATCCAGGCAATGATTAAAGCGGCATTTGAAGGTGCCGAGGCATAACAACTCCCCTTAATAAAAATGGATCACCAATTACAAATTTTCCCCTTGCCCCTTCGCTAAATCAACCAATTGTTCTTTGAGTTCATCACGCAAATTCATTATGTCCGCAAGATTGACGACTTCTTCGAATGCGTCCAATCCTGAAAATTCGGTGCTTTCGATCAGTACATCATCCGGCGGACGAAGGGTGGAAATTGTTGAGGCAATGCACGTGATTGGTAGTTCGCCGAACTCCGGCAATTTGATGGTACTGATTGGGAAGTGTAACGCGGCAAACATTTGGGAGATGCCTGATTGCCGGTTGATTGCTACGTGCAGGGCTAAATAATGCACAATGAATTCCTGTACTTTTTCAGGTGTGCGGTAACGATCCGCTAACAGCTCGCGTAACTTGGTTGGGCCATAACCGGTGTAAGTCAAAATATTTTTTAGCGGCGAAGTGACGGTGATTTTTTTCGTTTGGCTGGCGGTGGCGGCTTCGTGCAGATATTCCATCGGCGTAATTTCGATGGTCGTGTTCAGAATATCAATTGAAGAATCCAGTTCTTTGGATAATAAAAACGGTTTGTTTGAGGCGACGGCTTCGTACAGATTTTGCAATTCTTTGAAAGCGACATTCGCGCCAGGAACAGTTTCCCGCGTACTGCTTTTGACGTATTCGCCCAGCACATTTCTGGGCCGCAGCAACGGCGCGACCGTCGCCAAATATTCTTTCATTTGGCCGCGCAACAATTCCGTTATACTGCGCGTCAATTTTCGTAACGTTAAGAGCCTTTGCAAGCTGTAGTGTTCTTCCATTATCTGAGCCTCCAGTTTCGGCAGAGAAATTGCGCTTATTATTGAGATGATTATTCTTTTGGCAGCTTATCGGTCAAGTTGTGATTTTGTCAACGCAGAGGGGAAACTGCGAACTAGTAAAAACGTTAACTCATTAGCTGGGTAGTACTAACAAAGCCAGTTTTGCAAGCGACAATTCGCTTATTAAAGTAACAGGAGCATCCAAGATGAATCACTATTCAACCAAGCTTATCGCCATTCTATTTTTCGGTGTCAGTTTATTCATCAGCGGATGCCGCACGGCAACTGAATCTACTTCGTCAAGTGGTTCTTCCACTCCGGCGAAATCTGCTGCCGATGCGGTCGGCGGTTGTGCTAATGCATATTATCCGGCGACTCCGACTTTGCAGAAAACTTATAAGGCGACTTACACTGGCGGCAAATTACCAACTTCAAATTACACAGAGTTCTATACGAATTTTACGAAGGACGGCTTCGTGCAGAAGACGCAGTTTCCGCCGATGGAAACCAAAGCCGGTAAGACGGATGTTACCAGTATTGAACATAGCTTTCGGTGCGGCGCAGAAGGTCTGATGGCGTTGGAATACGCCAACGTGAATGCAGGTCAGGAATCGCGTTTCAAATTTAAAACCGTGAAGTCGGATGGGATTTCTTTCCCCAATGAAAACGATTGGAAAGTCGGCAAAAAATGGCAAGCCCATTTTGAAGTGGAAGGCTTGCCCTCCGATGATAAAAAAATTCCGATGATGCTCAAGGATGGAAATTTTACGCTGGATTATGAAATCGTCAGCGCGGAAAAAGTGACTGTCCCCGCCGGTTCTTACGAGACTTTTAAAGTTGCGATGACCGTCACCAGCAAAATGAATCTTGGAATGCAAGGTCGGTCAATGCCAATGAATTTGCCGCCTTTCAAAAATTTTGTTTGGTTTGCCAAAGATGTCGGGATGATCAAAAGTGAAGTCCTGGGAATGGCAACCACCGAATTAGTGGAGCTAAAAAAATAAATTACGTTCTCGCTGAAAGTCTGTATACTGACGGCGAATTGCGCAGCCCCATACTCCCCTTGATTTCTTATTATTACATGATCCGTCTCAGCCGGAATCGTAGGAGGTTTTATGAAGCGAATGACAACCCAAACCAGAATCCTGATGATAGCTTTTACTATCGTTATAACCAGTGTGATCGCCAGCGGCGCAGGACAAAAAATCCTGTCAATTTTTGCCGCTGGAAAATCGCTCGCGTCACCCAAAATTGAACGGCTCACCATCCAACGCGAAGCCGCCGCCAAAACGATGATCAAGCTTAGTCAGGCCAAAACACTGACTGACGAAAATTCTTTGGAACGACTGTCGGCTACGCCTTTGGCAATGGTCGTCGCCGATTTCAATGAAGACGGAACGCCTGAGGTTGTTGCCGCATACGGCGGCGCGGGGCTTGGTTCTATGCGAATTTTTCGTGGCAACCCCGAAGCGATTTACGGCGCGAATTCTTTGACGAATGCGGTCGAACCATTTTTGAGTAATGCTCCGGTGTTAGCTTTGTCCGCAACTCCTGATTTTATTGAAGCCGGAGATTTCAACGGCGATGCACATCAGGATGTAATCTTCGCTTCTCGGCTAGGACAAAAATTATTTCTATTGTCTGGAGATGGCAAGGGCGGCTTTGATGAAGCGAAAGAAATTTCCGTCAGTGGTCAAATCACGGCAATGACCGCAGGTGAATTCAATCATCACGACGGCGTGATTGATCTGGCGTTGGCGATTCAAGCCGAAAGCAAATTTGAAATTCTGCTCTATCAAAATTCACAAAGCGCAATGAGCGGGAAACCAAAATCTTTTGCAGTAGCGCAACCTGTCACCGCTTTAACGCTCGGTCAAATGAATAACGATGTCGTCGCTGATCTCGCCGCTGCCGCAGGTAATAATCTTTACCTCGTTGAAGCGCGTGACGAAGCGTTGACGGTCACGACGCAAGTCTTACCATTTACGATTCAATCAATGGCGGTGGGCAGATTTGATACGCTGGCGCAGGATCAATTAGCAGTGCTGGCGGAGAATGACGAAGTGTACGCAATGCGCGCGCCGCAAGCACAAGTGGGAACGGGAAGACGCCGCGCGGCAGATCGCTTCACGCGCGAATGGCGAGCGGAAAAATTGTCTGGCAACACTGCTCAGCCAGAATCTGTTCGTTCATTACAAGGCCATAAAACATTACTCAAAACTCGAATCTCAACCAGCGCGTACGATGATTTAATGATTCTTGATTCTACCAGCAAGACACTAAATATTCTTTCTAACGCGGGGACTTTTGAATCCACTAAAATTTCGCTCGAAAATGAAAACGCCATCGTTGCAGCCTTGCCGATGCGTTTGAATGCTTCGGCTTTGAATGGACTCGTAATGTTGCGAGCCGGACAATCCTCGCCGTCGTATGCGGTGCCGGAAGCGGCGATGACATTCACAGTTACCACAGCGATTGATCTTTCGGATGAGACTCCCGGAGATGGACTTTGCGCTCCTCGTTTGGCAACGGGTTCAGTAGGACCTTGCACTTTGCGTGCAGCTATTCAGGAAGCCAACGCTAATGCAGGTGTAGACACGATTGTTTTTAATATTGGAAGCGGGACGCAGTCGGTTTTAGTTTTTTCGGCTTTGCCTGCCATCACTGAACCACTTAATTTGATTGGAACTCCACCAGCAGGAGCGCCTGCGACACAGTCAATTGTGATCGAAGGAAGTGGAACCGGTACATCTTTTTCCACTGGAATTGTGGTGAGGGCTGGAAATTCTTTACTGCGGAGTCTGACGATTACCGGATTTTTCGATGCGATGAATCTCAACACAGCCGGAGGTAATAAAGTTGAAAATTGTACGATTCAAAATAATGGCGGAGATGGAATCGTTATTAATAATTCTCCGAATAATACCATCGGCGCGCCAGGTGTGACTTCCAACGTCATCATTGCGAATGGTGGGGATGGCATCTATCTCACTGGGGGCGGCTCCACCGGAAATTTAATTCTCCAAAATAATATTGGAATTGTCCGTGCCGGAACCGACATCAGTGGCAATCAGGGCGATGGCATTTTTATTGCCGGAGCCTCGAATAATAGCATCGGCGCTTCTCCAAATTTAATTGGCGGCAACGGCGGTGATGGAATTACAATTACCAGAGCTGTTTTTTTCTCGGAGTTTTTGCTACTGGGAACGGCAAGCGGAAATCTAATTCAAGGTAACCGCATTGGTACGGACGCCAATGGGACAGCCACGTTTGCTAATAAATTGAATGGAATTTTATTGGAAGGTGCCAACAATACGACCATTCGGCAGAATGTGATTAAGAATAATTCCAGTGGAGTTTCTGTTGCTCCACAAATTATATTGAGTGGGCTGACCATTCCCGCGGGAAGAAGTAATTTCATCACGAACAATTCGATCAGTGGAAATGCGGAACTTGGAATTGAATTAGATGGCAGAGGTATTAGCTTTAATGATCCAGGCGACGGAGATGTCGGCGCGAATAATTTACAAAATTATCCGGTGCTTACTTTTGCATACTCAACCGCGCAGGGAGTTGGAATTAACGGAACGCTGAACAGTACGCCGAACATGCAATTCCCCTTGGAATTTTTCTCCAATACTGCCTGTGATTCGTCGGGCTACGGAGAAGGCGAAACCTATCTTGGCACGACGACGGTGACGACCGATGCCAGTGGGAATGCGAGTTTTTCGTTTCAAGCAAATCTTGGTTCGCCGCTGACGGTCGGGCGATTTATCACCGCGACTGCGACGGATACGAATGGCAACACGTCAGAATTTTCAGCCTGCGCCGCCGTGCAGGCAGCCGCTGAATTAAGTATCAGCCAAACGGTCACGCCAAGTCCGGCAATCAGCACAGGTGTTGTCACTTACACTGTGACAGTGGTAAATGGCGGTCTTAACAATTCTGTCAGTCCTTCTGTCAGAATTGATATGCCGATTCAGCTGTCAGGTGTGACGTGTACGGCTCCGCTTGGTTGGACATGTTCTCAGGACGGGGCATTCTTCGCTTCGACGGCAAATTTTGCGCCAGGTTCGGCGGTCTTCACGTTGCGCGGAACGCTTCCGTGTTTAGCACAGAACACGACATTGACTTCGGTGGCCAGAATTTCAGCCGGACAAACGCTCGATCCGATTTCGACGAATAATTCTTCGACGTTGGCGACGCCTGCTTTGGCTGGCACAGCAGTTGGAATTGTGACTTACGACGGAACCAATCCGAATGCCTTGTCATTAGGTCCTGTTGTCGTTGGCAGTGGCAATGCGGTGTCCGGCACATTCACGCTGGAAAATACCGGATGTTTGCCGATGAATTTGACGACAGCGCAATTTCAGCGGCAGATCAGTGCGCAGGTACCCAGCCTTGGATCAGTGGATGATGCGCGGTATTTTGCGGTTCGATTAATCAATGCTGACGGTACGGAAACGGCTTTGAATCCGAGCGGCATTGACCGCGATCCGGTGCGCCTGATTACCTTGAGTCGGACGTTAAATCCGGCGCAGAGATTACGCTTCCGTGTGTTATTTAATCCGCCGCTGCCATTCTTTGCCGGAACGTTTGCGCGTTCTGATCTGGGCTTGAATGCCAGTCAGGTTTTGCCATCGCAATTTAATTCGCGACTCACATTTAATTTCATCACCGGAGCGAATCCGGCTCCTACGCCAACGGGTGAAGCCGTAGGCGATGCGGGGACGGCGTTTGCCGCGTTGATTGGAAATACCGCGCCTGCGGTGCAAATCATTCCACGCGATGGATTGATTGCTTTGCCGGGCGCGCCGTTAGTTGTACTGGAACAGATTCGGGAAGATTTCCGCGTCAAAGTTTCGATGTACGATGCGAATAAAAATATCAATAAAATCACATATCAATTCATTGATACGTTCAATCAATTAGTTGGGAAACCAATTGAAGTCGCCTTAACGCAGCCGCTCAGTGCGTCTTCGTTATTACCCGGACAATGCTTCACTTTGCAAGTAGATTTTCAGGGAGCTGCCGCCAGACCTGATGTGACTAAGGTCAGAGTCGTAGTCACGGATGATGACGGCACATCGGTCACGGCTGGTTCACCTGGAACTGGTGCGCTTGCTTCACCGGCAACAGTTTTGTTGGAATCGCTGGCTCCCTCACGCTCCGATGTCATCGTCCTCCAACCCATGAGTTTATCTATTGACGGTCGAACCGATACCGTCATCAGTCGTGATACCAATTCTCGAAAGGGGAATGAATAAAAATGAAATCATCAAAATCAATCAATACACTTTTAGCCGTGCTGGTAACCTGTGCGCCAATGGCGGGACTGGCGAATTCCGAAAATGAAAAATTAACGGCGGGGCTGCGTGCGCCGTCACCTTCGATGATGGCACCGATTGGAACCATCGAGTCGCTGGAAGCCGTCGAAATTAACGGCGTGCTCGTGAAACGCGATGCGCCGGTGTGGAGCGGAGATATTATTCAGGCAGCTCCGGCGACGACTTCGCGCATTGCCGTGACAGGCTCCGGCGAGGTTTTACTGCGAGGCGGAGCGGCGGTAAAATTACAAAATGATGTCTCCGCGCAACGCCTGACGGCTTCGATGATTAAAGGTGAAATGAACCTGACTTTGAATCCTGAAGCATCGGCGCAGATTCAGATTGGCGAGCAGATTTACGTGGTCTCTAAAGGCGCAAAGTTGAATGCCGGATGGCGCAACGGAGAGCCGATGCTGCAAACATCCAAAGGCAGCGTGATGGCCATGAGCAGTTGGAGCGTGGGAGCTGTTGAGAAATCTGTTGCTTCGAATGAACAGCAGGCAACTCCGCGACGAACCTTAATCAAACCCTATAATTTAGGGGACACGACTGACGTTCGCGCACGCAGTACACGCAGCATTCAAGTGCGGGTGACAGATGAAAACGATAAACCGATTCCCGATGCCGTAGTCATCTTTTTGATTAGCGGAGGCAGTGTCGGAGGCGGAGGCGCAGGAGCATCAGGAGGCGCTGCTGCAACGGCTGGCAGCACTGGCGGCGGCGCGGGAGCTGTTGGGTCATCTGCCGGATCATTAGCCGGACAGACCAGCGTGTCAGTTACGACGAATGCGCAGGGAATTGCGTCTACGAATTTTACCGCCAGTAATAATCCTGGCAGTTCGGCGAGGATCAGAGCCAGTGTTCAAGGTACAGAGGCGGTATGGGAAGGTATGTTCAGAGTGATTGCGGCGCAGGGCGGATTCTGGACTCCGCAAACGGCGGTTCCGGTATTTGCAATTATCGGCGCGGCAGTTGGCATCGGCATTTACAAAATAGTTACGAAGAAAGAGCCGGTGAAAACTCCTGAGATCATTCAGCGTCCAGGTTCGGTAATTCTTCCATAAGAAGGGTACGATAGGCGTCCCCGCTTGTCGATGCGTACATTTGTTATTCTTTGAGAAACACCCGACCACGGGCGACAGGCGGGGACGCCTATCGTACCTCTGAAAATATATGCGTAACATTTTTCGATTTATTGTGTTGAGCATACTCACCACTGCAATTTTCACTACAGCGTTTGCGCAAATTCGTGACCGTGGAATGCGCGTCGGTGTCAGCAAAGAAGACGTTGCGAAGAAGTCCGATGTCAATCTTTACGCTGTTTTGATTGGCGTTTCAAAATATAAATTAGGTGATAAGAATATTGACGGGAATCAGATTCCAAATCTGAAAAATGCGACGGATGACGCTTCGGAAATTGCCAAATTTTTGCGCAGTCCGGAGGGAGGTAGCTTTCCTGAATCCAACGTGAAATTGTTGCTTGATGAACAGGCCACGAAAGTTGAAGTCGAGAAGGCGCTCAATGGCTTACTCGCATCAAAGCCTAATGATTACTTTGTGATTTACATCGCGGCGCACGGCGTAGTCCCTCCGGGCGGCGATCAAACGCCGTATTTTATTTTGCACGATTCCGATCCGCGCACGCTCAGCCAATCTGGTTTGAAGATGGAATATTTCAAACAGATCGTCAGCAAAATTCCCGCACAAAAAGGCCTCGTAATTTCTGACACCTGCCACAGCGAAGGTGTCCTTTTGGATAAAGGACAGCGCGGATTATTTGTGACGCAGCAGGCGAATTCAGCCTTGATTGATGAGATGAAAAAGATCCAGCGTGGCGTCGGTTATCTTTCAGCAGCGAGCGCGACGGAATCTTCGTACGAACGCGATGAACTTGGTCACGGAGTCTTCACGCATTGCCTCCTCGAAGCCGTACGCGGCAATGCCGATGTGAATTCTGATGGCATTGTGACGTTTGATGAAATGCGCGTTTACATCGGAACTGAAGTCCCAAAATTCACGGACAACAAACAGCATCCCGTGTCGAGTATTTCTTCGATGGCGGCAAGTTCAATTCCGATTTCAGTTGTGACCTATCCCGAACTCGGAAAATGCGGCGGCGCGAATCCGTGCGGAACCTTGCGCATCGTGAATCCCGAAGTTGACGGAGTGACTGTTTCCATTGACGATAAATCAATCGGAGCGTTAAGCAGTGGCGGTCAGCGGACGATTCGCGTACCCGCCGGAATAATTAAATTAACGCTCAGTAAAGGTACTGCGAAGCAAACACAACAGGCAGAAATCGCCGCGAATAAAACGACTTCGTATGAAGTGAATGCTGCATTTTCGTCATCGGATTCCGTTTCAATTTCTGATGCGCCGCAACAAAAAGTTATCAATCTTGATGATGAAGTTCCTCCCAAAAAAGAAGCCGAGCAAATCTTTCAGCAGGGCGTCGAGCAATTTAATAAACAAAAATTGCCAGCCGCGATTGAGCTTTTTAATAAAGCGATCAGCGCGAATGGCGGCGGTTATCATCAGGCATTAGTTTATCGCGGACGCGCGCAGCAATCCCTGGGTTTGAAAAAAGATGCCATCGCGAGTTTTCAGGCAGCAGTGCAACTGCGACCGACTGACTATCAAACCAAAACATTGCTCGCCGAAGCGCAATTTAATGACGGCGGAGAAATTACAAAAATCGTCAGTGATTTGACGGCCATCACGAAACGTTATCCAAAATATGATTTCGCGTGGGTCGTGCTCGGCGATGTTTTATTTGCCAGAGGAGATCGCATGGCGGCAGAACGCGCACTGCGCAAAGCCATTGCCATCAATCCTAAATTTCCTCCGGCGCACATGATTTTAGCGAACGTCTTGATGTACAAAAGTCCGCAGGCAAAAATGCTGGAGGGCGGAGTCTTGAAAAATGCTGATGCTCTGACTGAAGCTGTGACGCACGCGAAAAAAGCCTACGATTTATTTGAAGAAATCGCGAGCAAAATGCGCAGTTTGACGAGCGGCACGACTTATAAAAAGACGGCGCAATTCTTTTCGATTAGTTATCTTTTATTTGGTGGCGGACGCTACGCCGATGAAGCCGCGCTCGCTGAAGTGAACTACATTTTAGGCAAGGCCTACACGCGCATTGTGGGCTTTGACGATGGTTCGATGACTGATGCGCAGCACGACAATTATTTAAATTTAGCCGGGCCGCGCATTCAAACCGCGTTGCAACTGTCGCGGAAAACGAACGATAAATTCCGGACATTGCTCGTGCAGGCAACGAACGCCGATTATCTGTTTTTAAAAGGTGATTCAAAGAGCGCGAAGAAAGAAGCGATGGACGCGTTGAAAATTGCTGAATCAATGCCCAATGCGGAGCTGACAGATATAAAATTTGATTTGATGTTAAATTTATATTTGTCGCATTCAACCGATCAGGAGTATGGCAAAGCGTACGATTATTTGAACAATGGTTTGAAGCTGATCAGTTCGCGATTGGAGCCGGACGATCTGGCGCGTTACAAAGACATGCTTCGCGAATCCGAAGACAAAATGAAAGCGAATCGCAAAAAGAAATAATGCAACGAATAGACAAATACGAAATCCTGGAAGTAATTGGTCGCGGCGCGATGGGATCGGTCTATAAGGCTTTCCATCCCCACCTGAAAAAATACGTGGCGATTAAGGAAATTCTTGCTGACCTCGCGCACGATCCTGACATTCAGGAACGTTTCGCCCGCGAAGCTGAATTGCTGGCGCAACTGCCTTCGCATCCGAACATCGTGATGGTTCGGGATGCGTTGGTGCAGGACGGAAAATTATATCTTGTGATGGATTACATCGAAGGCGGAATGCTGAGTGATGTAGTGCAGCAAGGCGGCGTAGACAGCACACGAGCCGCGTCTTTATTGCATCAAATTCTTTCAGGACTAGAAGCCATCCACGCACGCGGCATTATTCATCGTGATTTAAAAGCCAGCAATATTTTGCTCGGCAAAGACGGCACCGCATACATCAGCGATTTCGGAATTGCGGAATCCACAAAAAGCGCGCCGCGCGAAGATGCGATGGGGACGGCCAAATGTGTGGCTCCGGAATTGATTGATCCTGCGCTCGGACGCAATGCGCAACCCGCGCAAGCTGACATTTATGCCGCGGGAATTCTGGCGTACGAAATGTTGCTCGGCGAAGCGCGTTTTCGTCAGGCACTGCCCGAAATTTATACGTCAAATTCTCCGGCGCAAAGCTGGCTTTCGTGGCATACGGATTTGTCCAAGCCGGCGACCAATCTAAATTTTTTGGATGAAAAAATTCCAACTGCTTTCGCCAATTTGATTGAGCGAATGATGTCGAAAGATGCGAGCGCACGCTATGAATCTGCGAATGCTGCTCGCCGTGATTTAGCCGCTATTATTAAAGGTGATTCTGCTATGAACAACAATCCAAACCGTCCGTCCGCTGATGACGCGACCGTACCTTTATCGCAACTTCGTCAACCGCAACAGATTGTTCCGATACAAACTTTGCAGCCTCGACAAGCTTCGATTCAAACGCCTCCGAAGGCTCCAGCTCCACTGGCGCGTAAAAACAAAATTCCAATTTGGGCAGTGGCGGGCGCAGGCGGCGCAGCCCTGTTTCTATTGCTCGCTGCGGCCTTGTTTGCGATGCAGAAGACGCCTGGCTTCAAGGTCACGATTAAGGGCGTAGCTCCGAATGCGGAAGTGTATGTGGACGACATTCGACGCGGCATCCCGCACTCGAGCGAAGCCAGCGATGGTTCGCCGCAGAGCGAAATTAGTATTGCCGGATTGAAGCCCGGCGAGCTATACGCTATCAGCGTGAAATGCGGCAGCAGCGAATTGGATTTGTCCCGCGAAGGTAAAAAAATCGAAGGCAAAGTCACTGCTGACAAGGGTGATGAAGTAACGTTGATTGCCGGAAAATGCGGCGCGGCTCCGGCGGTTGCTTCACCTGCGAATTTGCCCGAAGAAATTGATTACAAAGGCAAAATGCGACTGATCAAGGCAGGCGCTTTTTTAATGGGCGCGACGGACGGCAAACCTAACGAAGCTCCGGTGAATAAAGTTGATCTGAGTTACGATTACTACATTGATAAACTCGAAGTCACGAACAAAGAATTCGATGAGTTTTGTAAAGCAACGAATCATGCGACGCCGCCAAATCCGGTTTGGGATGCTAATTACTTTACGAAATTTCCGAATTCTCCAGTCGTTGGTGTGACGTTCGACGATGCTCAGGCGTACGCGGCGTGGGCGGGCAAGCAACTGCCCACCGAAGCCGAATGGGAAAAAGCGGCGTCGTGGGACCCGAAAGCTACCAGTCCTGACCCGCAATTCAAACGCAAATTTCCGTGGGGAAACTCAGCCGATAAAAAAGCGAATTTCGGATCGCAGCATACGACTCCGGTCGGACAAAATTCCGGTGGCGGCAGCGCGTACGGCGTGCTGGATTTGGCCGGAAATGTTGGCGAATGGGTGAACGAAGATTATAAACGTTATCCAGGCAGCAGTGATGATGCGAACGCGTATCCCGCCGGACAAAAAGTGATTCGCGGCGGCAGCTTCGGCAGCCCGACAGCGGAAGACGTACGCACGACGCGCCGCTTTTACAGCTTGCCGAATTTCAGCGAACAGGTTGTTTCCAGCAAGAGCTTTTTAGTTGGATTCAGATGTGTGGTACGCGCCGATAATCCAAAGATAAAGGTACGATAGGCAAAACGCCTATCGTACATAGACTATGCAGAAAATAAAATATTACTTATTAATAGTGTCTGCCGTACTGTTTTGCTTAGGCGCGACTCAGCATAAAGCCTTCGCGCAAAGCGATGATCCTTCACTTGTGTGGGTTGGCAAACAAACTGCGACCAAAGTGCAAAAAGTTACGCAGGCCAAAAAGCCGTATCATAAAAAATATTTTCCGCCGCCTCCCAAACATAAGCCGCGACCTGTAATTGTGCAGGCTCCGTTGCTTTCGTTGCGTTGGTATCTGCGAACGTTGGGAGCGGACGGCAAACCCAAAGACCTTCATCCCGATCACGTTTTTAAACTTAACGACAAAGCGCAACTCGTCGTCGAGACCAATCAAAACGGGTATCTCTACATCATTCAGGAAGACGATCTTTCAATGGTCTTTCCATTTCCGTCCTTCAATCACGGGAAGAACGACGTGAAGAAAAATCAGCCGATTGTGATTCCATCAAATTGTCCGGCGAAGAATACAGATAAGTTTGGAAATTGTTATTTCGATATTACTGATTCCGGTTCTGCGCTGACGCTGATTTTCAGTCGCGATGAAATCAAAGGCTTGCCAAGCGAGATTGATCCGGATAAGGGAGTCGTGCCGATTTCGCGTGAAGATTTGAAAAAAATTCGGGGCGACATCAAACAGGACTATCGTCGCAAAGACATCAAAGGCACTGAAGTTGTGCAATTCTGGAATAATAATCCGAACGAGAACGAAGACCTCATAATTGACACGAAAATCAAATATGAAAAACCAAAGGAGCAATAAAATGGTTTCACTCATTAATAATTTTAAGCCTCGCGTAGTGATGGCGGTTAGCCTGGTTTTGGTGCTGACTTCAATTTTTGGTATGGCGCAAAAGAAAGTCAGCGCTGCGAAAAAACAGGAAGCCCGAGAACGCGCGATGGTTATCAAAAACTACAAGGAAAAATCCGTCGACGGTCTCATCGTGAAATTGCTGGATCGCAAAGGCAACGCCGTTGATCCGGCAGCGAGCTTCAAAAGTGGCGACGAATTAAAGATCAGTTTGATTAGTAATTTCGGCGGTTATGTTTATTTTGTGAACGT
Organism: Blastocatellia bacterium; assembly: GCA_043736395.1. Taxonomy (GTDB): domain Bacteria; phylum Acidobacteriota; class Blastocatellia; order RBC074; family RBC074; genus JAFDVL01. Next base: position 1,182 of record JAYTCQ010000256.1, on the reverse strand, counting down.
GACTCCGGGCGGCAAAACAAAAGTGTTCTGGCATACGCGCGTTGATGCGGATGAGGAATACACGTTGCCGCAAGGGAAAGATGTCATCGTTTTTGATAACGAAAAAGGCACTGAAATTTTCAAAGTAATTTTGTCTCCTTCGAAAATTGAAGAGTATGAAACTGCGTTGGTAAACAGCGGCGGAGAGCTGGGAAAAACTGCCGAAAGTGTCGCCGCCGAATTAAGCGGTAAACCGAAAACTGATAATAAATCCAGCAAAGATAAGGCCAAAGACAAAGGCAAAAATGGTAAAGCTGCACCCGGTGAAGCAGTCGGAATCGTGCAACCTGAAGCGGAATCAGGCGCGCGCTGTCGTGGGCTGGGCTTTGACGCGAATCCGGGGATGAGATGCCGTGGATTGAGCTTTGCCGCGACTCCTGAAGACAAAGAAAAAGGCACCGTCGTCGCGATTAACGACAAGCAAGGCAAAATGAAATCCGGCGATGTTGCTGTCTTTGAATTGCGCTTGAAGCATATTTGATGATCGTCTGTAGTCCCGCTTTTAAGCGGAAAGTCGTGGCAACACTTGAATTGATTTGTTACCACGACTTTTCGCCTAAAGACGGGACTACGAACTAACCCCACCAACAAAGGTCTGTTCATGTTGCACTCTCAGACTAAAATTTTCGTTGCGTTCCTCACAATTTTCATCAGCGGAATACAAGCGCAAACGCCAATAAATCCGGCACTTCCTGAAACTCCGCGCAAAAACGTAATCTCAGCGGAAGCGCGTGAGCAGGTGAAAAAAGTTGTTCCCGCGATTGGACTCGTAATGGTGCGCAATGGCTTTGACAGTGACGCAAAGCCGCGTCCGCGTGGCTCTGCGGTGATTGTTCATAAAGATGGGTTGGTCATTACAAATTTCCATGTCGTAGCGCGTGACCGCTCCACAAAACTTTATGATGAAATTTATTTGAGCCTTCCGCCTGATGCTTCGGCGGACGCTTCGGCTTCGCCGCGATTATTGAAATTAGCTTCAGTCTTAACGAATCCCGAACGCGATTTGGCACTCTTGAAAATTGTTCCTGACGCGAATGCCAAGCCTGATGCGCCGCTTCCGTCGTTCACGTTTTTAGAGCTGGGTGAATCCAACAAAATTGAATTGCTCGACGATTTATTCATCATTGGATTTCCTGAAAAAGG
>JAYTCQ010000255.1:0-46798 GCA_043736395.1 Blastocatellia bacterium | reverse complement strand
CCAATATTCTCCTATTTTCGTAGGAGAACATCCGTGCTCGCTCAGTCCTTGCGAGAGAAAAAATAATCCGGCGTGCTGGTTGGCTAAATGATTTGGAATCTCAGTATGCGGAACGCAATTATATGACCAATGTTCATCCGACAATCCGCCCGTCGCCAGCATGGAAGAAATTAAACTTTTTTCCATGCGGCTTAATACTTGCAGATGAATTTGCTCATTTTCCTGCGCGGCGACTGCGACAAACCTGCCGATTTTATCCAACCAATAACGTCGTCCGACGCTGCCGATATAAATGAATCGCAACTCTTTTTCATCCACAGAAAGTGCCGTATTCATTGGCTGAAAATGCTCTAAGTCCACGCAGCTTGGAACAACGATGACGGGAGTATTTTTGCGAAGCACGCGCGGGAATTTCTCGATAGTTTCTTTGGCGCGATGTGACAACGCAATGATGCCATCGGCGCGGGCGTACATCTGTTGCTCTAAAAATTTGAAGACTTTATGCGTCACCGAATCTTTCTTCCAGACACCACCATCTACTTGTTCATCAGGAAAAAATCCTTCGTTATGAAAAATCAATTTTGCACGTAGAAATGGCGCAAGAATTATCCCGATCAAACCGCCGACGAATGTGCGTGAGTGGACAATATCCGGGCGCAGGCGAAGCCCAATCACAAAGGTACGAAAAAGCCCTTGCAGAAAATCAAAAGCAACTTTTGGTTGTTGGTGATATCGCAATGCAATCCACTCTACGCCAAGTTGTTCAAGAGAACTTCGGATGTCTGCAATCAAAGCTTGATTCGTTAAATCGGCAGGCTTCTCAAAAGTCACAAGCGTCAACTTCACATTTGATGCGGCAAGCTTTTTGATCGCAGGCAAAACCAGCGATTGCCCCAAAGGTTCAGCCGCACCCCAGTAAACAACATAGAGGATTTTCAATGGCGGGGCAGATGTTGGGGGTATCATTAAAGATTTCCGCATAGAACCCGCAAAGCGGGTGACCAGCATAAAGCCCAGGGTTAAGCGCATTAGCGCGCAACCTTGGGAATATTGAAGAGGTGACAACAAGCCCGCGAAGGCAGGCGGCAGAGCGCACTCAATCAACCAATGTATGTCGCCCGTTTCACGGGCTTAGGTGATCCATTACGATTTGCCCTGGGCTAACGCCCCAGGCTTTATGCTTGCGCCCACATTCGTGGGCTAAAAAAAAGAAAGGCCTTTTTAAGAAATTTATATTGCTTCACCAAGCTTTTTCGTTTTCAAACGCGCTGCAATTCTTTTTGGAAATGCTGCGAGATAACTTAACTGACTAAAATCCATCGATACAGCAAGTATTGCGCACCGCGCAAAATCACGGTATTGGTGAGCATGAAAATATGTTCCAGCCAAGACCATATAATTTCGCGCAAAACCCGTTTGCCGCCGAGCGCGTAATGGCTCCGACAATTCAGGAATCGCAAAACCTTTGGTCAAAACCTGTAGGCTGTCGTGTTCCAACAATGGAGCATTGCGACTCATGTTTGCGCCGTGCTGTCGGTACGTTACTAATGGTTCATCAAGATAGAGAAATTCTGTTTGAACTGCCAAGCGTACCCACATATCCCAATCGGCACATTGGCTAAGTTTCGGATCAAAACCACCAGCCACATCAAACAACGACCGCTCACAAAGGACCGAAGAAGGTGTAGCAATCACATTTCCGCGTAACAATAAATCTTCGAGAGTTGAACTTTGCCGATAGCTATAATTGATGCTCAGCGGATTCAACTCGGCATCCGCAACTGCAAGCGCAGAATAGCAAGCACGATACTGCGGCTGCTTTTGTAATGCCTCAATTTGTAGTTCGAGTTTATGAGGCAACCAGGTGTCATCCGCATCTAGAAAAGCTACATATTTTCCTTTGCTTTCTGCAATGCCACGATTGCGTGCAATAGCGACGCCACCGTTTTGCTGGTAAATGTATCGCACTGGTGATTGGTAACGCCGCATAACCCGCTCGGTCTCATCCGTTGATCCATCATCAATGACCAAAATCTCTAAATCCTGCCAGGTCTGCGCCAAAACGCTATCAATAGCTTGAACGAGATACCTAGACGAGTTATACGTTGGAATTACAACTGCGGTCTTAGGAATTGCCATTACTTCCTACATATATTTTATTCTCTGACATATATTTCTCTGACAGGTTAATGGTATTTAATTGTGGTGAAAAATAGGTACTTGCTAATGATAAGTTAGAATCTGTTCGTAAAAGTAGCTTGCATTTTGAAAGTAGCAAGCAATCAATTAATGCCTCTTCACCGGCGCGATAAGCTAATGAACGAGACTGAGAAGTAGTATGAATTGGTTCGCCATTAAAACTACGAATAGCATCATAGCTAAGTATCCTGCCGGCAAACCGTTTGTTCATATATTCAAGAAAACCTGCCTCATCTGTGGCAACAAAAATAAATGCGCGCTTACAGTGCGGTAGAACTGAATCATAGATATATTCATAAGGGACTCTGATTGCCTCTTGCCCCTGACCTTCTACCTTATCTGTACCTCGATAGTGCAAACCAATAACCTCTCTATCTTGAAAATTTCGCTGATAATAGCAGGTTACTTTTTCTCGGATATGATCCTTAACACCAAAACAAGAAAGTATTTTATTTGCACTGAGAGGATGAAAATCCCTCCCTAAATAAGTAAACTGCCCTAACGCAGAGCTTTCAGATACCCAAATCGGTGAAGAATCATTATCGGAGAATAAAAAATTAGATGTATCAAAATAATAGTCCCACCAACTACCGCCTAAATCAGAGTCATAATAGTACCCTTGGTCAAACTTCAGCCTGAGGTTGTGCCCTTGCATACGACAAAAGGCGACTGCACCCAGCACCTGAAATACCAGCGAGAAGAATCCCGCTTGTCTATCTCCCATAATTAATGAAAGCCCCGAAGTTGCGCGATAAGGCAGCGGCAAGCGAGCCAAAAAACGCTTAAAAAGCAACCGCTGATAAACTGGCGGGCATAGATATTTAAGGCCTGTTTTCAGGCTTGTAGGTAGCTTCATTCCGCATTCCCAACAGAGCAAAAGTCCTATTCAGAGCTTTATCAAATGCGATTTTAGGCTGTTTAAATACCAAACCAATTCTGTAAAGCGTTAACTGTAGCCAAGCGCCAAACGTAGTACTGCGAACGTATTCGTGCCACCATGTCTCACTTGGTAAATTACTCCAATCCACATTCAACCCTTCATCTTTTGCGTACTCTTTGGCAATTCTCGCCCAACGCCCTCTATTAATCGCAGTGCATACATAACTGATTCCGTTATAATATGGGTCATCATTAAATTGCTTGACGCTTAAGAAAGAGTTTCCATATTTCCTACTACGAGTACTGCCACGAACTTCAAACTCCCAAGGACTTTCGCCGGGCTTTAGCAAATCAAGTAATACCTCTTTTCTCCATAATGCGATTTGTAAAGCGGTTCTATAAGGCGCATTTTCAGCAAGTACCCCTAATCTTTGATCAGCCATAAAATCAGAGTCGGGTGTTGGGTACGCAAGTAGGCGAAGGTAATTCAATTCCATCTTATCCATTGTCCTAACATATTCAGTGATCGCTGATGAATTCACCCGCTCTCGAATCCAGTAATCTTCCTGAAAATACATTATGTAAGTTGCGTCTATTTGTTTGAGCACCATCAATAAGTTATTCGCCCAGCCTTTATCCTCGCCAATTTTTATCGTAGTCACTTTTTCATGTGTAAAATCTTTTGTATTAGTAATAAGGAAAATTGAATAAGGACAATCTGACCAATATTTCGTAATCCCATGACAAACTGGCTCCCAACAATCAGAGAATCCATCAAAGGAGCTAATCAAAATTGCGACCGCTGCCATAAATCAACCAGTACTTTTTAAGAAAATAGTAAAAAGGGCTATGAGGCCTCGCCAATTATTTCATCGCAGACAGCTCCAGAAACAACGGATGAAAGCCTTTGATAAACCACTTCGTAAGAACGCACCATATCTTCAAAACGAAACTTGCCGACTACCTTTTCGCGCCCTGCGCCCGCCATTCGTTGGCGTAACGTTGAGTCATTCAGCAAATCCGTAATCGTATCGGCTAAGGCCTCGGCATTAGCGGGCGGCGCGAGCAGTCCGTCAATGCCTTCGTTCACAATTTCAGGAATGCCGCCCACGTGTGTAGCCACAACCGGAGTGCCTAAATAAAGTGCTTCGGCAAGTACTAACCCAAACGCCTCGGCAACGCTGGGCAAAACAAACAGATCAACCGCAGCCATCAAATCAGGCAAATCTTTTCTGAAGCCGAGAAACGTCACTATGTCATCACAGCCGAGTGTGCGCACCATTGCTTGATAATGATTTAGTAACTCGCCTTTGCCAGCGACCAGCAATTTGATCTTTCCATTAAATCTGGCCTTAAGCTTCGTCATTGCCTCAAACAAATATTCATAGCCTTTTTCTGGATGCAGTCGCGCCGCAATCAATAGCAGCGGTGTTTCATCACCAACAAATTCCTGCCGTACTTGATTGCGGTCGAAATTTGGTGAAAGCTTGACACGCGTAAAATCAATTCCATTCAGGATAACGTGCAATTTTTCAGCAGGGGTAGCTTCTTCAGAAATCATGTGATCTGCCGTGTGCTGGGACACAGCGATAACACTGTGGCTAAGCCGTGTGCAAAGTTGATCCAAACGCACATGCCAACGCTTGTTAATGCGCGTGTGATAATCTGAATAATGCCGCGTCTCAATCCGCATTTTCGTGCGTGCCAGCGTTCCCGCCAGCAACCCAATTACAGAAGGCTCAAATAAATGTGTATGCAAAATGTCTACGTTAGCGCGGCGTAAATAATTCGCCAGTTTCAGTAAGCCTAACGGATATTCCCAGCGTTGTCGGCAATCACAACTGAAACATTCCACACCTTGCGATTGCATATAATCCCGCAGCCACTCCGCCATCGGATTCAGCGTAGCGAACACCATTTGGTAGCGCTCACGATCATGCCATTTTGCTAATTGCGGAAAATAACCGCTGGTGTCGCTGTCCTGCGCAAAATGTAAGATTCGTTGCATGCTTTTCACTTCACAAATGAACCGATGTGCTTCGGGGCAAAATCGTCATTGCGACTTTCCCTCTTCCAACCTAAGCTTCTGCCCAGAAAATTACTCAGCCTGTCATTGAAAGGAGTGAAAAATTCTTCCAGGTTTTGAGCCGCGCTACTCTCCAGCTTTTGATAGCCGTTTTGGTTAAACTGATCGTAAATATCTAGCTCATGTCTCGGCAAGCCAAGAAACTCTTGCACCTCTTGGTAAACTTTAGCCGGGTTAGTAAAAAGTTCTTCGCTCAGAACGATTTTGATCTGGCTTCTGTCAAAAACTTCCAGCCACGGCTTGAGCAATTCGATGTATGCATGACGCGCCAGATACGTACAGTGCGGATTGATCGAAAAAGTTTCTTGCTCTTGGCAAAATAGCTCGCCACCCTGCTGGATGTATTGCAACTCTTCCTGAATGATTTTTTCAAAGACATTATCATCTGCCGTGTATGTGCCTGTTTTGATGCCAAATTGATAGGCTGAATAAGCGGCCTCAACTGGCTCCCGCAGCAGCAAAATTAACCGCACTTGCGGTAACAATTCCGCAATGCGCCGCGCCACAAACGGGTTATACAAATATGAGGGAGTCGCTTCCCCGGTTATGACCTGACTGCCGAGCGCTTTTTTATACGCCCACTTTTCAACTTGCGTAGGGAAATGGCGACGATACCAATTGTTGCCTTTCTCGTAATGGTAATCAAAGTAGAACAGTTCCTTGCTGAGGGCAGGAAGTACACAAGGATGTTGCGTCAAATATTCATAGAGCGATGTTGTGCCACATTTTCTGGCCCCGATAATAATAAAATCCGGTAATACTCTGATCTGTTGAGTGAGTGAACGATACGCTTTTACCGTTCTCACTATTGGTGGTCGTATTTTTTTTCGCGTATGTCGCTCAAGAAATCGGATGTGAGGTCCTGTGGTTAGCATAATATTAGGATTTATTGGAGCTTGTTATTCAAAGCGACGCAACTTACGAGTAATTATCTGGTACAAATTTTATAGTGAATTCGCGCCAAACTCAGCAGGTTGATTCTGTATTTCAATTCGATTCCTAAGCTTTTTCAGTCCTTGCCGATACCCTCGCTGTAAGTGAATCCCGAGCAAGAGTCGGTAAAGGCGGTCTAGCACCGTACTTTGCGGCATTATTCGTTCAAGCAAACCGATTAGTCGAAAGAGGCCATATAGAAACGGATTGCGTCCCAAAACAGATTTAGTAATCTTGCGCAAGCTAAGCCCGAACGGTTCCTGCCCAAATCGCAATGATCCGTTGATGCGTGTCCGCTCAATATTATCAGGCCAATCAGCGTAGCGTTGACAGAAAGGAATCATGTAGTAACTCCCCCATTCTGAGCGACGACAATAACTATGAATATCTAATGCACTATCACGATGTATGGCTTTCGCTTCCGGCAGAAAAATGATTTGCTGACCGCTTCCCGTATGACGAAGTGCAAATTCTTGATCCTCGCCACTTACAATTTCAGTATCGAATCCAGTCAACTTGAAAAAGTATTGGCGGGCAATAGACATATTCTGTGCAGTGCAAAAATTACGTAGGTTCGTAATGCCACGCTTATGCGTCACACCTTGCTGTTCCAGCTTTTGTCGAAAACGTCCAAATGGCGTTGTCAGTGCTTCGCATGGCAACGTAATAGCGCCAACCAGTAAGGCTTCAGGCCATTCGATATGTGCTTGTAAATGGCTTGCCAAAAAATCGCGCCCAACCGAAATGTCATCATCCACAAAAACTAATAGTTCGCCTTGTGCCACCGCTGCGCCTGCATTCCGCGCGGCTGATCTTTCAACCCCTTCCAAGCGAATCACGCAACAGGTCGGATTTTCAATCTCCCCCATCAACACTACCGGAGGCGTGGAGCCATCATCCATCACCAAAATCTCATAATCAGTCGCAGGCAATGTTTGTTGTCGCAATGCCGCGACAGTATCAGCCAATTTGTCAGGCCGATTATGGGTAGGAATGATGACACTGATTTTCACGATAAAAATTATGGCGGCTTACTGATTTATTTTTTTCAGTAACCGTAACTGATGCGTTATTGAAGCAGAATACTGCGCACTTACTTGACCTTTGAGCTTTGCGGATAACCATTCCCCACTTAGTGCGAACAACTGCGCAGCCTGTAACGTACGCACATAAAGTTCGCTGTAGTGCATCCGCAATGCCTGATAGAAACCGCTTTCGATCTTATGTCCGCGCCCTGTTTCATCCCACTTTTGTGCGGAACTTTGACCGCCATAATGCAAAACTTCCGCCTCAGGACAGAACCAGATTTCCCATCCTTTTTTACGCATCCGCAAACACCATTCAAGGTCTTCGCCGTACATAAAAAATTCTTTGCTTAATGCTCCGGCTTCTTCAACTGCCGCACGCCGCGCAATCAGCGCCGTTCCCCAAGTCCACCCCAAACGAATCGCGCGATCATACGTCCAGTATGTGCTGAGCATCATCCGCCCACGCATCGCCGCCGGCAAAATTTTATGCAAGCGTGAAGCCTCAAAAAGCGTGCGCGAAATACTCGGTACGGGTTGCGCACAGTATTGAGGTGTGCCATCAGGGTTATTTAACCGTGCAGTCGTCAACCCCGCCTGCGGGTGCGCGTCCATAAAATTTACCAACATATCTAACGCACCTGATTTCACTTCTGCATCAGAATTCAGCAGTAACCAGTATCGCCCTTTGGCTGCCAGCCAGGACTGATTATTCGCGGCGGCAAACCCTACGTTATTTTCGTTAACGGTCAACTGCGCAGTAGGAAATTCAGCACGCACCATCTCTGCGCTGCCGTCTGTTGAAGCGTTATCTACCACGTGAATTTCATAGCTGATGTAGGTGTTGCTTTGTTGAATTGATTGCAGGCAACCGCGCAAGAGTTCCCGCGTATTCCACGAAACAATTGTGATGGTCAGATCAGGTTGAGCAGTCATTTATCGTTCCGGCTCACGCATCCGGTAATAAGCATCCATAAGAATTGGCGGTATCAACGAACGAATAATTTTTTTCGCACCACGAAATTTTGACGGCTGCCCTTTGGGAGCCGCGCCCGGTCGCTCTTGAAATAATGTCGAATGGCTTTCGTTGCGTTCTTCTTCTGGACGACCATTCGTGTAGTAATACGTCGCAATAGATTTGCGCGACCAACCCGGCGGACAAGTCAGCGGAATCGGATGCCCGTGATAAGCGTCTGAAGTCGTACTGAAAATTACGCAGCGATTAAAAATCGGCAGAACCCGTTTGACGCAAGTTTTCATCTCGCGATCCCACAATTCCAAATGTCCGCCGTACTCCTCTTGCCAATCACGGTTGAGATAAAGCAATAAATTCAGCCGCCGATCCAATTGCAATTTTTCGTAGCGATTGAAATCCGCATGTACATTTAGAAAACCATCGCGCTCAATTTGGTGTAAGCCGCCGCCCTTAAAATACGGGTCAGGAATGATTCCTTTGATGCCTGTCAATTCTTCTAAAAACGTCAGCACGACAGGTGAGTTCAGAAAGTAAAGCACGTCACGCAAAGCTGGCGGCAAAGCTTCGGCAACAGGAAAAGCGAGCTTGCGTTCCGTTTGCTCGTCATAGCTCACCCACCGCAAAGCTTTCGGTTGCGGAAAATCTTGCAGCGCCGCTTCAACCACAGACGCGGGCAAAAAATCATCAATCACGATATGCGGGAATGGCGCGGCGCTGTTGTATTCCTGCGCTTTATTTTCCGCCAAGCGCACAAGGTTTTTACCTATCTCATCGCTAAGCAACCAATCCATTGTCGTCCGATTATTGGCCTGTGGCAGAAACATTACTGAATCTGAAGCTGTTGATTTTCGTTACTCACGAAATCGTTATACCGACGGTGCGCAAAGAAATGGCAAATCCTGATTTGGTGATACCACGGCTCTACAATTTTCCGTGCGAGCAGATGATACGGCATCCCTAGTTTGATATTTTTGTGCTGCTCATTGAATTCGTTAATCGCCAGCCGCTCCCCTGTGTAGTCGTTGTAAAGTTCCATCTCACTCCCCAACGTATCGTCGAAATAACAAAATACGCGAGGTAGGAAATGATCGGAATCAGCATTGAATAATTCCAGTGCAGCTGCCGTCGAAGAATAATAATCAAAATCGTGCGAGATCGCGCCAATCGGTGCGGGGTTGAAATCAGCGAAAAAGTTTTTAGCAGTTTGCCGGATGTCACCTAATACAAGTTTTGATTTCTGCAATCGTGCTTGCAATGCTGGTACATCCATTCTGAAAAAGCCATTTTTCCAATGATATGGCAAGTCGCGGTAATCCTCAGGAGCGGGCAACCCTGCCCCCGTATCGAAACCATAAATTTCAATTTCGACCCCAAACAATTCAGACACTTGTTGCGCGTGATATTCCAGATTGACTAAGCCATTGCCACCCGCTACGCCAAATTCCATCACAGAGATTTTTGGCAGTCCCATTTTTTTTGCCAACGCCGCAGCATGATAAACGATATATCCATAATGCGGGCGTTCCACTGCGCTTAATTGCAATCGTGTTTCATACTTGCCCAAATCAAAGCGCTGCATCGCGTTAATCGTCAAAGTGCGTAAGGGATATGGATCAAGTACAAATCTTTTTAGTTTATTAAGAATCACTATTTTTGATAAAATCGCAGTTATTCAACGGTTGGTTGCACTTGGCGGACTTATTTCTCTGCGTTTGCGGCAGGAACTCGATAACGAGAGTATACATGGAGAAACCATCCCAATTAATTTCCTTGTCCGACTTCACGACTACCTGCCAAGTTAAGACTTGTCTACATAGCCAAAACAACAGGCTTGGATTCAGGAAAACGACACGTAAATCAATACATAAAATAAGACGCCTGACATTACTCAAGATTGAGGCTAGTAGCTCTTGGTTAAGGATAATATCGCGTCCCACCTCTGGAGTGATAACCACACAATCTGCTGACCAATACTTATCTTCAGGCGGTGCAAAATAGTGCATAATCTGCCTTCGTTTTTTGGGCGAGGCAACAAATGCTTGCGCTTCGATGGGTTGTTGTTTCGTTTGACGATGAAATACCGAAGCAGTAGGTTCGTCTTGTGTCAATGCCTCAATTGCATTCCAAAAAAAATCTTCTCCTTTAAAGCCCGGAACGTATCTGTTAAGAAATTTTGTCCATTCCCACCTAAGTTTCCGAATAAATTTTTTCCCATAGTTTTGCTGCCATTCATAAGAATCTGGTAAAAGTCCGCAAGTAGTAAATATCTTCGGTATTTGAGTACCATATTTTCGCCATACATGTGCGTGAGACCTTTCTAGTCCTTGGATATTTGTTGCCGATGAGTCATGCCAGACTGGAAGCGGGATAACGTAGTTCTTTTTCCCCTCGATAATTGCCCTACAACAAGCTTCTACACCGTATGCATGCCAACCTAGTAAAGCTTCATCAAAATATTGGTAGTTAACAGGCTCGCGACGATGAATGAGAACACATTCGTCAAGAGTTTGCACCTCACAAGCCTCATTGAAGACTGTAGCAATAAGTACAGATCTGTCGAGCATGAAGGTCTGTAACTTACCCGAAGCTGTCAGCCCCGATACTCCTGCCCAGCCATTTGGATTCAACAAGCAGAGAAGTTGTTCGGCCTCTGCCAACCACGCCTCAGAAATAAAGGAAACATCCTGATGAACAAAGATGAGCCAATCGCCCTTTGCTTGCTGCGCGCCCCAATTAAGCGCTTTTGCTGCACTGGGAAACTCATTCCCCCGATTATCTATCATCAGAATCTCGTGGTGAGCTTGCTGTCTTTTCAAGCTATGTAACAAACGCGCCTTTAAGACTTCTTCATTGTTATAAACACTAAGTACTGAAATCATCTAGAAATACTATTTTTTATCGAGCGGCGTAGAATCAAGGAATCCACTACGCTATGAGTAAGTAGCTGAAGGGTCCAAGGGCGAATAGAACGAAGAGGTAATTTTCTTATTGCTTCTATTAATAGAGCACGTGCAATTATCGGCTCTCGATTTATTAAATGCTCGTTCGCTTTCCAAATACACATATCAACGTCGAAGTTGCGTATCATTTTATTAACATCCTGCTGATAACCTATTGAGGCATTTGCAAGGCGAGGTAACTTAAAAGTCCTGGCTCTAACATTTTTTATTGCTTGCGCTATGAAATCATCATCAGATGTTGCTTGCCCTGAAGTCGCTGTAGCGATGCGATAAATTGCTACCGGATCATCAATGGCTACCACATGATATTTTTCCGTAAGACGTAGTAGTAGATCCCAGTCCTCAGCCGCGCCTTTCAAGGAAGGGTCAAAAAGCTGAACATCAAACAAATGTTTTTTGCGAGCTATTACAGCAGTTATTGGAATAAAATCGGTCAAAATAAGTTTTAAGAAAATATCCCCGCTTTGAACTACATTGTGGCAGCATTCACCGATTGACCTACATTCAGAGTCCCCTTTAAGCACTCGCCCATAAACAAACGCAGCTTCTGGTGCAGCTTCAAGTACATTTAGCTGCTTAGCAAATGTATTCGGTAAACGCACGTCGTCGTCATCTAAGAAGGCGATATACTCCGCTGTGCTGGCAAGAATTCCAGCATTACGAGCCGCTGCCTGCCCCGAATTTCTTTCCATCCGCAAATAGCGAATGCCTTCCAATGACTGACAGACTTTTGGCGTGTCATCAGTCGAAGCATCATCTACGACAATAATTTCAACATCTGTTCCGGCTTGCTTAACGCTTTTGACCGCGCGGGGCAAAAGGTCGCAACGATTATAAGTTGGAATGATTACACTAACTTCTGGCATTTATTAACTCACAGAAAAAACTATTCGACGTAAAACACCTAAAGTATTCCGTCGCAAAAATCGGCTTGGGAGTTCAAAGACTCCTAGAGAAAGTTTTTTAAGCTTATCAGTTCTGGATAGATTCGAATTAAGTAATCTGTCAAGTGTATACATCCAAAATGACTGTTCAATTCCATGAGCACCTTCTACCTTCCAGTAACGCTGCGTAATAACTCTACAATCACTCTCAAATCGCTCTGGTTGAGAGACTGTTTTAGAATTAACATGTAATCGGAAACGGGCGAGGGTCATTTTAGTGTAGGTAATTTGGAACAAGCCCAGTAAACGAATAGTCCAATCTAGATCAAAACAATAATGCAGCGATTCATCTATTAAGCCACAACTGGAGATGGCAATTCGTGGAACAAACAATGATGGCTGTTGATACATATATCCACCTTGCCAGTATTTGACTAATTTCGCAGCAGACAAATCTTGATTAAATAATGTGCCTACAGGTTCTACTTCGTTAAAGTGTTCACAGCCGCCCCCTATAAGTTGTTCAGGAAACATGTTCGCAAGGCGACCAACTTCTACTAGTGCCCCTTGCGTCAAAAGATCATCCGAGTTTATCCACTGGACAATCTCTCCTGTTGCCATTGAAAAGCCTTTATTAATCGCATGTGGCTGACCACGATCTGGCTCACTCACCCAATACGATAACCAGGGTTCGTACTTCTTGATTACTTCAACTGATTGATCGGTGCTGCCTCCGTCAATAATAATGTATTCCAGATTTGGGTAGTTTTGTAACAAGACAGAGCGGATCGTTTCTTCGATAAACTGACCCTGATTGTACGACGGCGTTACGATGGTGATTTTCGGCCACGGCTTACCATCTGGTGTGAGAGGTGGCAACGGTGGAACTTCTTCATTCCAAGGCCAACCTGCTTGTTCGCTTGTTGCTGGAAGCGCACTTAATAAATCGTCTTGCATACAAGGAACAGGTGTAATTTTAGAGAGACCCTGAACAGACATATCATGCTGCGGTTATTTTCTCTACTCTTTCTCTTTCTTTCGTGGTTAGTTCAAATGTTAGTGGAATTGCAATTTGGTTAAATTTATCTGCAATATACATGATCTTGTTTTTATCTATTCCTAAATGATTGGGAAGGTATAAGCCATAATCATGAACAATGTCTGCAACTGGCAGTCTCGTCTCTCCAAATTTCTTAATCCAAAATGGCTGTCTTCCCATGCTTCCACAAACCAAAGGGCGACATTCAATCTCATTAGCTTTTAAATACCGGGATACCTCAAGCCGATTCTTTACAAATGTTCCGTAAGCAAAACTAGACAATAGGGAATTCTCACTACTTTGACACCAATATTTCTCACTCAGCAATTGTTTGTAAAAATTGAAATTATCCTGGCGGACTTTTATGATGTTATCTAGTTTTTTGATTTGTAATAATCCTAAAAAAGCATTCAAGTCAGTTGAGCGTAAGTTATATCCAGCATAGTAAAAAGTGTATAAGTTTCTAAATTCATCAATTTTAAATTCTTTTTGCCAGTTTTCTTGATACTCAGATTGTAAGTCCCGTGCCCAACCGTGCGACCTGATTGATAACATTATGTTATATAAATTCGTGTCATTCGTTGTTACTATGCCGCCTTCAATGGTAGAAATATGATGCCCAAAATAAAATGAAAATGATCCTGCCAAAGATAAATTACCAGTAAATTTATCTTCATATTTAGTCCCTAAAGCTTCACAAGCATCCTCTATTAAAAGAACATCGTATTTTTTACAAACATCTTGAAGGCTATTCATACTATTAGGATGACCTAGAATATGCACCAAAATTGCTAATGCAGGATTATGTTCTTTACATAATTGTTCGAAATGATCTAAATCCAATCCTAAGTTTTGTTTGTCGGAATCACATAGAATAACTTCATAACCTAATTGTAAAAAAGGGGATAATGTCGTTATCCAAGAGACAGCGGGAACAATTACCTTTTTGTTTTTCAAGTACCCCGATTCTTGTAAGCTGTATGCCATTAAGAGATTTGCAGAAGAACCGCTGTTCACAAATACCGAGTGTTTTACTCCAAAATATTTCGAGAATTCTTCTTCAAATTGCGAGGTCAGCGGGCCCTTGGTTAGCTGATTTGTTTCGATTACCCACTCACTTAACTGCTTTAACTCTGCTTTTGATATTGTATCTTCGGCTAACTTAACTTTCATGAATTTAATTCGTATAAAGTTTCCTGTTTATTCTAATAACCACAAATGTCGCTATTTTTCTTACCAACCATAATATTTTTAGTTTATTTAAGATATATGAAACTGCAAAAAAATTAACAGAAGATGAGTAAGCTTCTTGAATTCTTTTCTGCTTATCAGCATTCCGTTGAGCGTCTATTGTAATGGAATGCTCGTGTACTCTAAAAATTGCCAACTGCTCACTGATATATCCTACTTTTTCGTATTCTAGTAAACTCATCAGCGAAAATAATAAATCGGGTCCTACGCCTTTATAATGAGAGGTGGAAAAGGGGACTTCATCAATAAATAAATATTTAAGCAATATTTTTTTTCTTAACATTGCACAACCCGGAGAAACGTTAGTGTATGCTAATTGAGATAAAACAAAATTTGAACTATATAACCTTGTCTCGCATTTTGCTTTCAAGAATTTATGATCTGAAGACATTTTGCGAGTGCTATTGTCAAATAATTTATAATTTGAAAAAACCATTCCAACATTTTCATCAAATAGCGCAAGGCACTCTTCAATAAAAGTTGATTCAATCCAATCGTCATCATACTGGAGGTGAATCAAGTCATTGGAGGCGTTCATAATCCCTTCCAGCCAACAAAAATGGACTCCATGATCAACTTCTCTCTGAATGTATTTTACCCTTGACCCGAAAGTTGCAACGACCTCAGCGGTATTGTCGGAACTTCCGTGATCGCACACAACAATTTCACATTTGACGGTTTGGTCAATACAAGACTGAATACATTGGCTTAAAAAATGTGCTCTGTTGTATGTCGGTATAACTATCGAAACTTTATTGTTCATATTGCTTGAGTAGTGTATTTATTTTTGAAACATCCGCTACTAAAACGTCTGGGGTTTCACTGTTTATTTCCTGAAAACCTAACTTACGTTTTGTTAGGCTTCTGACGAAATCTATAATTCTTACCCCATGACCTACCCCCAAATTAAATACACCTTCTGCATTGACTTTACTGAGCCTAATGATTGCCTCAACTATACTTTCTGCATTAGAAATATCTCTAATGTTATTTGCACCATATACGATAAAAGGCTCCTTGTGATCTGTATGCTCGCTTAGCCTTCTCATCATAGTAGGGTACAAAAATGGCTCTTTTTGCGTGTCGTGGTAAAAGCTAAAAATTCTCCCTATGCAATAATTAATTGGGTATTTTCCTGAAAAATCGATTAATATTTTTTCTGCCATATATTTTGTAAGCCCGTAAGTATTAATTGGCTCAATATCTGACGTTTCAGTAATTGATCTATCACTGCTTTTATAGACATGACTTGTACTTGAAAAAAATACCCAAGGCTTTGTATTTGAAACTTGAATGGCTGACAGCAAGTTTATCATTCCATTGATGTTAATTTTGTATCCATTGATTGGATTGCTATCCACCTCTTTGATTGCAACTAATGCTGCCAAGTGGAATATTTGATCTGGTTTTTCGGCAACTATCCAATTCTGAACATCCTCGCTATTAACGATATTCCCTTCAAAGCAAGTGAAAATACTTTGATCGCCCAGTTGTTTTAGTAGGATTTTACCTAACACTCCAGAAGCGCCTGTTATGCCAATTTTAACATCTTTCTTCATTTTCAATCAAAAGCTCTTAAGCACTAACTAACACGTAACGATACTTCGATCCGCCGACAACATACGGGGGATGGTTGTCTCAATCTTACAATTTTGCCACTTGAGGAGAGGAGTAATAACCCCACGCCTACTCTGAGGAGCAAGCTTCAACATAAAACTTCCATCATCTACAACTTCAAACGATATTGCTCTGTGAACCTCATCTAACATCCGAATGTTTGGGATACTGGATCCAAGGTCTACCCAATAAACTCCAGGGCGCAGATATTGTGATTCAATAAAGGAATGGGCAACATACCGACCAGGGTATTTAGTCATCCTCATCTTTTCAGGTTCAATATCATCAAGATCAGTACTACAAAGTACATATTCTCCCAAACTATTCCATAATTCGAATGCGACCTGCGCAAAGTTTACCGGCTGCAAAATTTCATATTCTATACTGATCCGACAACCTTTACTTAATTTTACAAGTTCTGTTGGCTGCCCTTTGTCATCCAGAATTCGAACTACACGAAACCTCAGTTCCGTCTGCGGATGTGGGCGATCATCGGATAAAATAGCCTCACCATTAAATTTTATGTCATCTGCTTCGGCGAGATATTTTGTCACTACCTCTTCAGCAGAGCCAATCATTTGGGTTTGCCCGTGTTCTAAGAACACTCCTCTATTACAAAGATTTAGAATGGCAGGAATATTGTGGCTTACGAACAAGACTGTTCGTCCTTCTTTTGCTACGTCGCTCATTTTGCCCAAACACTTTTTTTGAAACGCTGCATCACCAACCGCCAGCACCTCATCCACAATCAAAATTTCTGGCTCTAAATGCGCCGCGACCGAAAAAGCCAGCCGCATATACATTCCGCTGGAATAATGCTTGACCGGCGTATCCAGAAATTTTTCGATCTCAGCGAAGGCTACGATTTCATCGAATTTGCGGGTGATTTCGGCGCGCTTCATGCCCAGCACTGCGCCGTTCAGATAAATGTTTTCGCGTCCCGTCAATTCAGGATGAAAGCCAGTGCCAACTTCTAACAGGCTGCTGACTCTGCCGTGTAAATCAATCTTGCCCGTAGTTGGTTCGGTGATGCGGGAAAGAATTTTCAGCAACGTAGATTTGCCTGCGCCGTTGCGTCCGATGATGCCTACGACTTCGCCGGGTTGGACTTCAAAGTTGATGTCTTTGAGGGCCCAGATCGTATCGGAATGGTGGTTGGTGGTCGGTGGTCGGTGGTCGGTGAAGCGGCGGAAGGGGGCGGTGATGGCGTTTGCCAGAGAATCGCGCAGGGTGGAATAGGATGCTTGGTTCGCTCCGATTCGGTATTGTTTGCTCAGGTTTTCAACTCTGATGATTGGTTTCATTTAGAAAGGGAATAAGATTTATCCACGAAGGACACGAAGAAACACGAAGTAGAAAAACAACAGAGCGAAGGGACAAGAAAGCCTAATTTGCGAAATTCCTGTGTCGTCTCTTCTCACTGTTTTCCTTCGTGTCACTTCGTGTTCTTCGTGGATGAATTCTTGAGAAAGTGAGTATGAAATAAAGATTTTATCCACGAAGGTCAAAACACAAAGAAAAGGCATATTGTTAATCAACCTGAGCAATGACACAGGCGTCAAGCGGAAGCCTCAAGAATCTCTATCCCAACGAGCGTCTTTTCGTGATAGTCATAAATCACGCCTTTGACCACATCACTTTTGCTGCGCGTCGTTTTCAAATCATCGCGGAAGCGCAAATATAATGTGTCCACTGCCGCATCGTATTCGGCACGAAAGGGTAAGTTCGGAATTTTCACCCGATTGACTGCGCTAAGCATTAACTGATTCGGATTCACTTTCAATGTTCGTCGGATCGCCATATCACTAAACCTTTGTTGTATTCGCTTTCAATTGTAGCTGTGATGATGAAGCCATCCTCACTACTGAGTTCTTTGTACACGACGTGGAGATATTGTTTTCGGCCTACCGACAAAACTCCGATCAGCGTCCCCTTGTAACCGCGCAACACTACCAACGGTTTTTCGACCGCTTCCAGCACCTCGTTATAATAGCGATTCAGGTAAGGACGCTTTTCCAGGATATGATCCCACCATCGCTCATCAGTCAATCGGATCGAAACACCATTGACTGAAGTTACTATTTCAAGATTCATCCGTCACCTGCGTATATTTTTACACGATTCGCCTCTCGCCACAGAGTTTGCATCGCTTTGCTCGCAAACAGCAGGCGAGACGCCTGCGCTCCCAGGATTATGGTCGCCCGGCTCCGCGTGCTAAACTTTTTCAGCGGAAAATTGTAAACAGGCCAATATATCCTCCCGCGAAATTGAGGGGTATTCTTCTAATACCTCCTCAATGGAATCTCCCGCTGCCAGAAACTCCAGAACTGTTCGTGATGTAATGCGGGTGCCTTTGATGACAGGTTGCCCATTACAAATGTCGGGATCAACAATAATACGATTCATATTTCTAATCATAGCCAATGGGTATAACAGAAGCAATAAAAGTCTTTTCCATTAGTTTTAACTTTCCACGAAGCTACACTAAGAAACACGAAGGGGTTTTACGCATGCGCGTGATCTTCAGCATATTGGCTCGCCACGGGTGTTTGCATCGCTTTGCTCGCAAACAGCAGGCGAGACGCCTGCGCTCCCAGGGCTACGCGTGGTTCAGACTATATCGGCAAAGGTTTTTTCCATTCGTCGAAAGTGAAAGGCGGAATACACCAGCATTCCCGTTGTAATAGCGGTTGCGATGGCGAGGGCTTGCCAATCAAAGGGTTTGCCGAAAATCGCGGAACGGTATCCGTCAATGATTCCTGCCATCGGATTCAGTTGTAATAACCAGCGCCATTGTTCCGGTACTAACGTCACGGGATAAATAATCGGTGAAGCGAACATCCATAACTGAATGCCAAAGGGTAAGGCATAGCGGATGTCACGATATTTCACATTCAACGCCGACATCAGCATCCCGATGCCTATCGCTAACAACATTGTTAGTAATACCAGTACCGGCAACATCAGTAAATTAAATGACAAATGAACGCTGTACCAAATCATCATTACAGCCATCAGACCAAAGGCGATGGCGAGATCAATGACGCCTGCGCCCACAGCAGCGCAAGGGATAATCATACGAGGGAAATACACTTTGGTGATTAGGTGCGAACTGCCAACTAAGCTGTTACCGCTGTTAGTGATGGAGTTAGCAAAAAATGTCCAGGGGATGAGTCCGGCTAACGCAAAGAGCGGATATGGAATGCCATCAGAAGGAATCCCAGCTAAGCGTCCGAAAAAGAGTGTAAAAATAATCGTCGTAAATAATGGTTGAATCAGTGCCCACGTTGCGCCGAGTGCGGTTTGTTTGTAACGTACTTTCACATCGCGCCAGATCAGGAAATACAGCAATTCACGGTACGCCCAAACCTCGCTTAAATTCAGCGCAGACCAGCGCCCTGATGGCTGAATGCGAATAAGCGGCGTATCCGGCAGCTCAGGAGTTTGGTCAGGGACAGGCGTTCCGATTTTTATGGTTTCAACTGATTCGTTCATGTGTTGGAAGCAGGAAATTGTTTATCCACGAAGGGCACGAAGGTTCACGAAGTAGAAAGACAACAAGGCGAAGGGACAAGAAAATCTGATTTGCGAAATTCCCCCTGTCATCTCTTTTCACTGTCTTCCTTCGTGAACCTTCGTGTTCTTCGTGGATGAGAAAATGTTTTTCTACTTTACTTTTCATCCTCGTTGTTGCTGAGAGCAGAATAATGACTTGTATAGTAACGATAATCATAATAACCGTTGCGGCGATGGTCTACTTTATTGAGGACAACCCCAAATATTTTGGCTCCGACCTGCATTAATTCGCGACGTACGCGTTGGGCGGCGCGGCGCTTGCTGGTTCCGCTTTGCACAACGACAATTACTCCATCCACTAACGTTGACAAGATGAGCGAGTCGGCAACATTGGTCAGCGGCGGCGAATCAATCAGGACGTGATCGAAATGCTCTTTCAGCAAAGTTACCATCGCTTTCATTTTTTCAGAGCTAATCAATTCGGTCGGGTTCGGCGGAATTACGCCGCAGGGCAACACCGAAACACAAGGTACG
The DNA here is from genome assembly GCA_043736395.1 of Blastocatellia bacterium. Classification (GTDB taxonomy): domain Bacteria; phylum Acidobacteriota; class Blastocatellia; order RBC074; family RBC074; genus JAFDVL01. The sequence continues at coordinate 26,899 of JAYTCQ010000255.1, read as the reverse complement.
GATGATTCCTGTAACAGCGAAGTCAGCCGCATATTGCCTGAGAGGTAACTGGAAATACCGTGCGCGGCGGGATTAATGCCAAACGCCTTGTGAATCGAGGGACGACGCAAATCTCCATCAATGACTACCACAGATAAGCCAAGCTGCGCGAGGGAAATGGCAGTATTCACGGTCGTGGTGGTTTTGCCTTCGCTGGGCTGACTGCTGGTAAAAAGAATTGTTTTCGGCGGATTGCCAGCCGCTGAAAGTAAGATCGAGGTACGCAATCCGCGATACGCTTCACGTAACAACGATGCGCTTTTATCAGCCATATTTCCCGGTTGCGATAAGAGAGGTCGTTGCATTGCTTGTACAGTCTGACCGTTGGCTAAAGCTGCCGGAGAAGTTTTGCCTAAACGCCGTGACATCGCGGAGGGGATCGCCGCCAACGCGGGCAAGCCAATATATTGCGTAATATCATCCGTCGTTTTGATCGTGTCATCAAAATATTCAATGGTCAGCGCCAGCCCAATGCCAAAACAAAGACTGAGCAAAAATCCGGTCAGGATAATGCGCAGACGGTTTGGACCAATAGGTGCAACAGGCATCGTCGCAGGTTCAATGATTTGCAAATTGTTGTGCTGCTCGGCCAATTGCATATTGGCTTGCGTCGTTTTTTGCAGAAATTCCGTGTACAAATTTTTAGCGATTTGAACGTCTTGTTGCAGCAACCCAAATTGCACGTTCGCTTGATTTTGTTGAATTTCTTCTGATTTGGTTTCCGCTTTTGATTGTTCTAATGCGGCGCGCAACGTTTGTTCGTCGCGGGCAGTACGTTCGTAATCGGCTTTGAGTTTATCGGCTAAGGTCTTGCGTCCTTCATCAAGCTGTCGTTGCAGCGCCCCGATTTGTTTTTGCACATCCAGTGTGCGCGGATTGTCAGGCCCGAAGCGTCCCACGTACTGTGCCGACTGGATGGAAAGTTCATTGAGTTTTGTTTGTAATGCTGTGAGTCGTGTATCGGCGAAAGATTCTGGCAATTGGTTTAGTCGCCCTTCCTGCACTTCTTTATAAAGTGATTGTTTCAGGATCCGGTCGGTTTCTACCTGCATCACTTGACCGTGCAATTTTCCAAACTTTGCGATCTCTAACGTTTCACTATTAGTAGGAGAAGAAATGCTGTGTTTACTGGAAAAATCTGCTAATTTTTGTTCAGCCTGTTCAAGTTTGCCTTTCAATTCACGCGTCGTGGAATTCAGCCAGCCGGAGGTGGAATTATAGCGACGCGTTTTATTGCGATAATTGTGGGCGATGAAAAACTCTGCGGCAGTATTAACGATCTGGGCTGCCATCTTAGGATCGGTATGTTCATACGAAATCGCCAGCATCTGCGTATCTTCGACCTGAGAAGCACTGAGCGCCCCGCTCAAAATGCCAACATAAGGCGAAAGGCGCGCGCTTTCCTGCGCAGAACGCGTGATCAAATTTTCTGCTGAGGGAGCTGGTGGCGTTTCAATATACAACGTGGGCGGTGGAGGCGCCTGGCCTTTGAGACGTCCGGCAATTGTTTGAACAGAGTCCAAAATACCTTTCCGCTGGGTGACTTCCATGAACTGAGGACTTTTATCAAGTTGCAAATTGGCGACCACGTCTTCGAGTAAAGGACGACTTTGCAATAACCGGATTTTGGTTTTCATCGCCGCTGCGGTCAAATAGGCATTGTCATACTCCTCGCTTTCAATCGAAACGTCGCCTGAACGAAAGAGAGTACGATTTTCTAGCTCAAGCTGGAGCGTCGCCGTCGCACGATAATTTGATTTGGTGCGATAGGATTCAACCGCGACAACCGTAGTCACGATGAGCACAATGACAAGAATCAGCCATTTATGTTTGCGAATCCGCCGCCAGATTTCTCCTATCTGTAAATTGTCCGAGATGCCATATTCATTGGGGTAATAGCGATTCGCGATGGCATCAAGCGGAGACCGAAAATAATCCGCCGGAATCATCGCAGTTTCGGCGGGAGGCGCCAGCCTATCCTGAGGTAATTTTTCTTCTGTCATAATGAGGGTTCCTTACAGCTCATGCCTCAATAGCGAATAGGGAGACGTACTGCTTGTTGTCCGAGCGTACTCAAAATAGGTGCAGCAATAGATTTCATCTTACTGTTCGGTACGATGACGATGTCATTCGCCTGAATTTTTTGATCGTCGGCTTTACCGGCCATGACAGCCGAGAGGTCAACTTTGACTTCCTGCCGTTGTCCGGTTTGCGGATTTTCACGAAAGATAATCGTGCGATTTGCCGCGGCTTTGAAATTTGTGCCTTGCGCGAGCGCAATTGCCTGCCGGAGGGTAGTCCCTTCACGCAAGGCAAACGATCCCGGTGCGGTAACTTCGCCCGCCACAAAGAACATATCGGATTGTGGAATGTTCACTATATCGCCCGGTTCAAGAAACATGTTTTGCGAAAAGTTACCGCGCAGCAATCCTGCCAAATTTGTCTGAATTAGTTCATATTGCGGCAACTTCGGGAGAGTTTCATTCGGTGCAAGCTTGGCAGCTTCGCCATGATCGGATGTCGCGTAACGTGCTCGTTGCGTAACATTGGTGGTAGTTTCTTTCACCTCTGTTGTGGTTGGAAGTTGTGCGGCTTCGCCCGTGGTTAGTTTTATTTTACGGATAATAAAAACTGTCGAAGCGTGGCTATCAGCCAATCCACCTGCCAACGTAACTAATTCCAGTAATGTCGGGCGACCTTCAATCTGATAAACACCAGGACTGCGGACGGAACCTTGAATAAAAAAGGAACGACTGTTGTATTGTTTGACGACAACGTTGACGCGCGGATTAGACAAATACCGTGGGTCTAATCCTTTGGCAATGAGCAGTGCGAGGTCTTCAGGTGTTTTTCCTTTGGCGGTCAAACGACCTAAATATGGCATCAAAAATGTGCCGTTCGCATTAACGCGCCTTGGGCCGGAAAGCTCTGGAGCGTCTTCGATTTCGATTTCGATGACATCATTGGCACCGATCAGATAGTCTTCATCAAGGGCTGCCAGGACATTGGTCGTCCCGGTTCCACCGCTGTTCCGGTTGGTTGTTTTCGGCGGTGCTTCTTCACGACCGGGAACGGTGGGCTTTTCCGATTGGGCAAAAGCGGTCACTGCTGGAACTCCGACGAGACATAACATCAGACCAAATATCCGATAATACATTTGGGATTTGGATATATTCATGATCCCTCCGACAATCTTTCTGTGATGTCGAAATAATGTGGCTGTGACTTTAAGACAACGCCAGCCTCTGCACGTTCTGAGGCGCTTGCCCCCAATACTGCCACTTCTGCAACCAAGGTTAGAAAAAGCAACGCATGCGAGGGCAATTGCAAATTGAAATCAAATAAACTATGGACGAGGATTCCCACCATTCCCGCTGCTCCGCTCAGTGCCAGTGCCTGAACTCGCGAATCCTGAGACCGAAGTGCGGGCAGCAATAAACGCAGTACCGTCACGATGAACCAGGCAATTAAACCTGCGCCGAGCAATCCGCCCTCTGCCAAAAGCTGCAAATAATCGTTGTGCGCCGCATTGACCGTTAACGATCCATCGTGCTGACTGTAAATCGGAAAGGCGGACTCGAATGCCCCGAGTCCAACGCCAAGCATAGGATTAGCTCGAAACATCGTTACTGTATCGCGCCAAATCCAACCACGTTCATTGATTGAATCTTGTACCGTTACATTTGCTTGTTCCGGTGCAAGGCGATTGAGCACTGGTTCGGCGCTGATCCAAAGTACGCCGACGAAAATCGCCGCGCTAATTACGATTACAGTACTACTCCGGACGAATCCTGAGCGGGCAGAAAATGTCTGTGTCTCACTTTCCAGCTGCCGTCGCCGCAACATCCAGAAACTCATGGCGGTCAGAAAAATTAGTTGTGCCATCATACTAATCATCCCACCGCGAGCCAGCGAAGCAATTACCGATATACTCATCATCGTGGCAGCAAAGCCATACAAAAGTTTTTTTTCAAGACGAAGTTGATGCAGGATCAAAAATGCAATCGGAATGGGCAGCAACATTTCCAGATACCCGGCATAATGCCCGTGATGCACAAATGGCCCGAATGGTGAAGTGATGATTTGGGAATCTACTGCACGCCACCAATAAAAGCGTCCGTTCCAGGTTATTTTCTGCAAGAGAGCAAAGAGCGCGAGCGCGAGTCCAAAGCCTATAAAAAATGTACGCAGCAACGTTAAGCGGGCCTGACCGATGAAAATGTTAGCGGCTACCACAAAAGCGATTATTAACAATCCCATCCATAAAACAGCATCACGTGTGGCTTCTACATCCAGTGACAGACTGGTGCGTTGTCCGGTTTCTGATGTCCAGGTAAGGCTTTGAAGTATGCCCAGCCCAAGCAATGCCAACAGCGGCCACACCGGAGCCGGAACGTGAAGCGTCCATTGTTTTTCCAAACACGCTCTGAGCATCCATAGCAGCAGGAGAACGACAATGCCAGCTGAATTCAATGCCATTGCCCAGGCTTCGACGGCGCCGTGTGCCAGCGCAGTAAAAACGATGAGCGCCAGGAAAAGAGCGACGATGGCTTTGTCCAGAAAATTACTCATCAGGGCAATTCAGTCAGAGTGAAATCATCGAACCAAAGCGTGCCTTTTGTCGGCTCGTCATAAGTCGCTTTGGGAATACGCTGCACGGTGACCAATAAAACAGGTGTTTGAGCCGGAGCGCTAAAATCCAGTGTGAGTTGTTGCCAATCAGAAGACTCGAGATTGATGGTCTGGCTGGCAGCGATCAGATTTGAGCCATCGAGCGTACTAACGACTACGCGTGGGCCTTCAGGTGAATAAAACTTCGCGGTTCGTACAAAGCACATCAAGCGATACCGTGCGCCAGGGCGCAACACCATGGTCTGCTTAATTTCATTGCTGAGCCGCGTCGTATCACGTCCGAAAAAATCCAGGCGGAGCGACTTCGTTCCCTCGTGTGCCACATCAGAATCAAGTGTGAGCTGCGCATATTCACTACTGCGCAAGTGCCAATCAAACTGCGATAAAAAGGTAGGGCACGCGGTCTCAAAGCTGCCGTTCCAAATTAGCGGGCGCTGCTCTTTATTTTCTGCCACCGTGTCCAGCCAGATTCGATGGGCCGCTTCGGTCTGACTATTTGCCATCAGGTCATTTACGAATTTTCCAAATTCCGGTGTGGTCATGCGGGTGTCACGATCAATTTGTTGCACAATGTGGACGGCATCATCTACACGGGATTTTTGTGACAAAAACTGTGCCAGTTGCAACCGATTTTTAGTCTTTTCACCAGTCGCCCGTTCCAGAATTTTCAGGTCACCATCAGCTATTTGCCACAACAAGTCGAGCGAGACAGGTAAGAGTGATGGGTTAGCCGTGATGGCGGCTCGAAATTCGCCCAGTGCTTGCTCTGTATTTCCGCTGCGTAGCAACACGTTCGCCAGCCGCCAATGAATTTGGGTGTTATTTGGGGCGAGGGCAAGTGCGGCATGTAGCTGTGCGGCTTCTGCGTCGAGGTCTCCGCTCGCACCTTTGGCAGCTGCTAGTAAAAGATGATTTTTCGCACTGAAAGGTGACAGTTTCACTGCTTGTTCAGCAGCAGCTTCTGCTTGAGTAATAGCTTGTGGGTCTTCTAATATTTGACTGAGCAAAACATCGGCGTAGCGCGCTTGCAACCGCGCCGAGTTCGGGAAAGAGGTTAAGGCATCAGCAATTGAAACCTGTTGCGCTGCTGTGCTTTTTGAGGCTAAAACATCAACTACAAAGCGACCATAAATTAACCAACCCAGGAATGCGCCCAATATCAATGTAAAAAAAGATGCAGCGATGCGGGCAAAAGGTTGGGGTAATTTGATCACCAAGACCATGTTTAATTTTTTATGCGTAAGAATTATCAGGGTCTTGCAGGTAAGCAGCAAAGAGCGGAGGTTCTAAGTAGCTTACACCGTTTGAGGCAGGATTGCCTTAAGAGAAACCAAGGCAACCAATGGACATTCTCTTACGTTACTGAACGCTTTGTAAGTAGCACACAAACAGCGATCATATTTATCAATGAGGTTAAATTTACTATGCTTGTTTAGTTTGGTCTGACAGGTGTTACTGGTTGCGGACCAATAAAAATGCCACTTACATCACTTGAGCCAAATGCTACAACGGGTACGAGGACTGCGCCGATTCCGCCAAGGATGAGAGCTGGAAATCCCCAGCTACCGAAAAATACAGGCAGGGCGGCTGCTTTGCCCGCAATAGGAACATAAACTCTGGAACAGCGTGCGACGTTCTGCGCTTGCGCTCCACTCTTGGTGTCTGACTGCGTTTTTGTATCATCTTTAGGCTTAACAGCAACGGCTTCCAGCGGTGTGGCAGCAGTAACTTCCATAGTTGTGGAAGCACTTATTTGCCTGGCTGAATCAAATTCTCCGCAGGGTGTCTTAATATTCACCACAACGAATTCCGGAGCATTCACCAAGGCCACACCAGTGTTGAGGTTGCCATTGATCGTCGTTTCGGTAAAAGTCAAAACCAAATCAGATTCCGGCTGTAACTTGATGCGCCCCAGTTTCCCAAAGTTGATGACGGCTGTCCCATTTTTACCAGTCTGGATGCGGTTGCCGCTCAAAACTGCCAAACCCGTGGAAGCTGATTTTCCATTCACAGATGCATCACCATTCATCCAAAGCTCACCAGAGAGGTTCTCAGCTGCCAGAAGGGGTGCCGTAATGGAAGGAATTAAGATTAAGAACGTCAAAACCCATGCGTTGCAATAGCGAGTAACTCGTAGATGTTTCATACTAATTCTTCCTTGTGTAATAGCGACAACGATTTGATTGTGGAAATAATTTCAGATTTGCCTGTAATTAGACGCATGACTCCCCTGAATCAAGCCTTAAAGGAAACCTCATGCCGAGGCAGCATTATAATATAAATCTCAAATTGAGACAGAATCGAATAATTTAAACTTTAAATCGTAAGTAAGAAGCTCATAATGTCAGGGCAGAGACATAGTTCCTTATATCCAATGGCGACAGATAACTAAGATCACTGCTCTACTGAACAAACTTTCCGTGTTTTATTACGCAGCAGATGATGATCAATAAACAGGAGAACACAGTTCCTGTGTAAGAATAAGCTCACTGCCTCGAATCTTAATAAGATGATCATGTGCCTTGGAAGAGAGCCATCCAGGACATTAGTAATAGAGCAAGGGGGAGTAAGCAAAAAATTAGCAGTGAGCGCTAAAATATCAATAAAAACCAACTTAAATTCATAAGAAGATTTTTCGAAACTGCATTTACAATGAAAACGCTTCTTAGTGTACACAATTTGGTTTAATTGCCAAGAAAAATTATTGGCAGATTGTTTTGTGACTTTGAAAAACATTGTTCCTCACATAGACTGAGTCCGCATAATTCAATGGTATCTACTGAACTTAGCAGGAGGCCACACTCAAATTAATGAGGGTAAATAATCATTGGCTCCGCCGCAGCATCGTCGTGTTAGGAGTTGTAACGGCGGGATATTTTCTTCTTCCGTTACTGCTTACGGCTGGGGCACGTGGCTTGATCCGCGCAGACCACCTCGCTCCGGCAGATATTATTATTTCACTGAGCGGTGATGCTTACTGTTTGCGCGAACGCACAGCCGCTTCGCTTTACCAGCAAGGCCTGGCACGCCTGGTCATTGTTAGTGGCTATGCCTATGGTTCTAATTTAGACACAAGTACTGCCTCTGAAAAATATTTGCTGAGCTTGGGACTACCTGCAACCGCAGTGTTGGCGATGCCGGGCGGAAATAATACCCGTCTTGAAGCCGATCACATCACGGCCCTGATGCGCGACAAAGGCTGGCATACTGCGATTATTGTTACCTCTTCGTTTCACTCACGCCGTGCCTTGTATACGTTCGAGCGTACCGCCCGCGATTTAACATTTTATTCAGCTCCAGTTCCAGCCCAAGCCCCGGAATGGCAACCCGAAGGATGGTGGAAACGGCGTGGAGATTTTGGATGTACCCTGCGTGAATCACTTGCGTGGGGCAACACTTTAATCAACGGATGGAAATGAAAACCCGGATCACAAATCACTCGCACAGCTTGCGGTGGACAGCAATTATCTTAAGCCTCTGCGCTGTTCTTTTCGTGTTGGTATTTTTCTCGCTGCCGTGGCTTTTGATCCGTCCGTCAGAAACCGTGCCATCGGATGTAATTTTTTATTCCGGCTCTGGAGATAGTGCGGAAACCAATCAGTATGTAGCCGATCTTTACTATCAAGGTCTGGCTAAAAAAATTGTGTGTTCGAGCGGACAAATTGCTTGGAATACTTACCCGGCAGATTTTGTGCGTGAACAATTATTACAGCTCGGTATACCTGCCGAGGATGTGACCACCTTCCATACGCCACGCGTAGATTGTGGTGCAGATTTAGTGCCGATATTCCTAAATTTATTTAAGGAACAAGGCTGGCAGCGTGTGCTGATTGTTGCTAATCCAATCGCCAGTCGCGCCACTCGGCGGGTGTTGGGCAATCGCTTTGAGCAAGCGCAAATTCAATTCGCCATTACTTATGCTCCGGCTGAACGTGAAAAATTTCTTGGTCAGTGGTGGCGCAAACACAAACAAACCCAAATGGTCGTCCAGCAGGGGATCGAAACATTTGTAGATTTATTTTATCCGCATTGCCAGTGATCAAAAGTAATCTCCGTAATTTTTCCTGATGAGTGTAACAACTGCAACCAAGCCTGTACGCATCCGTATTGTGCGTATTATTGATCGGCTCAACGTTGGGGGGCCTGCCAAACACGTGACCTGGCTGACTGCCGGACTGAATTCCGAAGAATTTCAGACGACTTTAATTACCGGAACCGTGCCGCCCAGCGAAGGCGATATGACAGATTATGCGCTTGCGGCTGGAATTTCGCCTTTGATCATTTCAGAAATGAGCCGAGAATTGGGGCTGCGCGATGTCATTGTCATCGGCAAAATATGGCGCGAATTAGTGCGTCTCAAACCCGACATTATTCACACGCACAAAGCTAAAGCCGGAGCCGTCGGACGCATCGCTGCGTGGTTGTATCGCTGGCTGACGCCATCTACTTTGTGGTTGCGTCCGCGTTCCTGTAGCGTAGTTCATACCTTTCACGGCCACATTTTTCACAGCTATTATGGAAGAGTAAAAACAAAAATATTTGTGTTCATTGAACGTGTCTTAGCTCGTCTTTGCACGGATCGGATCATCACCATTAGCGTTCAGCAACGGCGTGAGATCAACGAAGAATTTGGCGTTGGTCAACGTGAACAATTTCGTGTCATCCCACTCGGAATTGATTGCGACGAAGCTTTAAGAATACAAAAAAAATCTTCGCTGCGAACCGCTTACAAAATGCGCGATAATGAATTAGCAGTGGGTATTGTTGGACGTCTGTGTGAAGTCAAAAATCACGCCATGTTTTTAGACTCAATCGCCCGGCTCCGCAAAGACGACCCGGCGCTTGTTGCGCGTACACGCTTTTTTCTGATTGGTGATGGTCACTTGCGGAATGAACTGGAACAACAGGCGAAACGCTTGGGAATTAATGACCGCGTGACATTCACAGGCTTTCGTGCCGATGTCGTGGCACTGTATGAAAAACTGGATTTGGTAGTGCTAACTTCTCTGAATGAAGGGACGCCACTGACGTTAATTGAAGCGATGAATAGCGGCTGCGCGGTGGTCGCTACGGAAGTCGGTGGAGTCATTGATATTCTTGGTCAACGAGGTGAGCAGCAAGCGGGATTTTCTTGCTGGGAACACGGCATTACTACGCCAGTCCGCGACGTTGCAGCCTTTGCAGACGCGCTACAATTGATCCTGAGACAACCTGACTTGCGTCGCACGATGGGCGAACGCGGACGCATATTTGTACGCACAAAGCTTTCTCGTGAACGCTTATTACAGGACATCGCCACACTGTATCGAGAATTACATTCATAACTTACTGCCAATAATTTCTATCCAGCGTGCGATAGTTCACGGCTTCGGCTAAATGTTCAGAGCTGATTTGTTCCTTGGTTTCAAGATCAGCAATTGTCCGGCTAACTTTCAAAATTCGATCATACGCTCGCGCTGATAATCCGTATTTGGTAATCGCCCGTTCCAGCATCTGTTGCGATTCGGGGCTGATTTGACAGTGCTTGCGGATCAATCGCGGAATCATTTGCGAATTAGAAAAAGCTGGTTCTCCGGCAAATCTTTCTTGTTGCAGGGTTCTGGCTTTTTTCACTCTCGCGCAAATTTCCGCAGAGCTGTCTCCGATTTCTCCGCTGGAAAGTTCTCTCACTTTGACCGCCGGAACATCAATGTGAATATCAATGCGATCCAGCAACGGACCGGAAATTTTTGAAATGTAGCGTTGAATTTGCGGCGGTGAACATTTGCATTCGCGGGTTGGATCGTTGAAGAAACCACAGGGACACGGATTCATCGCGGCTACCAGCATAAAACTTGAAGGAAAAGTCAGTGACATAGTAGCGCGGCTGATCGTGACTTTGTGGTCTTCCAACGGCTGTCGCAAAACCTCCAAAACGTTGCGCTCGAACTCCGGCAATTCATCTAGAAACAAAACGCCGTTGTGCGCCAAAGAAACTTCGCCAGGTCTCGGAATCGCTCCGCCGCCAATTAATCCGGCATCAGAAATCGTATGATGCGGCGCACGGAACGGACGTTGACGGACTAATCCATTTGTGCCGGAAAGCCCCGTAACGCTGTGAATTTTGGTCGTTTCCAAAGCTTCGTCGAAAGTGATTGGAGGCAAAATTGTCGGCACACGCTTCGCAAGCATCGTCTTGCCTGATCCTGGTGGCCCGATTAATAAAATATTATGTCCACCAGCAGTCGCAATTTCGATAGCGCGTTTGGCGTGGAGTTGTCCGCGCACTTCATTGAAATCGAACGGATAAAGATTATCCTCGTTGAGCAATTCTTCGATGTCAACTTGCAGCGGCTCCGGCATTGGGACGGTGTTGAGCAGGTCAACGACTTCGCGCAGATCGTTGACAGGGTAGACGTCTACGCCTGCGACGACAGCGGCTTCCCGCGCATTTTCAGCGGGCAGAAAAAGTTTTTTTATGTTGTGGCGTTTGGCGGCAACGGCAATCGGTAAGGCTCCGCGCACGGCTCTGATTCGTCCATCCAGCGCGAGTTCTCCGATAAACAAAGAGTCATTGAAAGCTTCGTTTTTGAATTCACCATTTGCGCCGAGGATGCCAATCGCAATAGGCAAATCAAAGGCAGAGCCTTCTTTTTTAATGTCCGCCGGAGCCAGATTAATGGTGGTTTTATAAACGGGAAAAAATAAATTGCTGTTCGTGATGGCTGCGCGAATTCGTTCACGACTTTCACGAACTGCGAGGTCAGGTAAGCCCACTACAATCACAGCAGGTTCATGCTGAGAATCGCCGGAACGAGGCGTGAGATCAACTTCCACTTCAACCAACGCCGCATCAATGCCGTACACTGCGGCACTTAGGGTTTTAAATAACACCTACACCTCCGAGGGAAAGAGTACTACTTTTAAAATTAATTTTTCAGACAAGAATTACAAGATGAACAAGATTGAATTTGATAAATCTTGTTCATCTTGTAATTCCTGTCTAGCGTATTCGGTATTATGGAAAAATTCCAAGCTGCATATACGTCGTGGCGACCTTGTTGATAGCGCTAATATACGCTGCTGTACGTGGACTTTTAATTCCGTTTGCGCGACGAATTTCTAAAATTTCATTCGAAGCTTGAATCATCGTATTTTCCAATCCAGAACAAACCAGATCGTATTCATCAGAGCCGTGCACAATAAATTTTCGCTCTTCTTCGGAGAAAGTTTTTCCGGTAGCGACTTCAATCGCACGCATCATTTTTCCTTCGGAACCTTCTTCAGCACGTTGCGTTAAGCGTCCGAAGCGAACGTGCGAAAGATTTTTCAGCCATTCAAAATACGACACAGTCACGCCGCCAGCATTCGCGTACATATCAGGGATTATCAACACATTTTTTTCGTGCAAAATATCTTCGGCTTCCGGTGTAGTCGGACCGTTTGCGCCTTCCAAAATAATTTTCGCTTTGACGCGTGCGGCGTTTTCTCCGGTGATTTGATTTTCCAATGCACACGGCGCAAACACGTCGCATTCCAACTCAATCGCCTGCGCGGACGGCGTAATATTCGTCGCGCCGGGAAAGTTTAAAATCGAACCGGATTCCTGCCGATGTTTGACGACGGCTTCAAGATCAAGCCCGTCTTTATTGAAGATTGTGCCTTCCTGTTCCGCAATTCCGGTGATGATGACGTTGCCTTCTTTTTGTGCAATCCGCGCAAAATTGTAGCCAACATTGCCAAGTCCCTGCACGATGCAACGCTTGCCTTCGATGCCCAATTCCAAGCCCAAGGCTTTCATATCGTCCGCCTGATTGCAGGCTTCGCGCAGGGCATAAAATAATCCGCGTCCGGTCGCTTCTTTGCGTCCGCGAATGCCACCTTGCGCGACGGGCTTTCCGGTGACGCAGCCGAGCGCGTTTAATTCCTGATGATTGACAGCGAGGTACGTGTCAGCGATCCACGCCATTTCGCGTTCGCCTGTTCCGTAATCAGGTGCAGGAACGTCTACCGCAGGACCAATAAAATTTTTCTTGATGAGTTCGTGGGTGTAGCGGCGCGTGATGCGTTCGAGTTGCGCCAGCGAATATTTCTTAGGATCAATTTTGACTGCGCCTTTTGCTCCGCCGAAAGGAACGTCTACGATAGCGCATTTGTAAGTCATCAACGCGGCGAGTGCCTGCACTTCGTCTTCGTTGACGTCAGGTGAATAACGAATACCGCCTTTGGTCGGGAGTTTATGATGACTATGTTCGACGCGCCATCCGTAAATGATTTCAATGCTGCCGTCATCGTGGCGCAGCGGAAATTCTACGCGGTACGTCGAATTGCACTGCTTGACGTGTTCGAGCATCGGCGGCGGAAGCTGCGTATATTTCGCTGCCTGATCAAAATATTTATTAACGTTTTCAAAAAAGCTGGCGTGTTGATTGGACATAAATAAACTCATTGTTATGCTGTTTGCTGATTGCGCATTCTAATCAATTCCGATGGCGCATCACAAGCGGAGAGGCGGAAAAATCATTTTATGAATTCATTACTAGAACAACTGAAAAATCAACCGCTCAACGATCTGAGCAAAGGCTTACCATTTGGTAGCAACATCTCTCCGGCGCAAGTAAAAGAAAAACATTGGAATATCTTGCGCGGCGACCTTCCGTTTCCGTCATTGCTACTGAAAGAATCGGTGCTTGATTACAATTTACGAACGATGTCGAAGTGGTGCAAGCAGAATAATTTATTACTCGCGCCACACGGTAAGACTACGATGTCTCCGCAAATTTATGAGCGCCAACTCGCGCACGGAGCGTGGGCGATTACCATTGCAAACATTGCCCAGGCGATGGTCTGCGCTCGCTTTGGTGTCAGGCGAATTGTGATTGCAAATCAAATTGTCGGAGCTGGAAATTTGCGTGCGCTCGCGGCTTTGATGAACAGCGATGAGACTCTGGAATTATATTGTTTAGTGGACAGCGTCGAAGGCGTACATCATTTGGCGGAAGGTTTGCGCGAACATAACGTCAATCGTTCGATCAATGTTTTTATTGAATGCGGAAGGCAAGGATGGCGCACTGGAATTCGTGAAGAAGCGCAGGCTTTGCAGGTGTACGACGCTATTTCGCAGCATCCAACGTTACTAAATTTTTCCGGTGTTGAAGCCTTTGAAGGTTCTGCTTCATCGCCCAATCATTTGGAAGAAGCGCGTGCTGTAGATGAATTTTTTGAGGTGATGAAAAGCATCGCAGATCGTCTTTCACAAAATTGGAATCAATCCGAACGCCCTATTTTTAGTATTGGTGGCACTGCATATCTGGATCGCGTCTTGCTGATGTCGCGGAAATTAACTGACAACTATCGTGTTGTAGTTCGCAGCGGATGTTATGTTACGCACGATCACGGAGGCTACGATAAAAAGCAAAAAAATTCGCGACTACGCTTGCCGGAAATGCCGGAATTTAAAACTGCCTTTGAACTGTGGAGCTACGTGCAATCGCGTCCGCAACCGGATTTAGCGTTCCTGACTTTTGGCAAACGTGATGCGCCGTACGACATTGATCTGCCGTTTCCGCTGTATGTTTATGCGAACGGAGAAAAGCGAGAATTACATGAAGCCGTCATCAAAAAAATGAACGATCAACACGCGTACATGGCAATCAATCCCGCGCAAACATTGCACATTGGAGATTTAGTCTGCTGCGGAATTTCGCATCCTTGTACGGCGTTTGATAAATGGCGCGTGCTACCGATTGTGGATGATGAATATAATGTGATTGATTTATATGTGACGTTATTTTAGGTAGGGAAATGTGAGAAAACGAAGACTCTGAAAAGATGGTCGGGGTGGAGAGATTCGAACTCCCGACCCCCTGGTCCCAAACCAGGTGCGCTACCAGCTGCGCTACACCCCGACGAAGCTCCAGACTATACAACACTCCGCGCCAACTGCCTAGTCCCAATTTGAAGTTTTAGTGAAAAGCGAGTGGGAACGCCAGCATCCTGCTGGCTCCGTTTGCCAGGGGAGCGATGCAAACGAACTTCGCGCCAGAAACTCTCTAAAGATCACGCGCACTGCTCGCCACTTCATGCGAGCGGCGTTTCACGCGCTCGCGGCCAGCAGGATGCTGGCGCTCCCAGCGTTAAAAGTTTTCGTCCTTCGCTTGCGAAACGGCGACCGGATTGTTAGTTTGAAGTATATGAAACGATTCATCATTTGCCTGTTTTTGTCGCTGTGCCTGATGAGTATTGTGCAGGCGCAAAAGAGTAAATCTCCGGTTGCCACGCCGCAGCCAGTTGCCGCCGTTTCTAAGGACCCGATTGGCGAGTCCGATAAATTATTGACGCGCGGAGAAGACCCGGAAAGCGATAAAAAAGCACTGGCAATTTTTGAATCTTCATTGCTGACGAACAATACAAATTATGATTTTCTGTGGAGAATGGCGCGCGCCGCGTACTACGTCGGCGATTTTAATAAGGAAGAAAAAGACAAACTCAAAGCCTTTAAGCGAGGCGAAGCGGCGGCGCAAAAAGCTGTCTTACTCAAAGCTGATGGCGTCGAAGGGCATTTCTGGCTCGGCGCAAATTTTGGCGGACAGGCTGAAATTGTCGGCGCACTGACAAGCATAAAAACCGTTCGCAAAATTCGCAAAGAAATGGAAACTGTCGTCAAACTCAACCCGGCGTTTGAGTACGGAAATGCTTTTTTAGCACTTGGCGAAATTGATCGTAACCTTCCCGCGATTGCCGGAGGCGACAAGAAACGGGCGCTTGCTACGTTTGAGCAGGGAATCAAATTAGCTCCCGAAAATCTGGATTTGAAATTGACGCTGGTGAAAGCGTACCAGGACGCCAAACGCCCTGACGACGCGAAACGGTTGTTGGAAGAAATCGTCAAAGCGACTCCCGTGACTCGCATTCATCGGCTGGCGCAGGAAGAAGCAAAACGGATGATTGGGAAGTGAAATTTTCACCACAGAAGGCACAAAAGGCACAAAACAATACAAAATGTTTTTTTGCGCTTCTTGTGCTTTTTGTGGTGAGTAAAAACTTCATCGGAACGATTCTATAGCAAAGTATGAAAGCCTTACGATTTGAAAATCAAAAACTTCAGCTTGCAGAAATTCCCAAACCATCTGCCGACGATGAAGCTATTGTGCGCGTGACGACAGCGGGGATTTGCAACACGGATTTAGAAGTCGTACGCGGCTACGCGAATTTTAGTGGGACGCTCGGACATGAATTCGTCGGCGTCGTCGAATCTTCTCCTGATTCATCACTGCTGGGCGCGCGCGTAGTCGGAGAGATAAATGCAGGTTGCGGACATTGTGATTTGTGCCGTGCGAATGATCCGCGTCATTGCTTGCAGCGTTCAGTTTTAGGCATCATCGAACGCAACGGAGCCTTTGCCGAATACCTGAAATTGCCTGCGAAAAATCTTCTGCGTGTGCCTGATTCTGTCTCTGATCACGAAGCAGTTTTTACCGAACCGTTAGCGGCGGCGTGTGAAATTCTGGATCAAGTGAACATCACTCCGCAGCATCGTGTCGCGGTGATCGGTGACGGAAAATTAGGACAATTAATTGCGCGAGTGCTTGCGACTACGGGCTGCGATTTGACGTTGATCGGGAAGCATCAGGATAAATTAAAACTCGCGGCAGATGCTGGAATTGCTACGATTGAACGCGATAAAATTTCCATTGATCCAACGCAGAAATTTCATTTTGTGGTCGAAGCCAGCGGCTCAGCTCCGGGCTTAAATATGGCTCTGGATTTGGTGCAATCACGAGGCAGTATAATTTTGAAATCTACTTTTCACAGCAAGGTCGAACTTGATACCTCGCGCATCGTAGTCAATGAAATCAGTGTGATCGGCTCTCGCTGCGGACGCTTTGAAAAAGCTCTGGCTTTGCTTGAAGCAAAAAAAATAGATGTGACTTCTCTGATTGCGGCGGAATATTCGTTAGATGACGGAGTCGCGGCAATGGAACACGCCGGACGATCTGGAACGTTGAAGGTGTTGATAAACTCGAACGGATAAGTTCTTGTAACTTCGGTGATTTTTTATGCAGACAATTGTGACGCCTATCCCCATTCCTCGCCTGTGTGTCGTCGCTGCAGCCTCAATTGAATTCAAAGCGGTCACGCAGCAATTAAGCGAAACAATTTTTTCTACGGATGATGATTTGAATATCTGTCGCGGACGCGCCGGACGCAATCAGATCACCGTTTTGCAAGCCAATATCGGAGCTGTCGGATTTCGCGAAAAGTTAGTTTCATACCTGCAAAAACAGGCTTGTGATGCGGTTGTGGTGCTGGGCGTAGGCGGCGGATTATCCCCAGAATTGAAAACTGGTGAGACTGTTCTTTACGACACATGTTTTCTGTTTCGACCTGAAGCTGCGGTCGAAGACGACTACGAAAATTCTTCGGGAAGTGAAACGCAGACTTGCGATTATAATTTGTCTTCGTCGCTGCGACAGCGTTTGATCAGAGAAGGTTGTGCGGCAGTTTTTGCGGCGGGGCTGACGATAGATTTTATGGTGACGACGCCGGGTGAAAAATTATCTATGGGCGAAACATACGGCGCAGCTGTCGTGGATATGGAAAGTTTTGATGTGATGGCAGCGGCTTCGCAATTAAATATTCCCATCGTTGTCGTCCGCGTAATTCTTGATGAAGCTACACAAAAAACACCAGATTTTAATATCGGAATTTCAGACGATGGCAAGATGAGCGATTTGAAATCCGCGCAGGCAATGCTGATGCGTCCGATTGCGGCGATGACATTTTTGGTAAGTTTGAAGAGATCAATGCAAGCGCTACGCAAGGTTTCCAGAATGGTTTTGGCGGGAAACTGGGAACATAATTTTTAATTTAGACAGGATTGACAAGATGAACAGGATTAACAGAAAAGATCAACAACCATAAAGGTTTTATAAATCCTGTTCATCTTGTCAATCCTGTCTAAAAAATATTCATGAAAGCATTTATCACCGGAGCAACAGGATTTATTGGCGGCAATCTCGTCCGCCTTTTGCTCTCCGATGGAATTCAGGTTCGTGCCTTAGCCCGGCAAAATAGTGACCGTCAAAACCTCAAAGGATTGCCCGTAGAAATTATTGAAGGCGATCTTGATGATGTGAATTTTCTCTCCGACCACATTACCGGATGTGATGTAGTCTTTCACGTCGCCGCCCATTATTCCTTGTGGCGCAAAGATGCCGAATCGATTTTTCATGCCAACGTCACAGGCACAAAAAATATTTTAGCTGCCGCAAAAAATGCAGGCGTGAAACGCTTCGTGCATACCAGTTCCGTCGCGGCGATTGGCGTTCCTCCGCCGGGAACTTTGGGGAACGAAACGACGACTACTACCGCAGAAGAATTAGTCAGTGCCTACAAAAAATCCAAATTCTTAGCCGAGCAAGCTGCGCTCGAAGCCGCTAAAAACGGGCTTGATGTCGTGATTGTGAATCCTTCGACTCCGATTGGTGCGTACGATGTGAAGCCGACACCGACGGGTGAAATTATTCTCAGATTTTTGCAGGATCGAATGCCCGCGTACGTGCATACGGGATTGAATTTAATTGATGTCGAAGACGTGGCGCGTGGTCACATTTTAGCCTGGCAAAAAGGAAAAACCGGAGAACGCTACATCTTAGGAAATCGCAATTTGACGCTCAAAGAAATGCTGCAAATTTTGTCGAAGATTACTGGCAAACCCGCTCCAAAATTCGCCGTCCCACACGTACTGCCAATGGTCGTCGCGTGTGTAGATGAATTAATTTTAGCGAAGTATTTTGGCAAAACGCCACAGGTGTCTTTTGATTCAGTGCAGATGTCGAAATATGCGATGTACTACAATTCTGCGAAGGCTGTGAGAGAGTTAGGATTGCCGCAACAGCCGATAGAAAAATCTATTGAGAAGGCGGTGAAATGGTTTCGTGAGAATGGGTATGTTAGAACTTCTGAATAAGAAATGATTACAAGAATTATCAATTTCCTGAAAATCAAATTTTATTTGAACTGATTTGGGAAGGTTACTTTGAAGTGTTTTGTATAATGTTTTTCAGTTCTTCTATGGATAGCGTTTTATTCTTTAATCGATGAACCATTGAGTGGCAATTTGGACATAATGGGATTAGATCTGTTTTGGGATCAATAGCTTTCGGTTCGTCAAGTTCTGAGATGGGGTTTATATGGTGAATATGGATAAAATCTTTGCCGTGCGGGCCATAAAACTTTTCAAAGTTAAAGCCACATCCTATACAAGTAACTCCATGAATTTTGGTTGCTTTTCGGCGATTTTCAGGTAATCGCTCGTAATAAGTTACATATTTTTGCTTTCGAGTTCCTTCCACGTAGGATTCAAGTTCATTATTTTCGAGTTCATTGTCAGAAGATGTTACGTTCCATTGTGAAAGGTTTTTTTCTTTAAATGATAGAACCGCTTTTAATTCTCCTAACAGAGTATCAAGTAAGTTAGCCGACTTTGGAGTGAGTAATCGGACACCTCGTAAAGTTTGTCGGTCAAGCAAATTTTCACTAATAAATAACAATTTAGTAGTAGTGCTTCCGTGAATAAATTCTAATTGTTTTGTTAATGTGAGAGGGACTTCTAAATCCCAACGCATCTCAGTTGCATAGGATGCAACAAGGTGTTCAGTTGCTTGCCATAATTGGTCAGGTGTCAACCCCGTAATTTTTGCAGCTTCAGATGAGTCACAGTAACTACCAACTTCTAACTTACCGCAAAGAAAGAGTCGTCCTTGTTTGATTGTGACAACATAACCTAAATCTCCCACTTCTATACCGCGATTTTTGAACTGGCTTCCTGATAGATGTGTAAGGAGTGCTCGCTTGGGATTTATTTCCTGATTCTTCTCCCAAGTGGGATTTTTCCAATAATGTGTGAAATGGTTCATTATTAATCATCTTAGGCAGCGCGGCTGTAGTACGACAGATCGAAACCTCAAAGTACTTACTGAAACAAGGGATGAAGTTATGATATTAAAAGAAATGGTGCGCTCGATTGGACTCGAACCAATGGCCTGTTGCTTAGGAGGCAACCGCTCTATCCACCTGAGCTACGAGCGCACAAAACTAGATTACGATTGGTATTTTAGCAGTGAGTAGACGTCATAACCAGCCAGTTTTTCGCGTCCGGGTAAAAATTCCAATTCTACGACGAAGGCTAAGCCTGCGACTTTGCCGCCGAGCTTTTCAACTAATTGCGTAACGGCTTGCGCGGTTCCGCCAGTTGCCAGCAAATCATCAGCGATTAAAACGTTATGACCTTCGCCGACGGCATCCTTATGGATTTCCAATGTGTCGCTGCCATATTCAAGATCGTAGCTGAAACTTTCGACTTCGGAGGGTAATTTTTTCGGCTTGCGAACGGGCACGAAGCCTGCGCCTAGGTGGTACGCGAGCGCGGGAGCGAAGATAAATCCACGGGCTTCGACGCCGATGACGGTATCAATTTTTTGACCTTGATAATGTTCCGCCATTGTATCAATGATGGTTTTCAATCCCTTCGCGTCTTTCAGCAAAGTCGTGATGTCATAAAATAAAATGCCAGGTTTCGGGAAATCCGGCACTTCGCGGATTAGTTGTTTGAGTTCGGTTTCTATCGTCATTCGGGTTCCTTTAATAATGATGCTCAGAAAAAATTATCCACGAAGGTCACGAAGGAACACGAAGGTTTTTAATACTTTCTGGCGGTTTTCTCTTCGCTTTTTCCCTTCGTGTTCCTTCGTGACCTTCGTGGGTAAATATTTTTAATGGTCAATTCTAAATTCAGAAAATCGTCCTGAGACGGTGATGTCAGTTTCATCAAGGCTGGTGACTTCCGAAAACATCGGGCCGGTCGCCAGGTCTTTTTTGAATTCGTCCATATCTTCGCGGTCGCCTTCGGCAATAACTTCGACACAGCCGTCAGGCAGGTTTTTGACGGTTCCTTTGATATGATGCCGCGCTGCCGCTCGCTTCGCAAAGAAACGATAGCCTACGCCTTGAACTGTCCCGCCAATAAGAAAACGTCGTGCAACCATGTGATGAGCAATATACAAGAAGAGAAGGCAGATTTAAAAGCTGGTGACGTGGGTGACTTATCAAGGTAAAGAATTTATCCACGAAGGACACGAAGGACACGAAGGAACACGAAGAGAACACTGAGGGTGAATCATTCAAAACTTCATGAATTTCTTACATGTTAGTTTGCTTTTTCTTCGTGTTCCTTCGTGAACTTCGTGGATAATTTTTTATGGCGTTGCGTGTGAAGCCCAATGTCGGGCGAGTTCGGAATGGACGTACTGATTGACTTCGGCGGGAGTCGCCAGGGTCAGCGCATGATTGGCAATTGTGCGCGCTGCGCTTAAATCTACGGCTCTGATGATGCGCTTAATCATTGGGATGGCGCTGGGCGTCATACTTAAATCAATTAGCCCCAGCCCTAATAAAACTATCGCCTGCGTTGGATTCGAAGCCATTTCTCCGCAGACGGTGACGGGAATGTTCACGGTTTGCGCGTCATCAACTAAGAGCTTGATAGCGCGTAAGACACCTGGATGAAGCGAATCAAATAAATAATTAACGCTTTCGTTAGAGCGGTCTACGGCGATTAAATATTGCGTCAAATCGTTCGTGCCGAGGCTGAAGAAATCAGCTTCGCGCGCGAGGTGTTCAGCTAGAAAAACAGCGGCAGGAACTTCAATCATCACGCCAATTTCGACATTGGCATTATGCGGGAAATTTTGTTTTTTTAGTTCTTCGGTTACATCTGCAATAATCTTTTTCGCGCGACGCAATTCATCCAGATTGGAAATCAGCGGCAAGACAATTTTTAATTTCCCATACGCGGCAGCTCGCAAGATAGCGCGAATTTGAGTCCGGAAAACATAATCAACTTTGAGAGAAAGCCGAATCGCGCGCAGGCCTAACGCGGGATTACGTTCAGCGCTAAAACCATCCAGATATAATTTATCTCCGCCGAGATCGAAGGTGCGAATGACGGCGCCTTCGACTCCACTGGTTTCTGCCAGAAGTTTATAAATTTCGTATTGTTCGTCTTCCGAAGGTAATTCCGTATCAGCCTTGGAATATAAAAATTCTGAGCGAAAAAGGCCGATGCCACTGGCGTTAAATCGCCTTACGGTATCAATTTCATCGGGCAATTCAATATTGGCGCGAAGCGTTATTAGCTGCCCATCGCGGGTGATGGCAGGCAGTTCGCGCTCCTCCACAAAATGCAAAATTTCCTCTTGTGTGCGAACGCGCTGATCCAGATAAAAACTAAGCGTTTCGGGATCAGGGCGCAAAATGACAGTCCCTGAATTCCCATCAACAATGATGGTTTCGCCAGAGCGAACGCGTGAAGTAATGTCTTTTAATCCCGCCACAGCAGGGAGGTTCAGGCTGCGTGCGATGATGGCAGTGTGTGAAGTCCAGCCGCCGTTATTCGTCGCAAATCCTTGAATTTTTTCAGTATTAATTTCAGCCGCGATGGAAGGCAAAAGTTCGTTGGCAATCAGGATTGCGTCTTCGGTAATGTCAGTAAAGCTGCGCGGTTGTGTACCACTCAAAATAGCAATCACACGTTTGGAAACGTCTTCCAGATCAGAGCTTCGCGAACGCATATATTCGTCCGCGATTCCGTTATAAACGGCCATTAATCGATTGGTGACTTCGCGGACTGCCCATTCAGCGCTGGCACGATGATTATGAATAAAGTTTTCAACCTGACGTCCAAGGCTTTGGTCTTGCAGGAGCAGAACGTGAGCTTCAAAGATATACGCCTGTTCTTCACCTAACGCTGCGCGAAGACGATTTTGAACAGTTTGAAGCTGTTGTTGCGCGACTACCACAGCCTGACGAAAGCGCATAATTTCAGATTCAATTTGTGCTTCCGGTAAATTTAATCGAACGACATGACCACGCTGGTCATCCACAAAAAAAACTGTTCCGATGGCGATTCCGGCGCAGATACCGATGCCTTCGATACGTTCCTCTGAAGAAGTCCTGGAGTGTGGGAGTGACATGCTGACTATAGCTTTCGTTAGACTATTCCTTGAACTTTTGATGATGAGCTTATTGCGGCTGATTTTCAAGGGAAATTCTTATTCCAGCTCGCCAAATTTATTTTGAATCAATTGGCATAAGGCTGCCATGGCTTCTGTTTCGTCTGCGCCCTCGACAATTAATTCAATCTCGATATGCTGCGTCGCGGCTAACATCAAAATCCCTAAAATACTTTTTGCATCAACAGTTTTTTCAGGGGAGTCGCAACGCAGAATGTGGACTGAACTTTCATAGGAATTCGCCAGGCGTACCAGCTTTGCAGCAGCTCTGGCGTGTAGTCCAAGTCGGTTGGGGATGATGATGCGACGTTGAATCATGGGAAGTGATGAGTGATGAGTAATGAGAAACGAGTGTCTTTAAACTCATTACATTCTACTCATCACTCATCACTTTCTCCTATTTCGGCATTAACACTTCGCTCGCCAGATAGATATTTTTTTGGCCTTGTTCGCGGACTCTTCGAGCGATTACCGGAAGCGTTTCGTCGGGTTGTTGATCGGCAAGTTTAATCACCATTGGAAGGTTAACGCCGGTCACGACTTCGATGGGTGCAGAACCTAAAAAAGTACAGGCAATATTAGTTGGAGTTCCGCCGAACATATCGGTTAAAACCAGAACCCCATCGCCAGCGTCTACCAGTTCAATCGCTTTGCTGATGGCTTCGCGTGCCAGTTCCAGATCGTCGTGCCAACCAATAGAGATAGCCTGGATATGCTGAATATCTCCAACAATCGTTTCGGCTGCGCTCAGCAATTCAATCGCTAAGTTGCCGTGTGTGACAATGACTCCACCAATCATAAAATTCGGTGTTGGATGTTAGATGTTAGATGCTGGATAGTAGGTTTCAGCCCAACATCCAGCATCTAACATCTAGTACCTATTTCTTAACATCGCGATGCATCACGTGCGTGTGATGACCATTGCGATTCAGATATTTTCCGAGTTGATTTGCAGTATAAACCGAACGATGTTTGCCGCCCGTACAACCGATGGCAATCGTGACGTAACTTTTTCCTTCACGTTGATACATCGGGACTAAATAATCCAGCAGGGAAGTAAAGCGGTTCACCGTTTCTTTTACTTCATCGCTGCTTTCCAAAAATTCAATAACAGGTTGATCGTTACCTGAAAATTCTTTCAGTTCAGGAACGAAATATGGATTGGGTAAGAAACGGACGTCGAGCATGATGTCCGCGTCAATCGGGACACCGTGTTTATAGCCGAAACTTACGACTGTGATTTCTGTTTTGGCTTCGGCGGAATCCGTCGTAAACCGCTTTTTCAAATATGCACGGAGCGAATGAACGGTGTGATCGGAAGTATCAACGACGATGTCCGCGAGTGAACGAATGGGCGCGAGAGCTTTTCGTTCTGCATTGATAGCTTCGAGGACAGTTCCTTCACCGAGCGGATGTGGACGGCGCGTTTCACTGTAGCGACGTTGCAGTGCGGAATCGCTGGCTTCCAGAAAAATAACTGTTAACTCAAGGTCCGTGCGTCCGCGAAGTTTTGCATAGACTTGCGGAAAGCTTTTGAGAAATTCGCCTTCACGGATGTTGACGCCAAGCGCCGCGCGCGTGATGCCGGATTCCTTACGTTCGAAGAGTTGGACGAAACTGGGAATGAGCTGGACAGGTAAATTATCGACGCAGAAATATCCCAAGTCTTCGTAAACGTTCATCGCCGAAGACATTCCAGAACCGCTCAAGCCTGTGATGATGACAAGTTGAGGAAGCATAAATAGTTCGCAGTGAGGAAAGTTCGCGGTTCGCAGTAAAGACAGTTCAGAGCAAGACAGCGAACTATCTTCGCTGCGAACCGCGAACTTTCCTAAGGTTCAATTAAGCCGAAATTACCATCTTTTCGTTTGTAGATTACGCCGATGCGATCCGTTTCAGAATTACGGAAAACGAGAAAATGTTCGGGACTTGTGTTGACTTCAAACATCGCCTGATCAGCAGTCATCGGTTTGATCGAATAACGACGCGAACGGATAATCCTTGGGGCGTTTTTTTCGCGGATGGCATCCGTTTCAATTTTAGCAACTACTACCTTCGTTGGAACTGTCGGATGTTTGAGCGCAATGGTTTTACCTTTCAGCTTTTGAGCCTGACGATAAAGCCGATTAATGGCTTGCGAAACCGAAGAATACATATCATTTGAATCGGCCAGACTCGTTAATTCGTGCTCCTTCCAGTGCACTACAATTTCGGCAGCGTGCTTATGATGTTTTCCGATACTTAAAATAACATGCGCTTTGAAGGCACTTTTCATCAGTGTATCAAGCTTCGCAAAATGTTCTTTGGTATGTTCTTTGATGGCAGGAGAAACTGTGAAATTGCGACCGGTAAATTCGACTTGCATGGCACTGCTCCTTTGAAAAAGTTATTGGTCAGAGTGTGGGGCAGGAAACTTACAACCTCAATCTATCAAACGAAAGAACTCTGTAAAAGTTCATGACGAGGATCTAAAAACTTTGCTTTCTTTCGCGCGATCCGGGGATGCGCAACTGATCACGATATTTGGCGACTGTCCGGCGCGAAAGCTTTTGTCCATCCGCAGCTAAGCGTGAAGCAATTTCGTCATCAGTCATTGGCGCTTTACTGTCTTCGGCCTCAATCATTTTCTTGATCTTGGTCTTAATGATTCGGGTCGAAACTTCTTCACCATCATCATTCACCATGCCTTCTGTGAAGAAGCGGCGCAGCTCAATCACACCTTGCGGCGTATGCGCATATTTACCATTGACGACACGTGACACCGTAGACAAATGAATGCCAATATCTTCGGAAATATCTTTCAGCATCATTGGCTTAATATAATCTGCGCCGTGATCTAAAAATTGACGTTGACGATAAATAATTTGTTCGCAGACTCTGTAAATGGTTTGTTTGCGGTGCTCAATATTTTTCAGCAAATCCACGGCTGAGCGAAAACGATCTTTGATATAATCGCGTGTTTCTCTGGAAGTTTCTTTGTTTTCCATCATCCGCCGATACTGCGTATTAATGCGGAGCTGAGGCAATCCATCGTCATTGAAACGGATGACGTAATCATCCTCCATTTTTTCAATATAGACTTCCGGTTCGACATACTGCGCATCACGTGGCGCGAATTTTCGTCCCGGATGCGGTTCGAGCTGCTTGATAATTTTCAGTTCTTCCTGAATATCTTCAATTGTAATATTTAGTTCACGTGCCAGCTCAGGCAATTTGTGATTTTGGAGCTTAGGAAAATGGTCGCGAATTAAACTCACCGCCAGACGATCTCCGCAGCCCATTGTGTGTAATTGCTGAATCAGGCAATCCTGAAGCCCCGAGGCACCAACCCCTGGCGGATCAAGCTGCGCCAAAATCTTAAAAGCAGCATCCATGGTCTCATCTGACCAATTGCCAAGCGCCGCGATTTCTTCGCGTGTACCTTCCAGATAGCCGTCGTTATTCAGATTGCCAATAATGGCGGAAGCGGCTTCCAACACCTCTTCCGGCGCAACAGTCATGCGCAATTGCCAATCCAGATATTCTCCCAAAGATTGCTCAGAAGAAAGAAATTGATCGAATGAGGGAGCTTCTTTGACTTCAGTTTCGCGAGTGCGATAACCCGGATCAAGGTATTCTTCAAAGGTTTGTCCGAAGTCAATTTCCTCAAAAGAATCACGCTGTCCGATTTCAGCTTCAGAAGAATCCGTATTGGATGTCGAGCTATCACTGGCAGTGAATCGTTCTTCGTAATTCGATTCGCCAAAATCTTTGGTCTCGGCGCTGCCGTTAATGTATTCCGGCATTTCTGCCGCGCCGTTCATGTAATTGGGATTGTCGCCGGGAACTTCGTAGTCGCGATTTCCGTTAAGTTCGCCGCTGGGGGCATCCACTGCAAAATCGGCTCCGGTGAGACTGGGAGAAACTGAAATTTCATCGCCCGGGATTTCTTCGAGGACGGGATTTTCCTGGAGCTGTTGGTTGATTAATTCTCCAAGTTCCAGTTGCGCCATCTGTAGCATTTCAATCCGCTGACGCAGTTGTGGCGTCAAGATAATGCTTTGAGATAATCGCTGTCCTAGTGAAAGCCCTTGTTTCATAAAACTCTATAATAACTACATTCTGAACTTTTCGCCCAGATAAACTCTGCGTACTTCTGAATCGGTTGTCAATTCGTAGGGCGTTCCCGTCCGGAA
>JAYTCQ010000254.1:0-31293 GCA_043736395.1 Blastocatellia bacterium | reverse complement strand
TTTAAAGAAATTCGGGTATCGGTGGAGGGCTGGCGTTATTTACGAATTACCACAAACCGGATAATTCAAGCCCGACATCTTGGTGTGTTTTACATATAGTACATCATCAAGCTTTTGCCCTACATTTTCAATTATCTCTCCAAGTGGAGAAGCTAGCGTTGTGTTGTCTGATTGTGGGTCATCCACTTCCATTACAACATCATTACCGTCCGCAAGCTGATACCGGATTAACTTTTTCATGGCTCGTTTTTCCTTGCAATAATCCACTGTCGAAAAGATTTCCAGAAATACAGCTGAGGAGCTTTTCGGCAACTGGTAAGGTGTTCGCTAAATCTGATTGAACTCAGGGCGAATCTTATTCGAGAACAAGCAATGTGACAAGAATAAAAATGAGCCGGAAGAGTATATAAAGTCGGTAGAGTTTATGGAGTCTTTGAAGCTGTTTGAGAACTCAATCATGAATTCTTGTCATCGAAGATGACTAACAATATAGCCTGGCGAGCATCGCCAGGAATGCGGCAAAAAAGAGATGGCTCGCTGAAGGTGAGCAACAATCATTTGTGCGTCGCCTTCAGCGACGGGCAATTCACCGTTTCGTTTCCTGGCGATACTCGCCAGGCTATATTGTTGGTCGCCGTTGGCGACAGATGGGGTTTTGAAAAAAGCTTCTCTGACCGCAAGGACTCGACAGGCTCTCAGGACTCAATAGACTTTACAGACTTCGTAGGTATTCCTCTTTCAGCTCGATATAAGCCTGCCAATACATATCCAGTTGCGAGACGTCTTTATCGGTGAGAGTTTTTTTGATGATGCCGGGAACGCCTACTACCATTGATCGCGGAGGCACTTTCATTCCTGGAGCGACGACGGCTCCGGCGGCGATGATGGATTCGGCGCCGATGACTGCGCCGTCTAAAATTACCGATCCCATCCCAATCAAACAACGGTCTTCAATCGTACAGCCGTGAATGACTGCGCTGTGTCCAACCGTCACGTAATTCCCAATCGTAGTCGTCGCAAATCCGCCTGTGACATGCACCATACATAAATCCTGAATGTTGGTGTGATGACCGATGATGATTTTGTCGCCGTCGCCGCGCAGTACGGCGTTGTACCAGATGGAAGAATGTTCACCAATGGTGACATCGCCAATGACCGTAGCGTTTTCGGCGATGAAGCAATGTTCGGCGATGGTTGGGGTAATGTTACGAAATTTTCGAATCATAAATTTTTTTAAAAACGTTGACACCTGAGAAATGTTGGGATAGTTTGCAATCTCTCCTCCAGTATAACTTCAATTCTTTACTCCCCAAACAGTCAAGCCGGATTCGTTCGCTTGACAGCCTATTTCCGTTGGTAGGTTTTTTCTACGCATCCCTTGCCGAAAAAGCTCAGACGTTGGTGAAGATCGTTTGCCGCCCCGAAAATCTCCCCCATTCCGATGTGGTATGTCCAGCAATTTTGTCTGGCGTAATCACCATTTCAGAGAACCCTAATTTGTAAAATTACAAGGAGGCAAGAATGGCTACACGTTCAAGAAAAGATAAAGAAAATTACGATAATGGCGGGAAGAAAATGGGAGGAGAATTTCGTTCAGGTCCGATTGCCGGAACAGCGATTATTTCAGGCGCTACCTTTGACGGTAAAGGGGTGCAGTACGCGGCGGTTGACGGAATGGCAATGTTTGAAGGGGACATCGTTTTAGGAATGATGGCTGACGCGGAAGCTGCTTCAGACGCCGGAGGACAACCTCAATTTTCTGTAGGTATCACAGGAGCGCAATTTCGTTGGCCCAATGCCACGATTCCATACGAAATTGATCCGGCACTGCCGAATCAAGCTCGCGTGACGGATGCCATAGCGCATTGGCAGGCGAATACGCGAATTCGCTTTGTGTTGCGGACTGCTGCAAATGCGGCGACGTTTCCTGATTTCGTACGATTTGTGCCGGGAGGCGGTTGTTCTTCGATGGTCGGGAAGCAAGGCGGTCGGCAAAACATTACGCTTGGTGGCGGTTGTTCGACCGGGAATGCGATTCACGAAATAGGTCATGCCGTAGGCTTATGGCATGAGCAAAGTCGTGAAGACCGTGACACCTTTGTGCGCATTCAATGGGCCAATATTGATCCCGCAATGCAACATAATTTTTCACAGCATATTACGGACGGTGATGATCTCGGCGCATACGATTACGGGTCAATGATGCACTATCCGGCCACTGCTTTTTCAATTAACGGACAGGCTACCATTGTTCCGTTGCAGACGTTGCCTGCTGGAGTCGTAATGGGGCAGCGGACGGGGCTTTCAGCTGGAGACATCAACGGCGTTCATCTGATGTATCCGGCAGCCACAATTAAAGAAGTGGCCAAAGACCCAATTAAAGATGTCCGCAAAGACCCAATCAGTGATCCAACGATCAAAGAAGTTCATAAAGACCCGATCAGCGATCCGACAATCAAGGAAGTCCGCAAAGACCCAATTAGTGATCCAACGATCAAGGAAGTCCGCAAAGACCCAATCAGTGATCCAACGATCAAAGAAGTTCGTAAAGATCCAATCAGTGATCCGACCATTAAGGAAGTTCGTAAAGACCCGATCAGGGATCCCATCGCGACAATTTTTGAAGGTGTGAATACTGCTGCGGAAGGCGTTCGAATTCCCGGTCAGCCATTTCCTGGTCAGCCGCCCATGGGCGATGCTTCGCCTTTTGTGCTGGCTTCGCCAAGTCGCTACGGGGCATCTGATCCGGTGGCTGAACTGAGCGGGCAGGTGCAGGAATTAGCCGATGCAATTGACATGCTTCAACAGCAGCAGCAAGAGCTGATGGCGCAATACGAAGAGTCTGTACAGGCTCTCGAAGCAATGCAACAAGGATAAAATTAAAGCTTAAACTCCCCTCCTCGGACTGGAGGGGAGCTTTGATTTGTTGTTTTCTGTACACTCTTAAAGGTAAAACAAAATGATCTTAGTCATTTCTTTTTCTGATGAAGAACATACCGTTGATGTCGTTCAGCGACTTGAACGGCAGGGGCGGGAAGTGCTGCTGGTTGATCTGGCAGACTTCCCGTCTCAATCAGGGATGGCGTTGACCTGGGAATCTCTAGGAACGCCTTCTTACCTGATTGATACGGTCAAAGGGACGATTGATTTAAGCCGCGTCAACGCGAGTTGGTGGCGGCGAGTTCGTCCATTTTCGGTTGATCCGGCGATCACCAAACCTTCGGTGCGCGCCTTTATTGAAAGTGAAACTGGGCAGGCGATTGGCGGGTTACTTGATGCCCTTCAGTGTGTCTGGGTGAATCCGCGCGCGGCTGATGATGCGGCGCATCACAAGCCCTATCAATGGGCCGTAGCAGGCGAAGTCGGATTAAAAATTCCACGGACGTTAGTGACGACAAAACCGGATGCGGCTCGACAATTCATGAGCGAAATGGGTTCTCGCAAGGTTGTCTTTAAAGCATTTCTCGCTTCACTGGATGCGTGGCGCGAAACTCGTTTGGTGGAGCCTGCCGACCTTGAGCGCATCGACCTCGTGCGCTATGCTCCTGTCATCTTTCAGGAGTATATTGAAGGCGTGGATTTGCGGATCACCGTAGTTGGCGAGCAGGTATTTGCGGTTGAAATTGATGCGCAGAAAACTTCGTATCCGGTTGATATGCGAATGGTCATCGGCGAATCAATAGTTCGTCCCGTGGAGCTTCCGTCCGCTGTGAAAAAAGCTGTTTTGCAACTTCAACGGCGGCTTGGATTAGTTTACGGAGCTATTGATATGCGACGAACTGCCGAAGGCGAATACATTTTTTTTGAAGTGAATCCGGCGGGGCAATGGTTATTTGGAGAGCAGCGGACGGGCTTGCCAATTAGTCAGGCCATTGCGGATTTATTAGCAAAACTGGACGATCAAGGCACAGCTAAAAAGCGAGATTTATGAGAACCATCAAAGGGGAAATTGCATTGCCTGATAACGCGCCGAAAGCCGTCGCTGAGATGGTCTTAATCGAAGTGCGCGACGTTTCGGTGCAGGATGCTCCATCAGTCGTAATCGCTCAACAAGAACTGAAGAAAGTGAAAATTGCTCCGAATAAAAAAATCGATTTCAAAATCTCAGTTCCCGAAGCTGAAGCTCACCGGTCCCTGTCTTTACGTGTTCACGTGAGTATCGACGGCAGCGGAAATGCGCAAAGCGGCGATTTACTGACAGTTCAAAACTATCAAGTCTCCAGCGTCGGGACGCAGGATGAAATGAATATCTCGGTCGCACTCATTTAGGTTTTGCAGCTGTGAAAATTGATTGACTGATTTATCCGGCTACGATAAATTGCAGCCCTCCCCAAAATTAATACTCACACGATTCAGCCGATGACGTTGAATTTATTTCTTTTTGCTACTGACAATTTCTACTAAGTCTTTCGCCTCACTAGCCACTGCGATTGTCTGAAGCATAAGTAATTATCAACATTTTTTTTGCACTAACGAACAACCATAGGAGAAATCTCATGCCAACTGATTGGAAAGATAAATTAAAGAAACCGCTGGAATGGTCAATTGCTGATCAGGATGAAACTGCCATGCTGGCCGATTTGCAATGCAATATTTTAAAAGGTCATGGCCGTCGCCATTCGCAACAAATTTTTTTAAGGTTCGAGCGTGACAGTGCAAACCTTGCCGCGCACCGGGAATATGTGAGCAAGCTCCTTGCCGCCAGAGTGGTTTCACAACTAGCTCAACTTCAGGATTCCGCAGATTTAAAAAAACTTGATGATGGTGCCAGAGCGGATCGAAAAAAACAGAAAAATCCAATCATCGCTTTTATGTTATCCGCGACCGGATACGACGCGTTGGAGGCCTTGAACCATCAACCGCAAGACAAATCTTTTCTCAAAGGAATGCGCGCGCAACGCGATCTTTTAAATGATCCGCCCTTAATCGAATGGGATGAACATTTTCGAGGCGAAGTGCACGCCATAATTTTGATCGCTGATTCATCGCCGGAATTTGTCCAGGAAACCCGCATCGAATTATTAGCCAATCGCCCTGGTGGCGTGACTGTTTTGGGCACTGAAATTGGAGCGCAACAAGTGGACAAAGACGATGAAGGAGTTGAACATTTCGGGTATGTTGACGGCAGAAGTCAGCCTCTGATGTTGGTCGAAGAAATTCAACGGGAGATGGCAACAGAAGGAATCGTGAATCCAAAAGACTGGAAATGGAATCCCGAATTTCCTATCGGTACGGCTTTAGTCAAAGACCCTGGAGGAGTCCACGATTATTCACACGGCAGCTATTTCGTCTTTCGAAAACTTGAGCAAGATGTGAAAGGTTTCAAGGAAGAAGAACAGAAATTAGCCAATAAATTAAGGCTGGTGGATGAGGAACGGGAAATTGTTGGCGCTTATGTGATCGGCAGATTTGAAGACGGCACACCTGTGATTCAATCCAATGTCGAGCTGCGGGACACCACGCATAAAATCTCAAATAATTTCAATTATGATGACGATTCAAAAGGCCTCAAATGTCCCTTTGCCTCGCATACCAGAAAAACGAATCCGCGCGGCGACAGCGTGACAGTGCTTGGTATTACTGCGGAAGAAGAAAGAAGTCATATTATGGCCCGGCGCGGAATTACTTACGGCGCTCGCCTCGAAAACATGAGCGACAGGCCTAAACGGGATGTCGGATTATTATTTATGGCGTATCAAAATAATATCGGCGAGCAATTTGAATTTACGCAGGAAAGTTGGGTGAATGCGGAGGGCTTTGTCCATAATGGAGAGGCGGGGCCAGATTTCCCACTCACGGGATTAGACCCGGTCATTGGTCAGGGAATTAGAAAAGCGCAACGCTGGCCCAGAGAGTATGGAAAAGGCGAATTAGTCGAATTTGGATTCTCGCGATTTGTGACCATGAAAGGCGGCGAATATTTCTTTGCGCCGAGCATTAGTTTTCTCAAGAGCTTATAACTTCGACCATCGGCGCGACTTCTGATTTTGGAATCAAAGCTGGCCAGTACGCGACGATTTCTTCCACTTTGGGGCGACCTCCGGCGAAGCCTGTCACCGTTGGAGTTCCATTTAAAACTAACGGCGCGATTTCTTTGGTGAACCGATCAATCGCGCTTTTTTCTTGTCCGCGCACGCCAATTCTAAAAGTGACTTCGGCTAAATCTTCGGAAGGCTCGCCTGATAATTTTGTTCCGTGACAAGCGTTGACTCCAACGAATTCTGTCAGGATTTCTTCAAATTTTAGTCCTAAATTTTCTAACCGCTGACGCATAATTCTATCGGCGGCTTGCGCTTTTTTATAGGCATCCGGCCACGAATAAACTAATGACCCGACGGCTTTGAAACCTGATGAATAACTAATCGAAACTTTATAAAATTCCGTTTCCGGCAAGCCTTTGATGCCGTGAAATTTGACGCGATTTTCGCCGTCCGGTTCGAGTTGAATCGAAGTGAAATCGGCTACGCAATCGGGTGTGATGTAACATTTCGGATCGCCCATTTCGTAGACCAATTGTTCTTTGATTCCGGCGACATTGATGCGTCCTCCGGTATTGTCGTGTTTGGTGATGACGAAGGTTCCGTCTTCGTACGCCTCCACAATTGGATAGCCAATATTTGCCAAATCAGGAATGCTTTCCCAATCAATCTGGCAATTGCCGCCGGAGCTTTGCGCACCGCATTCGATGGTATGTCCGGCGATGGTTCCCGCTGCGATTTTATCCCAATCTGTTTGGTTCCAGCCGAATTCATGAATCATCGGCGCGAGCGTCAAACCCGTATCCGTGCAGCGTCCGGTGATGATAATTTGTGCGCCTTGGTTTAATGCTTCGACGATGGGCGCGGCTCCAAAATAAATGTTCGCGCTTTGAATGTTTGATCGAACAGAAGAAAGCGGTTCGCCCGTATCCATGCTGCTGAGTTCGATGCCGCGTCCGATGAAATCATCCAGGCGATCCATGATGTCATCGCCTGCAACAATGGCTACTTTGACGTTGAGATTTAATTTTCGTGCGACGGCGATGACGGCTTCGGCGCAACCGCGCGGATTGACTCCACCGGCGTTGGCGATGACTTTGATATTACGCTCGACACAGGCGGGGAGAATGCGCTCCATCAACGGTACAAAATCGCGCGCGTAACCTGCGAGCGGATCACGCGCCTTCTGCTTTTGCATAATGGACATCGTGACTTCGGCGAGGTAATCCAGCATTAAATAATCAATGTCTCCGCTGTTAACCTGATTGACCGGAGCTTCGAGCGAATCACCCCAAAAACCTTGTCCTGCTGCGATGCGAATTGTTTTCATAAAATTTTCCCAGTTAGCCTATTTCTTTTGCTCTGGAATTGATACTGAACAACGACCACCCGTAATTTCAAATCGTAAAATCGTCATTGTTGTAACAGGTTTTCCTTTGAGCTGCGCTGGAGAAAGAATGATTTTATCCGTGATTGATAAAATCAGTGGAGCGAGTCCATAGTATGGTGGAAGAGTAAATAATGGATGAAGGATAGCTCCTTCAGGTGTCACGATAACTAACAAGGTAGTAATTGTATCTATTTGAGATGAAAGATTTGTAACCTCAGGTACTTTAAGAAGCTTTGGCTTAATAGTTGTTTTGTTTAATTGAACTAACTCTGAAGAAAGAGGCTTTTTATCTAAATCAAGAATCCAAGGTTTCCAAAAGCTGATAGAGTCAATTAAAGACTGCCATTTTTTTACTTCGTCGGTGTTCGGAGTTCTCTTCATTGCGTTGTTAAAAACTTCCAAAGCGTTATTAAAACGCCCTGCCTGATTTATTTTGAACTGAGTTTTAGAATTGTCAAAATTTGGTGTCATCCCAAAAAGCATATAGTTTAATGCTTGCTCTTTTTCAAAGTTTTTGTCAATTCTGAAGTTGGGATCAATAACTCGACTAAAAATCTCGAAGACAGCCAGATTTTTCAATATAAGAGCTTCTTTGAAGGCAGAGTTTATTTCTAAAGCATTATCCGCTTCAATAATTGCATTATTGAAGTCTTCTATTTTCAGTTTAATAGCACTGAGAAAATATCTTGCCTCATCGCTCCGAGGGTTAATTTTTAAAGCTAATCTTGCTTCCTTTTCTGCCTCATTTGTTTTATTTAATGCTAGAAAGCAAGAAGCTAAACCAGTATGCGAAGTCGCTACATCTGAACGCAGGGAGATAGATTTTTCAAATGCTTGTTTTGCTACTTCAATTTTTCCAATCCTAAAACTAGCAATACCCAAATACTGCCAAGCATCAGCGTCGTTAACATTCTGTTTTATTGCTTGCTGTAAAAGTTCAATAGCTTCGGGCAAGCGGTTTTTTTGTAAATTTGTTATCGCTTGTTGTACCTCATCTGAAACCACTGATTTAACTTGTGGGTTTACTGAAAGCAGGTGGTTTGGCTGAGCAACGATGTTGAAGTTAGTGAGGATTAGGAGTAAAAAAAATGAGGGAAAGTTAGTCATTTATTACCAAAGGTTAGTGAGTAAAATCAATTCCCGAAAGAGCGATTCATCTAATTTTGTTCAGTAAATAGCGGGATGCTTCCTGTATTTGTGGTGAGAGAGGTGGCAATATCTCCGTTCGTATACTGCCGTCACTGCCATATAAAAGAATTGTCGAGCTTTCTTCGACACCAATGGATTTCGCCATTTCCTCTGGCATGTCAATGACCCAACCTTGTTCTGTGGCTTTCGGTGTTAAGACTGCGCTCATATTTCTCCCTCCTCACGTTTTTGATTATACAATTCAATGCTGCGTTCAATAATATTGCAAGCATCAATGCGCCCCATAAAGCGTTCGACTTTGACCTTTTTATTTTCCAGCGCTTTATAATCTTCAAAGAATCGCTGCACGGATTTCAAGCGATGTTCCGGCAGTTCTGAAATGTCGCGATAGTGCCTATATTCAGGGTCGTCCGCGTGTACGGCGATAATTTTGTCATCCTCTTCGTTCTCATCAATCATCTGCATGACACCAATCGTTTTGGCGCGAATAATGCACAGCGGTACGACTTCGGTTTGCCCTAAAACGAGCACATCCAACGGATCGTTATCGTCGCAATACGTGCGCGGTAAAAAACCATAATTCGCGGGGTAATGGACGGCGCTGAAGAGGACGCGGTCTACGCGCAACAATCCGGTCACTTTATCCATTTCATATTTGACGTTGGAGCCAATCGGGATTTCAATTACTGCATTAAAATATTCGGGACAATCTATGCCAAGCTCCACATCGTGCCAGGGATTCATTCAATACTCCTAAGAAAGTTCGCAGTTGATAGTTCGTGGTTCGCAGTAAAAACAGTTCGCAGAGGAAAACTGCGAACCGCGAACTGCTAACTATGAACTAATTGTTTCGGTGTCATCATCCACCGCATTATACCGTTTCCACGAGGTGGCAGGCCATCTATTTCAATTAAACAAAGCGACCCTTTTTTAAAATCAAACTGTGTATTCATTTCGCCCGTCAATAAAATTGAGGCCATCTCCGACATATCCGGCATATGACCAACGATCAACGCCTTTTCAAAATCGTAGGCTCCAATGTCAATGAAGACTTGCGGTTTGCGATAGGGAGGCAGTGCGAAAGGATTGCCAGCGGCGAGATTTTCTATCGTGATGATGTTGTCGGCATCGAATTTGTAAACTTCAGCCACGGCCTGTGCGGTCTGCTGTGTCCGCAAATAAGGGCTCGTGAAAATCTTGTCGAACTCAATATCGAGTTTTTGCATGCCACGCGCTTCATCGCGCATTTTTTTCCATCCTTCTTTGGTTAAAGGGCGATCTGCGTCGCGTGTCATCCCTGTGCTGAAATCGGCGGCGATGCCGTGTCGTAATAAATACAAATGCATATTCGATATTTAATCACAGAAGTGGGAAAAACTCTCAATTTTCCACTTTCAATTCTCAACTTCTCGGAGAGAAAATTTGTAGAGTAGGTTCTCAACCTGCCCGCTTGTTAACAATCGGGCTGGTTGAGAACCTACCCTACAGGTCGCACTCATTTTGCATGTCTATTTATGAATGTGAAATTGGCGGATGGAAAATGTCGAGTGGCAAATTTTTCAAGGATTCGAATTCATCTTCGCCAGTCGATAAATTAATGTGCCTAAAAATCCAACCGCAATTACGATTACTGCCCATAACCAGAGAGGATTTTTTTGCGTGCTGTTGCTCGGGTTTATTTCGGGAGTTAGCTCCAGTTTTGTTTCAGTTCCAAGCTGGAATCTTTTCAAATTAGTAACTTCAAAATACGGCGAAAGCCGCGCCAAATCGTATTGCGGAGCTGATGCTTTTTCATTGCCGTACATTAATTTATAGCTCCTCCCAGCTTCATGTTTGAAAAGCAAAAGTCGCGGCGCACCGCTGATTTTGACACCCCGAATTTTCAACGGTTGATCGTCGTAATTATAAATTTTTAGCCGTAAATTTCCACTGTGCGCTTCTGGATAATCAATCGTCAAATTCTGCGCCCGAAGGCGATCAATGCTGATGTTGTAAATGTTGCCGGAAGTGAGCGTGCTGCAACGCAAATCCTTATTTTCAGGGGTAGGAAAGCACTGTTCGATTTCTACGCGACGATGAAAACTGACGTGAGTTCCGGGGACTTTTGAAGAATAGCTCGGCCCGATAATCGGTAAATCTACATTTTCGGGAAAGATTTCAATTTGAGAATTTGGCGTTCGCAAATCTTCAATTTTGATCGTCACAATTGTCGCGCGAAGTTTGGGATCCTGCGTTTGTGAGATCATTTCGGTGGGCAATAATTTCAACGGTGATTTCGTGATGGTCGTTGGATATAAATCAATTGAAGAAATTTCCAGCGGCGTTTCATTCTTATCAAAAATCGTCACGAGCAAATAGCGATACTTCGTCGCCGCAAAATTTATTTTCAAGGATTGCGCAGTTTCGTCACGACTGAAATCCATGACATAACCATCATCGCGCAACATTTCCCAGACGCCGCTATTACTGCCTTCAACCGTCACGCGGCGCGAAAAATTTCTGGATTCAGTCGTTAACTGCAACGCGTTGGAATTGTTATTCTCGCCTGCATCAACTGTATAAATAGAACGTCCTTTTTCGAATTGCTGATTAATAATTTTGGCAGGAATCGTCGCGCGAATTTCGAAAGGCATTTGTTGCACGATGGAAGCGACTTCCGTGCCTCGATCATCCACGACGCGGAGATCATTGAGTGAAATCGCCGCGTGTTCATAGACTTTTCCGTCCAATTCAACGGTTGCGTATTCGCTTCCAGCGTCTGGATCTGAAAGGATGAGATCACGTGCGTACGCCCATTTTCCGGGCGTGAAATCCGCCATTGCGAAAAACGACAAGCAGCACAACGCAACTGCTAAGCCAACTAAACCGATGATGATTGGTCGTTTATCCATGCACAAAAACTAAATTGCTTTGAATCCATTATCGCCGCGATGCGGCAAAAAATGATGATGAAACGTCTCAAGAAATTTCTTCCGGTTCATTCTTTTTTAGCCAGCGTTGATAAAGGAAAGATACACCCAACAAAATCGCTCCCAGGAAAATAAATGAAATGATGCGATAAATTTTATCAAGCGAGGATAAATCTAACAAAAATACTTTGAGTGTCGTCACCGCCAATAAAATCAAGCCCATCAAACGCAAAAGCTTTCTGGATCGTGCGAGTCCTGCTACCAACATCGCTCCGCCGTAAAGCATCCAGATGATGGAAAGCGACAGCCGTTGCGACAAAACAAAATCGCGCATTCCTTCGACAACTTGTGGATTTCGTGACGGAGAATAATAGCCCGAAGCTTCGAGTGTGAGTGCCGCGATTGCTAAAATATTCGCTCCAACCGTCAGTATATTGTAAGCGACATTTGTTTCCTGGGGATCAAGTCCTTCGCTCTTTCTCGAATAAAAATAACGTCCCGCGAACAGCGCAGCGACCAAAGCGGCAAAGGCAAGAAATGTTTTATTGAAAAATAATGTATGGCTCGGATCATCAAAATATGGCGCATTCACCGCAATCAATTTGACGGTTGCCAGTGTTAGCAAAGCGAATCCGCCAAATCGCATCCATTTATTTTTGCGAACCACGCCGAGGCATAACGCGACTCCGGCGTACAACGTGAAGAGCAACGAAAGCAACAACTGTTTGGATTCCTCAATGGGCCTGTTGTAGGCATCAATGCGAGTCCATTCAGTGATTGACGATTCCGCCGTAGTCAGTTCACTGTAATTCTTGACGATTTTCTGTTTCTCAAAATAATCATTGATGTCCATTGATAAAAAGAGAATCACCAGCACGTTCGCAGCTGCCAAAAAAATCGCTCGAAGGACTCCAGACTCTTCCTCATCGTTCTCAGTTTTTGAATGCAACCACGCCGCCGCAATCAATGAAGCAATCAATGCCAGTGCGGAAAACGTTCGACGATTGAAGAGCGGCGTAAAACCGTTGCCAGGAATGTAACCAAAATCGCTCGCATCAAACATCAGCCAATGAACACAGGCGATTGTGAAGATTAGTAATGCGGCGCGATACGTTGTACGGTCTTTGGCTTGCAATCCAATCCACGTCAAAATTACGCCTTCAATCGCCCACGCCATCGTCACCCAATGCTGATCAAATTGAATCGGAATCGCGAGCGTCAAAAATAAACTGGCGAGTCCGAGAAATGTCAAAATCAGGAATTTATCTTGACCGTCGCGGCTGTAAGTTAAATAGCC
The DNA here is from genome assembly GCA_043736395.1 of Blastocatellia bacterium. GTDB lineage: Bacteria > Acidobacteriota > Blastocatellia > RBC074 > RBC074 > JAFDVL01. The sequence goes on along the minus strand of JAYTCQ010000254.1, from coordinate 18,570 downwards.
CAAGCCCAGATAAAATGCGGAAAGAACAACTGCGAACAAGCCAAGATACGGATGATATTGTGGCGACAATAAGCCGTAGCTCGCGCCGAAATACATAAAAGCATTTGAGAAAATCAACGAGATTTCAGGGTACTTAATCGGACGGCGATGGATGATGTTATGAAAGACCGCAAGCAGCGCGAAAATTACAAACAGCACCGTGAAGAAAAATATTGTCGTCCCTAATTTTTCCGGTCTGTACCATTCCAAATACCACGCCGCGCTCATCAGTACGGTTGCGCCGTACGTCAAATAATTCAGGATGCGCCATTGCTTGAAATACGCGACAGCCAGCACGCCAAGATTTAATAAAGTGATGTAACTGAACAATCCAATTTGATTGTCTACGCCGGTTGAGAGCATCACCGGAGTGAGGAATCCGCCGATGATTCCGAGGATTGCAATTGCAATCGCATTGTAACGCGCAGCCAATAAAACCGAAGTTGCCGTGACCATTGCCATCAAAGCGAAGGTAGGGAATTGCCCGATAATTCCGTAGCGGGCGAACGCTGCAAAAAACGTCAAATACAAAATCGCAATGCCGCCGCCAGAGAGTCCTTGCGCGTAGTGTTTGTAATCAAACGAGCGAAGTTTTTCTCCGCCAACCAGGAAGCCGATGCCGATGAAAACGCCGAGCGCGACACGTCCGGTTGGGCCAATCCATTCGCGCTCGAAGGCGAGCTTTAAGAAAAATCCAATGCCGATGACGATGGCTAAAATTCCAATTCGATTGAACCAGTTTCCGCCGATCAGCGATTCAATGTTGATGCCTTCCAGACTGAAAGCAGGTTTTTCCTGTTGCGAAAATATTGGTGTCTCCGATTCAAAGGGAGAACGTTTTGGCTCAATGTTGATAGGGCTTGGCGCAATGTCTTCCGCTTCAGGCTCGGTTACTTCTTCGACGGTCGGAGCTGGGGAAATTTCTGGTACAACGACAATGGGTTCTGGCTTAGTCGGTGCCGGAGCTTGATATCTTTGGGCGATTCCCAGCCGTTCTTCGATGGAGTAAATTCGCTGCGTTTGTTCGCGCAAATGCTGCTCAATGAAATTTAGCCGTTGCCAGAGCTGTTCATTCGTTGGTTGCGATGGATCGTCATTCATAGAAAATATTCCTCAAATCATGACTGACTATACGCTGAGTTTGGAAAGAGGAGAATTCGATTGTGACAGTTCTTTTATTGCCACAGATAAACTAGATTCGCTGAAACGCCTTATCAATTTCTTTGGCGGTCATTCGCAAAATAATTGGTCTGCCGTGCGGACACGTCGCCGGATTATTGCACTTCAATAATTCATCAATCAACCACCGCATTTTTTCCGGCGTGAGACTCATATTGATTTTGATAGCGGCACGACACGCTAAGCCCGCAGCGATTTCGGCGCGAATTTCATCCATGGTCAGGCCGCGACGTTCCTGCTCGATGGCTTCGAGCAGCGAAATTAATAAAGCTTTGGCGGCTTCTTGCGGAATCGCAGCCGGGATAGATTTCACGGCAATTGTACGTCCTGAAAGTTGCCCGATTTCAAATCCATTCGCTTCAAATTCTGAAGAAAGTTGATCGAACGCGGAAGCCTGCGCCGGAGTCAAATCAATCGTTTCCGGCATCAACAAACGCTGCGACTGAATTTGTTTTCGATTGAGATTTTGCCAATGTTGCTCAAACAAAATTCGTTCGTGGGCGACGTGCTGATCTATCAGCATGAATCCGACGCGATCCACGGCAATGATGAAGCTGTTGTGCATTTGCCCAAGCGGTTTGATGTCGTCAGGAATCAACGAAAGATCATTCGCAGGCTTGAGCGGAGAATGAGAAAAATCAGACCCTTTTGTACCTAAACACCCAATGCGAACGCCGTAGAGAATAGGTTTATCATCCGCGCTTGGCTCAGCAATAATTTCAGTTTTTGTTAAGTTGATTCGCTGCTGTTCAAGCAGAGGCGGAGGCGATGAAATTTCAGGCTTCGTAATTTCATCCGGCTGCGAACCGCCTTCTGCGAACTGCATCGGCGCATTCAATCCTGACAACATTTCTTCACGCGAAAGTTGCGGCGGTTGATAGGCTCCGATGGAAGGACTGCTTTGCTGACCAATAAAATCAGGCCTTTCGTGGACTTTAGGAATTGTCAGGCTTGGTTCAAGATGAACCATCGGCGTGACGGCGGCTTTGGCTCCGCCGATTGAAGCCCTGATCGCATCGCGGACAGTGTCGTGAACAATCGTCGAACGAACAAAGCGCACTTCGGTTTTTGCGGGATGAACATTGACATCAACTTCATCAGGAGGCAATTCGACAAAGAGCATCGCGGACGGGTACACGCCTGCGGGCATCATCGCGCGAAAGGCTTCGGTCAAAGCACGACTTAAAACTTTATCGCGCACGAAGCGACCATTGACGAAAAAATATTGCGAGTCACGCGTCGAACGTACGACCGAAGGCGAAGAGACAAAACCGCTGACGCGAATGGAACCGACTTCGCCGAAGACTTCAATTAAAGCATCTACAAAATCCCCACCGAACAATTGATACGCACGTTCGCGCAACGTTTCGACAGGCGAAGCGCTAATGCTTTCGCGTCCATTGTTGGTAAGTGTGAACGCAATTTTCGGATTTGCCAGCGCGTAGTGCGTGACTAAATTCGCAATATGAAAACTTTCTGTCGCTTCGGATTTAAGAAATTTCAGACGCGCCGGGACATTGAAAAACAAGCTGCGAATTTCAAATTCCGTCCCGCGTGTGAAGGCAGCTTCTTTAACGTTGAGCAATTTCCCGCCATTAATTTCGACTTGTGCGCCGACGACATCATCTTTGGTTTGCGTGAGCAATTTCACTTTGCTGACCGAAGCGATAGACGCAAGAGCTTCACCGCGAAAGCCGAGCGTGACGATTGCGCCTAAATCTTCTGCGGTTTTAATTTTGCTGGTAGCGTGCCGTTCAAACGCGAGAATCGCATCATCACGAATCATCCCTTCGCCGTCATCAGAGATTTTGATGAGGCGACGCCCGCCCGATTCAATGGTGACGTGAATCTGCGTTGCGCCAGCATCCAAAGAATTCTCGATGAGTTCTTTGACTATTGAAGCGGGTCGCTCAACGACTTCTCCGGCGGCGATTTGATTAGCGAGTTGATCTGGTAGAACGCGGATTTTAGACATTGGGAAATTATTTTTGTGGAGCTACACCATATGTTGACCGCTCTATCAAAATTAATCTTGAGTCATTAAATTGTTGGTAAAAATCAATACCCATTCTAATTAGCATCGCAACTAAAAGTAAGGAGCCGAGGATAAAAAATATCGCTCGGCAAAGTTTCAAAATGTGGTCTGACCAATTTCTTGCTGGCTTCAAATCAGTATCCATAAACATTCCGCGATGAATTGTAATGAGTGCTAAAAAGGGACATAAAAAAGTGATCGTTATATGGATCCAATCGAAGGTTTCACCTTGAACGAATGAATCAAAATATTCTTGCCCTATCGAAATAAAGATAACATTAGTCAACTTTTTCACCCAGCGTAAGCGTATGCACCAAATACTTTGCGTATCAGTAAGCGGACAGCTTCCCATTACAATTGCAGATGCTCTGGCAATGAGTAAACAGTAAAAATTAAAAAAGACTGCGTGAATTAAATACGCAGTCTCTTTCGATGGTCTGTATTCGAGAATTTTCATTCACGGTCAAGCCGCCCAATCTTCGACTTTCAATCCAGGTACTTTATTGAAGTCTTTCAAATTGCGCGACAGCAACGTGGCATTGTAAGCAATGGCTGTTGCTGCGATTTTTAAATCCATTGTACCGATGCGGATGCGAGCTTTCAGAAGTGCCTGATATTGCAAACCAGATTTTTCGTCAAAATCAATAACTGTGATGGCTCGATAATTTTCCAGTAACTGATTTAGTTTTTGGTAATCATAAACTTGTTGTGAAATAGTCTTCGCTTTTGCTAACCGCGACATCCATCCACGAACTTGTTCTTCAAATGTTATTATTGTTGTTGCTGCCGAATCAGAAGATGTTAATAATTGATCCATCCGGTTTCGGATTTGAAACCCTGCCTGATTATCTAATCTCTCCAGCAAACTCATGTGATCTGTATCAAGAATATAAAGACTCACGAATTAATCTTCTTAACGGTTTTACGGCTAGGTTTGGCAGATGTTTTCGGGCGTAATGATTCACGATATTTACGACCTAATTTCATTGCTTCAGCATGTGCAGGATCGTTTGCAAATGTTCCCGAAATTTTGTGCCACCAAGGCACAGTCACATCTTTTGCCTGACTTTCTACTTGTTGGGTAAGCCGTTCCAGTTTTGCTTCGACATCGGCCATTCGCAACGCCAAATTTGAATTTGCCATAATCGCTCCTTACAAAAATTGTACAGTCTTGATCTTCAATTCATCAAGCTGCTTCTTGTCAACTTCACTTGGGCTATCGGTCATCAAATCTGAACCGCTGGCGACTTTCGGGAAGGCGATCACGTCGCGCAATGATTTCGCTCCGGCGAAGAGCATCACCATTCGATCAAGACCGAGCGCGATGCCGCCGTGGGGAGGTGTGCCGTAGCTCAATGCTTCGAGGAAAAATCCGAATTTTTCTTTGGCTTCTTCGTCGCTCAAGCCTAACGCTTTGAAAATTTTTGCCTGGATGTCGGAGCGGTGAATTCGGATGGAGCCGCCGCCGAGTTCGCTGCCGTTCATGACTAAATCGTAGGCTTTGGCGCGGACTTTGCCGAGGTCGCCTTCGAGGTTGTTGATGTCTTCGTCAATTGGCGAAGTGAACGGATGATGCATCGCGTAGTATCGTTTATCTTCGGGATGAAATTCAAACATCGGGAAGTCTACGACCCACAGCATTTTGTTGTCGGCTTCGTTGATGAGATTTTCGCGACGTGCGATTTCGAGGCGGACTTGTCCCATCGCGTTGCAGGCGACATCCCATTTGCCGCCAATCATCAGGATTGAATCGCCGGGCTTCGCGCCTGTGATTTGAATCAACGAATCCATTCCATCTGCGCCTAAAAACTTTGTCAGCGCGGATTTATTTTCGTTTTCTAAAACCTGTACGTAAGCCAATCCGCCTGCGCCGTGACGTTTGGCGTGTTCGCCAATTTCGTCGTAGGTTTTGCGCGACCAGGTAGCCGCGCCGTTTACGACAATGGCTTTGACTGCGCCGCCTTTATTGACGGCATCGGCGAAGACAGGGAATGCGCTGCTCGCAAATAGCTCAGACAAATCCATCATCTCCAAACCGAAGCGCAAATCAGGTTTGTCAGAACCGAATTTATTCATGGCATCGCTGTAAGGCATTCGCTGGAATGGGCGTGCCGGTTCAGCAATTCCCGCGACTTTGAAACATTCGCAAACCATCGGCTCAAGGATGTCAAAAACATCATCAGGCTGGACGAAGCTCATTTCCATATCAATTTGTGTGAACTCTGGTTGACGATCCGCACGCAAATCTTCATCGCGGAAGCAACGCGCGATTTGGAAATATTTATCGTAGCCGCCGATCATCAACAGTTGTTTGAAGAGCTGTGGTGACTGCGGCAAGGCGTAGAATTTACCGGCTGCGGTACGTGCCGGAACTAAATAATCGCGTGCGCCTTCCGGCGTAGATTTTGTCAAAATCGGCGTTTCAATTTCATAGAATCCACGCGTGTCTAAATAATTTCGTACGGCTAAAGCCAGCTTATGGCGAAGGCGAAAATTCTTTTGAATTTCTACACGTCGCAAATCGAGGTAGCGATATTTCAAGCGCAGTTCTTCACTCGCGACGCAATTTTCCAGTTCAAATGGCGGTGTGCTTGCATCGTTGAGAAATTTGATTTCCGTCGCAGCGACTTCGACTTCCCCGGTGGCCATGACGGCATTGAAATTCGCTTCATCGCGCTTGACGCATACGCCTGTGATGGAGATGACGAATTCGCGTCGTACCTGTTTGGCTTTGGCGAGCAATTCCGCATTGACGCCTTCGTCAAAGACAATTTGCGTGATGCCTTCGCGGTCGCGCAGATGGATGAACAGCAGTTGCCCCTGATCGCGGTAGCTGTTGACCCAGCCCATCAAAGTGACGGTTTGCCCGGCGTGTTCCTGACGGAGTTCGCCGCAGTTATGAGTGCGTTTTGTTTGTCCTAAATGATCTAGCATAAATGGTGGTCGGGGGGCGGTGGTCAGTGGTCGGTAAAACTACGACCAAATTTTTATTTCAATTTTGATAAATTACAAAGTTAATCAGGTTTCCCTGATATTTGTTTTCGCCGCATCGCGGCGGCTGAGTTTAGGCGTAGATTTCAATCCACGGTGGCCAGCAAAATCATTTTCGTCGCGTTAGCGACGAGTGAAAATTGATGTTGGAATATTCAGGCGTCACTGACGTGACGCGGATATTTTGTCGCATCACCGTGGATTGAAATCCACGGCTAAAGTCAACTGCCGCTAACGCGGCAAAGAGGTTAGTTTTCTTGCAGATAGTTGTACTCACTCGCCACGATCCTCAATGATTGTTTCTGACAAAGGCTTTCCTGTTATGTGAATCAGCTGACGGTTTCTGTAGTTTGAAAAATCTGTCATCGGAGGTGGAATGTTGAGTATTAATCCTAAGCTCACCAAATGTAGTTCGAACTCATTCTCGGTCATTTGTGGTTGATTTATTGGTGCTGTAAGCATAATTACTCCTTGCTTATTGTAGCTTAGCTTTCACAGCATTTAAATCTAATGATTCCTGTTCGCCCGTCGTTAAATTTTTCAGCCCGTACATTCCCGAAGCAACTTCATCATCGCCAATAATTAAAGCATATTTGGCGCGTACCTTATTCGCTTGCGCCATCGCCTTTTTCATTTTGCGATCTTCAAATTCCAGCGCGACGGATAATCCTGCGCGGCGTAACTCGCCAGCAATTATAAATGATTTTTGTCGCGCGGCTTCACCTAAAAATACGATAAAAATATCAGGCGCGGAACTGTTACGAATTCGTTCGGCTTCGTCGGGCGGAATGGACAGCACCATCCGATCAAGTCCAAAAGCAAAACCAAAACCTTTGGTCGGCGGCCCGTCAAGAATTTCTGCAAGTCCGTCGTAGCGTCCTCCGCCTACAATTGTGTTTTGTGCGCCGAGGCTTCCACCAATAATTTCAAAAGCCGTGCGGGTGTAATAATCGAGACCACGAACCATCCGCGGATTTACGGCATAGGCAATTCCGCGTGCGTCGAGATGGGCTTTGAATTGCTCAAAATGAATTTTTGAAGCTTCATCAAGTGAATCAGTAATCGTCGGTAAATCCTGAATTAATTTCTGGCAATTCGGATTTTTGCAGTCGAAAATTCTGAGCGCATTCGTCTCATAACGGTGCTGACAATCGCCGCAAAGTTGATCCAATATTCCTGCCATTTCTCCACGCAATTTTTCTAAATACGCCGGACGGGAATTCGCGTCGCCGACGGAATTAATCAGCAATGTCGTGTCGTGAATGCCGAGTTCTTTCAGCATCCAACTGAGCATTTCAATGATTTCGGCTTCGATGGCGGGATCGTCGCTCGTGCCTAAAACTTCGGCACCGATTTGATAAAACTGGCGGAAGCGTCCCGCCTGGGGACGTTCGCGGCGAAACATTTGTCCAACGTAATAAAGCTTCGTCATTTCGCCCTGCGCCTTATCGTTGTAAAGCTTGTGCTGAATGTAGGCGCGAACGACAGAAGCCGTATTTTCAGGGCGCAACGTCAACGAAGTCTGATCGCTGTCCTTGTCAATAAACGTGTACATTTCTTTATGTACGATGTCAGTGGATTCGCCAACGCCACGCGCGAAGAGTTCTGTTTTTTCAAAAATTGGCGTACGGATTTCATCGAATCCGTAACGACGAAACGCTTCGCGGGCGACGGCTTCGACGCGCAACCAGAGCGGCATGTCAGTCGGTAAAATATCTCGTGTGCCTTTGGCGGTTTGAATCATAAATTAAAAGTAATGAGTAATGAGTAGAAAGTGATGAGTGATGAGGAACGAGTGTCTTTCAACTCATTACTCATCACTTTCTACTCATTACTTTCCCTACCTTTCGCAGGGAAAATCGAAACGCAGATTCTAACACAGCCAGTCAAGCCCGTCGCGGGAACTTTAAAGGCGTCGGATAGTATTAATTAATTTAATTGGAAGTGGTAAGTAATACGATTGCTTTTCTAGCGATGAATTAGCTAATCGAAATTTTTGTAGCATAACTGGCGTGGAGACTTAATTGAGCGGATTGCATGGCTTTATTGAGCTTGAGATTTTCGCCGACAATCACGGCGGAACCAAAATTTATTCCTGACAAAGCCTCTTCGGCAGAAATCAGCAGTGGGCGTGATTCAATGACTGCGCTCTGGAATCTTGAGACAATGTCGAGCAGCATTTCTTCGGGAGAGTCGTGGATTAAGACTACATATTCATCGCCGCAGTAATGAATGATTTTGTCATTTCGGCGAATTTGTTTCTTCAGCATTTTGCCCAGATCACGTGTCGTAGCTTCCACGGAAAGTGGTTCGATGTGTTCAAGCATCTGACGGAAAATGCGTAAATCTACCAGCAAAAGTCGCAAAGGATGAATTTCGCTCGAGGCAATTTCAACTTCACGGGCGAAGTGTTCGTGCAAAAATCTGGCATTGGGTAAGTTCGTAACGACATCGTGCAGGGAAGCTTCGCTGGCGATGGCAAAGCGTCTGGCATTGAGGAACGCGTCAGAGCAGAGTGAGGCGAGACGGCTTAGATTATCAGTTTGTTCTTCGTTGAATTCTTTTCGAGACTTGGAATAGACGACCATCGCTCCAAACTGATGATCCCTTTTTTTCAATGGCATCGCGTTCATGGTCAAATATTTACTAAAGGAAAATGATTCGTCCTTTTGCCGCCAAAGGTGGAAGATTTCAGTTTCAGGATTAGCATTGATCTGCTGTTCATGGCTTGTCAAAAGGTAGCCGGTGACGCCTTCATCAAGCTCAATTTTGCAGCCGTGAAAGTGCGGAGCATCCAATCCGTGAGCGAATATTATTTCGGCCTTCCCGGAGAATTCGTTCAATTCATAAATCACAAACGAATCAAGCTTTTCCTGGAAAGGGATAATTCGGTGTAAATCATTAGCCAAAAACCGAAAGTAGTCGCGGAGGTTCATGGAACTGGCTAAGTTTTCTGCCAGATTGAGTAAACCGTAATTTACCTGACTGGAAAGGCGCGATTCCTGAATGGCCTGGACGAAAGATGGCGTTGCCGAATTTTCTGCCACGATTGGTACTGCATGCGTTTCTAAAACTTCAATTTCCTTGAAGGGCAAATTTTCGATCTTGAGGTTGGCAATTTTTTCTTCGCAGACAGACAAACACTCAACAAACAAATCTACTAACCGTGGGTCGTAACTTAGCCCTTTGTTAATCCGTAATTCCTGAATTGCGGCTTCACGGGAAAGCGCCTTTCGATAAAGCCGTTCTTCGCGCATCGCATCAAAAGAATCAACAATTGAGAGAATTCGAGCTGTCAAAGGAATTTCTTCTTCTTTTAATCCTTCCGGATAACCAGTTCCATCCCAACGTTCGTGGTGATATCTGACGATTTCAACTAAGGGATAAGGGAAGTCTATTTGCTCCAGAATTTGCGCGCCAATGACTGTGTGCTGCTTCATCCGGTTGAATTCGTAGTCCGTTAATTTGCCGGGTTTAGTCAGGATGTAATCAGGGACAGCAACTTTTCCGATGTCACGTAATAATGCCCCGGCGTGGAGAGCTTTGACTTCCATTTCAGAAAGGTTAAGGACGCGGGCAATCTCTTCGGCGTAAATCTGGACGCGGCGGACGTGTTCGTGTGTGATTTTATCTTTAGCATCAACCGCAGCGGCAAAGGCCTGTAGTGTACGCTCATGAAGGTCGTCCATTTCCTTGGCATGACGCCGGGCGTCTTCGATATTTTTTACATAAGGTAATGCTACTGCATAGGCCAGGCCGATTAACGGAATCGTCATCAGCACCATCCAAAATCCAAAATAAAAAACTAAGACGTTAACAATGGCGGCAATCGCCACGCCGGAAAGCGCGGTGACAAGCGTCCAGGCATTACTAACAAACCAGGCTCTTGCGAATTTTAGTCCGTTCTTTAGTGCGAAAAATGTGGTGATGAGAATCAGCGTTATCATTCCATGTAAGAACGATAAAAAAACGAGTGCCGCGACATAAGCCAGAAAAGTTTTACTCTGATGCGCTAATTGTGAAATCGGTCCGAATGCCTTCGTGACCAGCATTGAAGCGATGAACAATGACAAGCAGTTGAATCCGACATTCGCAAATCGAACCAGCGATTTTTTGACATACCGCAACGATTCTGTATAGGTGACTAATCCCGCGATTAATAAGGCGATTTCGGTTCCGTATAAGAGGAAGGCGAGGAAAATAAAAGCATCCGAGTTAGTAATGAAAAAGGCAAATGATGAGGGAACCATTTTTGCAATGGCCCACGATGTCAGCAATGTAATCGCCAGAAGCGCGATCCAATGGTAAGTAGGCTGATCCCAAGAAGTTCGATAAAGCGCTTGGCCAAACAGCACAACCCCAATGAGGGCGATCAGATACCTGTAATAGTCAGAATGGTTTTTATTTTGCTCTGCGATCATTATTACTCAACGGGAAATTTGGGGGAGAAGGAGTGCACTTCAACCCGCGAGGAGATAATGGCGGAGTTTAACAATGAGTGATCACAGAACTGTTATATTTTAATGATACCGCTGAGAAGCGCGGTGAAAAAGGGAGGCGAAACACCTGTCAATATTAAGTATTTTCAGGTGTTTCGTTTGAAGAGCGGATGGCAGTCCTCACAAATCAAGCACAATTCAAGACAATTTTACCGAACTGTCCGGCTTCTTCCATACGGTGATGCGAAGCTGCGGCATCAATGAGCGGGAAGACTTTATCAACGACAGGTTTAAGTTTTGCTTCGTCGTACATTTTCAGCATCGCGGCGAATTCTTCCTGCGTTCCCATCGTTGACCCGCAAATATCCAATTGTTTCCAGAAAATCCGGCGTAAATCCACGATCTTCGGCAACCCGGTAGTCGCACCATAAATGGCAATCCGTCCGCCAGGTTTCATGATCTCAATGCACTTGGCCAGCGTTTCACCACCGACGCTGTCAATGACCACATCAGGGCCGTCTCCGTCGGTCATTCCGACAACCATTTTCCCCCAGTCTTCGGTTTTATAATTGGCTCCGCCATCCGATCCGATTTCGCGGGCGCGTTCGATTTTATCGTTGCTGCCCGAAGTCACAAAAACTTTTGCGCCAAGCTGCATCGCGATTTGCAATGCAAACGTCGAAACGCCGCCGCCGATTCCGGTGACTAAGACATTGTCTCCGGCTTTGACGCGCGCGCGGGTGACGACTGCGCGGTACGCCGTGAGTCCGGCTAACGGGAGCGCCGCCGCTTCTTCCCAGCTGAGTGAAGCGGGTTTGGGGTGGGCGTATTCAAATGGACAAACCACGAATTCTGCGTATGTGCCGTCTTCGGGGAGTCCTAAAATTTTGAAGTATTTATGTTGTACGCGGGGATCATTACCCCAGTCCATGCCTGGGTTGATGACGACTGCTTGTCCGAGCATTTCTTTGGGGACGTCATCGCCCAGCGCGACGATTTCACCGGCTCCGTCAGAGCCGAGGACAATCGGAAATTTCAGGCCAGCGTACATGCCTTTGCGAATCCAGACATCGCGGTGATTTAAGGCAGCGGCTTTGAGTTTGACGAGTACTTGTCCTGCCGCCGGTTCAAGGTCGGGAACGTCTTCGTATTTGAGATTTTCGGGGTCACCTTTTTCGTGTAAGACAATTGCTTTCATTTAAGTAATCCTCAAAAGATTTTCGTGGTTAATATCCTGTCGAATAAACCGCGAACTAAGTTTGCGCCCCAGATTGAAAGCTGGGACGCCAATTAATAAAAGAATGACTGACTCTGCTACGACTCGAGGAGTCGGAGAAATCCAGTCATCAGAAAAATCATAAACTAATGATTTCGATACCAAATAAGATTCAATTAGCGCATAAGTAAAAATTAACAGAAGTACCAGCCCTGGAATAATGGCAACGCGGGTGCGTAGGGAAATTAACGACGACAAAAATCCTCCCAACGAAATCAGGAAAAAGCCTACAAATAAAGTCATTATGCTTGAATCAGGGTTGATTCCGAGTTCACTAATTATTAACGGAATTAACCTAAATGGGAAAAACGACAGCGATGCTTTTGCGCCATAATACAACGCTAAAATAGCGATATATGCAACAAGATTGGCGATCACCTCACGTTTCATACAGCCTTAATTTGATAGTGCGGCTCTTAGCTCTGTCGGAATTTCAGCCGACTGTCCGTCTTTCGTGCAAACGACAGTCATGGAACCTTCGGCGGCTAATTCCTGCGACATATCAAAAATTTGATATTCGTAGCGAATGGAGCTGCGTCCCAGCTTCCCAATGGAAACCCGCATGATAAATTCAGCATCCAGCAGCAGCGGCTTTTTGAAAGTACATTCTGAATTAACGCGCGGCATGCCGTAGCCTGCCTGCTGATCAAATGTGATGCCACAGGCACGCAGTAACTCGGCTTCGCCTTCTTCAAAATATTCAAAGTAACGCGGGAAATTAATGCGATAAGCCGGGTCGGCATCCGCCCATCTGACACGTCGTTTCAATTCAATCGTTGGCATCTAACTTTCCTTCCAGACAAAAACCTAAAGACATTTTGAATTGAAGGATAATAACGAAATCGCAGGCAGGCGTCTATTGGCGGAGAAGAAAATAAAAACGAGCCACTCTGATACATTGTCAGAGCGGCTCGTGGCTTTTTCGGTCGGTAAGTCTTAGTTATCCGTTAAATCTTTTTTCTGATCACGTTTGCGCATCATGGCCGCGACTCCGGCGAGACCGGTTCCGAGCAGCATCAGGCTGGCGGGTTCAGGCACTGGTGAATTAGGGATGCGGGCGATGAATTCCTGCGGACTGGCTGCACTGGGGTCAGTGGGCGTATACACGCGGAAGTTAGAAAAATTGTAATTATTCAGATTCTGCGATTTCGCCAGATTGATCCAGCTGAGTGATCCGGCAGTGGCTGGAGAGCTGGGCGTAAGCAGGCTCCACATCGCAAATTGCAGATCACCCGTAGCGCCAGGATTCGCCGCGAATTGATCAAACAACCACGCTACCTGTTGATATTTGGTGAATGCGTCCGGCTGTCCGGCGAAGCGCGCTCCGCTCAAATCAGTGAAGGAATTCGTTGTGGCAGTCCAGGTTTGACCGACGGAAACGTGATGTGAAAAATCAATACAGACCATTGAAATCGGGGTTCCGCCAGCTGTTCCCGAGGCTGGTCCCACATAATATCCACCTTGATTAGCTCCCGTGACGCCCGTCAATTGCATCGTGACAGAATCAGCCTTGGCGGCAGTAAAACTAAAACAAATAATCAGGAATCCAATCAATACCAAACTCTTTTTCATAGTAGCTCCGTAGTTTTTTTTAGATAGCGTGTCTCGTCGTTGGGTTGTGGTGGGGAGGCTCCCACCACAGCGGCGTAAGGGCAGACGAAGACCGTCAGCTTGACAGCTCTTTGGCTGTCAGCCGTGAAATAAAACGAATCATGTGTAAATTCCAAAACTCTGGCGATGCAGCGATATTTCAGGGGAATCGCCTAATCGGTCAGGTTAGCTGTAATTAATTTACGGTGGAGGCTTCGCGGAAGTCTTATAGAACTATAGCAATTCGATTTTGACTGAAAAGTTTCAGAATGATTCTTCATCTTCCTGACTGAAATTAGCCAGATTAGATCAAACAGGCAGAAAAATTATGATAGGGGGATAAAGGGAGCGGGAGGGGGATTTACTGATTTGACCAACGAAGCGAGAAAGATTGGGGTTTGTTATCGCCTTTTCCTTCACTGCCCACGCGAACGATGGTCGTGAAATTATTGGAGGCGGAAGGCTGTTGAATAATTCGTGCCGGTGCTTTCCCGCTGGCGGCGACTAAGCGTACGCTGATGGGAGCATTCGGAATCGGCGCACTAAAAGTAGCGCGAACGCCGCTGGCAACTTCCCCTGAGACGTGGGTAACAGAAGCCGAAGCTCCACGAATAACAATATCTTCGACGCCTTTGACGGTTCCAACCCAGGTCACCGTACCGGAGCGCAATTCAGCAACGACAGGAGGCGCTGCCTGTTCTCGCGCTTTGCGGGCTACGTCAGCTTTTTCAGCTTCTTCGCGTTCACGTAATTTTTCTTCGGCATTTCTTCGTTGTTGCACGAGTTCTTCGTTGAGCTTCGCAGCGGAAAGCTTACGCGCTTCTGAATCGTCCGCTTTGACAGTTTCGACCGGAACTGTCGTCGGAGTCGGTTGCAACTTTAATTGATTATTTGATTCATTCAATCGGGCAGTTAATTTCTCAGCATTACTGGCACCTTCGGCTAAATCTTTCTTGAGGGCTTCTTCCAATCGCTTTGCTTCTGCCGGATTTGTGATTGGATACATTACCGGGCCATTGGTTCCGGCTTGGGCTATGACGTTGCCGGGAGCCGCTGCCATAATTCCGCGTACTTTCAAGTTATTGACAATTTTTACAACTCCATTCAGTGGTCGCAAAACATTTTCAGCCCCGTCTTTCTCCATCTGCGTTTGCGCTTCACCGCTGAGGATAATGATTCCATCTTTGACCGTGAACTTGTAACGCGTATCAATTGCGGTTGGATTGTAAGCCGTTAAAATCTGCCTGACATGATCATTCAATAATTGATCGGGAGAGATTGCGGCTTCTCCCGCAGGTGAATCGGAGGTTTCTGGATTAACAGGTGAGTCTTCAGTCTTAGGCTGAGAAGCAGAGGTTAAATACATTTCTTCTGAGGTTGGAGCCTTCGCGCGGGCTTCGTCTTTCTTTTGTTGTTGCCAGAGCAGGTACCCAATCGCAGCGAAAACAATTAAGAGAAAAGCTGCGATCATCATCAACCGCTTTTGTGCTTGAGTAAAAAACGGAAAGCGCCGGGCTGCGGCATCGCTTTCATCTTCCGCCACAAACGCGACCTCTCCTCCGGCCCATTGAGGGATGGTTTCATCACTTGAAGTTGACGCAGATTTCTTCAGTTCATTAATAGCTTGTGTAAATAATTCTTTTTCGTTGTTGGTAATTGTCGGCTCTGGTTTGCGAACCTTTTCTAGGAGGTGAATATTTTGAATGGGAGAAGCTTCGGCGGCACTATTTTGCTCTTCATTATGAGAGCTGGCCTGCGTCGAAGAAAATAAATCCAGCGCTTGTTCCAATTGCGCCAGCGATTCGTCTAAAGATGGGACGGGAACGGGGCTTTTTCGTTCACCGACTTGATTCTTCATGTAAAAACCTCTTAAGGCTTGGGGGACTAGTTAATACTTTTTATTCTACGTCGAACCAACAAAGAATATCCGATTTCGTGTCATTCGTAACTAAAAAAAATAGTATTTATTTCAGATTTTCCTTAAAAAACGCCAATACTTTTTGCCATGCATCGGTTGCATCCTCTGCATTGTAAACTTCTGGTCGGGTATCATTAAAAAAAGCATGATTCGCCTCAGGATAGATGATGACTTCTCCTGCTTTCTGATGATTTTGCAGTTCGTTTTTTAAGTTATTCATCTTTTCAACCGTAATCCATTGGTCTTTTTCACCGCCAATGAAAAGCATCGGACATCCAAGGTTGGCAATAACAGACAGATCGTCCGGCATTCCATAAAACGGCGCGACCGCCTCAACTTTGTTCTGGCAGGCAGCTAATAAGGATAAAACTCCGCCCATACAAAACCCGGTAATGCCAATCGAGGTGACGCCTTCCAATTGGCGCAAATACTCTACGGTCGCCTTGATTCTTCCGAGCGCCTTTGGAAAGTCGAGTGAATTCATCAGGTTACCGGCTTCCCCGGCATCTTTGGTGGTGACTCCGTCGTATAAATCCACGGCTGCTGTGATGTAACCTTGTGAAGCGTAACGGCCTGCAATATCTTTAATATGGTCGGTTAAGCCCCACCATTCGTGGATCAGGATAATTGCCGGAGCATCCGGAGTATCAACAGGACGCGCCAGATAACCCCGAAGTGAAATCCCGTTCGATGAAAATTCAGTATTCTCAGTCAAGATTGATTTGTTTGTTGTCATATTGATTTACCGTAATTGTAATAGCCAATAAGTTCTAATATATCCGCAATCTATCTCCGCAATCAAGGTAGCCTTGCAGGCTGTCTTGATTTCAATTGGATTGCAACGCATAATTATAAAAGATTCTATGTTTCCCTAATATTTTTCCCTGTTGCCGTCAATTACCGATGGTCTGATTATGCTTCATATTACAAATGGAGATGCGGCTGCCGAACTGATTCAGGAAGCAGTTTTTTCCGGAAGCATTATGGCGTGGCGCGATGTCTTGCACGAAGGACCTGTCCCATTAGGATTTTCGTTGCAACAGCTCAGCCGGATTCGCGCCGAATGGATGGCTTCGCAAGGTTGGGGCGAGCTTGAAGTGATTGCCCGAAGTTTTGCCGAACGCGACAAAATACTCATGTCCTTTCGAGAACACGATGAAATTGTCTTATGGTTTGAGCACGATTTATACGATCAATTACAACTGATTCAAATTCTGGATTGGTTTTATGAGCGGCAACGCGGAGCCACCAAACTCAGTCTGATTTGTATTGGAGAATTCACGGGAATAAATCCTTTTCACGGACTTGGGCAACTGAACGCGCAGCAGTTGGCGTCATTATTTCCTTTGCGTCATAAAGTCACCCCAAAAGAAATGTTAACCGCGCATGACGCTTGGCAATCGTTTACTGCTCCAAATCCGATTGACTTGAATGACTTGCTTGAAAATGATCTGAAAGCGCTCCCTTTCTTACACGCCGCGATGCGCCGACACTGTGAACAGTTTCCTTCGACTTTCAATGGACTTTCCAGAACAGAACGTCAAATCTTAACTGCCGTCGCAAGTGAAAAAATAACCCCGACCCAGATTTTTAATTATGATCAGGCGCAGGAAGAGGCTGTCTTTATGGGCGATTCAACCTTGTGGCTGCACGTCAAGCGGCTGTGCGAAGGTGAGAAGCCATTACTAAAAACTCAGCACGGTAAGCTTTTTGATATTCCGGAAGAACTTACCAAAGAATTTCTTTCACAAACCTTACACGTAACGGAAGCCGGAAAATCTGTCATGGCAGGACGCTCCGACAATCTTCATCTCAACGGAATTGATCGCTGGCTGGGAGGTGTTCATCTGCAAGGCAAAGAAAATGATTGGCGCTGGAATGGTGAAATTATCATCCTTGCGAAAGTTGTATAGTTTAATTCCTCATAAATCCTATTTATAGTCTGACGATTTTCATAAGTTGCAAATCGTAAGCGAGCGACCTATTATTCAAGTTTCTAACAATTGATCGTTATTTTTTTGGAGGCTTTAATCAGTGGAAATCAAAGATATTCAAAACCTGCTTGGCGATAATGCCGATGGCTTACTCAATCACGAGTGTAAAACCATTGCCAAGGAACATATTCATTTACCCGGCCCGGATTTTATTGATCGAGTTTGGATTGATTCGGATCGGACTCCGAATGTTTTGCGTAATATGCAAGACGTCTACAATCACGGACGCCTGGCGGGAACCGGCTACGTTTCGATTTTGCCGGTAGATCAGGGCATTGAGCATTCCGCCGGAGCGAGCTTTGCCAAAAATCCGATCTACTTCGATCCCGAAAATATTGTCAAACTTGCCATCGAAGGCGGATGCAACGCCGTCGCTTCGACGTTAGGTGTATTAGGTTCAACGGCACGCAAATATGCGCATAAAATCCCTTACATCGTCAAACTGAATCACAACGAATTCATGTCGTACCCGAATGCTTTCGATCAAATTATGTTTGGTCAGGTCGAGCAGGCTTTCGATATGGGAGCCGCCGGGATTGGGGCGACCATTTATTTTGGTTCGCAGGAATCACGTCGTCAAATCGTTGAAGTCAGTCAGGCTTTTCGTCGCGCTCACGAATTAGGTTTATTCACTGTTCTGTGGTGTTACTTGCGCAACGAAGCATTCAAAACGAAGGAAAAAGATTTTCACGTTTCAGCAGACTTGACCGGACAAGCGAATCACTTAGGCGTGACCATCGAAGCCGATATTATCAAGCAAAAACTGCCGGAAAATAACGGCGGATATTTGGCATTAAACACGGGCGAAAGCGCGTACGGCAAAACCGACAAGCGCATTTATTCCGAACTTAGCACTGACCATCCGATTGATCTGACGCGTTACCAGTTGGCGAATTGCTATATGGGACGTTCAGGATTAATTAATTCCGGTGGCGCTTCGAGCGGAGAAAGTGATTTAAAAGAAGCCATCACAACCGCGATCATCAACAAACGCGCTGGCGGAATGGGATTGATTTCAGGACGTAAAGCCTTCCAACGCCCAATGGCAGAAGGCGCTGCATTGTTGCAATCTATTCAGGACGTATATCTGGCCAAAGAAATTACGGTTG